>PYJC01000070.1 GCA_003635255.1 Candidatus Poribacteria bacterium | reverse complement strand
CCGACACGACTGCTTCTCTTGAGGACCTTGTGCGTGAATATGACCAACGCAGTGGAGCCCCGGAGAACTCCTTCTGCCAAGATTATCAGGCACTGTCTTTACGAAAATACCGGAAGGCAGGATTGATCGCACAGCAAGTTTTGCTTTTACTCGCTGAACTCGCCCATAACTTGATGATTTGGATGAAAGACTGGTTCATAGAGGCGGTGGAGACCCCTAAAGATGCTTCCGAGAAAACCAAAAACGCACACCGAAAGGCGACGGAGATGCTGAAAAGCCGAGGTCTGAAACGGTTGAGGAGAGACTTCTTGGCACTCCCAGGAAAAGTCTGCTTTGAAGGAAACCAGAAGGTCGTTGGTATACGCATCAGCCCTTTATATCCTTTCATACAGCACGTCTCCACTGCCTGCAAAGCACTTTTCCAACAATATGAAATGTTGGTACTATTGGACAAAACATAGGTAGTTTGTGCCAGTCTGAATGCCTGTTATAGGGATTCAGACTGTTTGAGAGTGCCCAATTAATTATAGGTTTTACTATAACTACTATATCGTACGGATTGTCACACCGAGCCTGAAGAAAAGTTCCACTGTTCTCTGGATTAGCCACTCTCCATTAGACAACGAATCGCGTGCACCGCTGTCTCGGTATCTTGGAGCGGCGTACTCGGCGCACGCGAGGTTAGTCCATCAACGATCTGCTGTTTTAAACCATCAAGTCTGCATCGGCTCACGATGGCATGTTGTTCCATATACTGGTAAACCGTATACCGCTTCAGTTTTCTCACATTTTCATCTGATAGTGTTAGCGCGATAACCGGATGTCCACTACTCGCCGCCTCGCACACCATCGAAAAACTATCTGCGGTGACGATCAATAGATCGCTTAGCGCAAGGATGGCTTGATACGGATCCTTGAGTTCTGAAGGTGTGTTTGGTTCAATGAAAAGCCGACACCATTCACTATGTTTAAGTGTTGATGTCAAATGTTTTGTCACTTCTGTCGGTGTCCGACGGGAAGTTGTCACCAATATCTGTGCGTCCATTTCTGTTGCGACTGCCTCACAAATTTTGTTCAACTGTTCAGCATCAGCAATCGTGATAGTTTCATGCTGATCTGTTCCACCGATAAGCAGTCCGATGTGTGGACGGTTTGGTAGGTTGAGTGTCTGCATCAGTCGGTCCCGTTTAGCGTTCAACATGTCCGGTGAAATAGGGTTCGGCACACCGATGGTTTTACATACATTTTGCTTGGGTCTTTTACCGTGCCATGAAAACATCGGGAGAATGGCGAGATCGAAATTGCGGACGCCTAACGGCGAAGGTCGCCGACACGTGACCGTCTTGGCACCGAGCATCCTACCGAGAAGCAGATTGACCGCTGCCACAGATGAACCTGTTGAGAGGATAATATCAGCGGTTTGAAGGTTTGTCAACGCGCTATAAGATTCGGAGGTGAGGCTCCATCGTAGAAGCGTGTGAATAAGCGACGTAGGGAGTGGCACACCACCGAAGATGCACATAAAGAGGCGCGAAAGATTGTCACGCCACTTCTGCCGAAACGCTACTTCAAGCCATTCCGTTTGACATTCAGGCAATTTTTCCACAATGCCTAAAGACTGCTTATAGTGCCCCGGTTTATTGTCGCTTAAGATAACAACTTTCATTTAAAAGTAGTAGGCATAATCCGTATGCCGTTAAACGAATAAAAGTAGTAGGCATAATCCGTACGCCGTAACGCTATTCTTCGATTGTTTGTGGAAAGGTATACGCAATTAACTCCGTAACGCCGCGTTCATCTTCAATCTTGACAATCCCTACATGTGGAGCAAACCATACCGTCTGATGCAGTTGCGTTGTCTCGGCTTCTGTGGAAAGAAGCGTCCGCGCGATTTCTGTCTGATATTCAATCTGATACGTTTCCTCAAAACGTCCCGCAGGTGTCTCAAGTGAGCCTACGGCAACGACCTCTCCCTTAACACTCACGTCTACCTCGAAGGGGAACTGCAGTAGGACAAGATTTTGTAAAACAATACTTCCGTTGACATCCGTCCTGAAAGCATCCCATTGGAAACTGGGAGTCAACGGCAACTGGAAGAAGACAAATTCGGGATATGTGATCGGCGCTACTGTAATATCCAGTTCCAAACCCTCGAATTCATCCTGTACCAAAATTGGGATTTCGTTTTGAACGTAGCGGTCTATCTTTTCACCGATAATGAAAAAGACTTGGCTATCTGCAACACGGAAAGCGTCCGGTTTCAGATGATTAAGTTCTGTTTCGGAAACGGGTGGCGTATAGGTAAAAACCTTATAGCCTACGCCGTGAGTGTTGGTCCCATCGATAATCTCTCGCGTCCACTCCGATCCGTCTGTGTTCCGATAGACCCATCTGCTTCCAACAGCATCAGGAAAGTAGTTCGGCATCTGTTCTATCGGTACTGGCGTTTCATCAGAACCGCATCCGAATAGGATAAAAATACCGCACAGCATCAGAGAAGTCAGTCGCATTTTATCCCTTCAGCGCGTCTACTACGAGTTGCTCTAACGCTTTGCCTCTCGCTTCCTGCGAGATTAAGGTGCCATCTCTATCAATGAGCCACGGTGCTGGAATGGCGCGAATGCCATACTGTTGTGCTATTGGACTCTGCCATCCTTTTCCACTGAAAACCTGTCGCCAAGGAATATCATTTTCTTTCAGGTAATCTCGCAGCCTATCTTCATTAGTATCAAGGCTGATGCCAATAATGTCAAAGCCTTCGTCTTTATACGTATCATAAACCTTTTTGACGTTTGGCATTTCCGCGATACACGGACCGCACCACACAGCCCAGAAGTCAAGTAAAACAACTTTTCCGCGATATTCCTCAAGCGAGATTGGCTTACCGTCAAGGTCCGTCGCGGTAAAGTTAGGCACAGGTTTTCCCAATGCCAACGCGGGTTTATGATTTCCAATTAACACCGGCACGGGTTCGGCTTTTTGTTGATGTTCTTTTGCTAATTCAGCGTTGCCAAGTTTCTCGTGAATCTCGGCAAGTTTCTGATGGACATTGTGGTCATTTGGAGTCTGCCCCTCAAATTTCTTAAAAAGTTGAAGTGCCTCTTCATTCCGATCCATCAGTCCAAGCAGCGTGCCAAGGGTAAAATTATCTCGAGCACTGTTCGGATTCATGGTCGATTTGAGAAGTTTAATAAGATCCTCAACCTTTTCCTTTTGTCCGGTTTTGATGTAAAGACGCGCAAGTGAAGGGTAGACATAATAGGACAAACGTTCATGATGTGGTTGTCGTTCAAGTCCTGCTTCCAAAGCGGCAATAGTTTGTTCGGGAGTTTCATAGAGTTGTTCTGGGGCATCTTCCCAACGACTCAAGGATCGGCTAATTTTAAAGGCAAAACTCAAGTTCAAGCAAGGCAATCCTAAATTGGGATGGTGACGACACCGGATAAGCGGAACGACATCCCCAAACATCAGCCGTTCCTCGGTTTTCTTTCTTCGGTATGCTGGGCGAAACTGATACCCGTAACTCACGGGCATCTTCGGATCTATATTCGGTGTAAAGAGTGCTCTACCGCCGAGTCTATCCGCAGGACAAATCAGCACGTCTGGGTTGGGTAGATATTTGGGATGGTAAAGGTCCGAGAGCCATTCTGGATAATCACCCTCCTCTTTCAAGTAAACCTGAATGGACTTGCCGAGTGCGATTAAATTTTGGGTGCAGATCTCAATATTTTTCGCCTGCTGTTCAGGCGTGAGAACTAAAACCTCTTCCAATTTCTCTGCGGGTATTTGTACCTGTGCTGTGGCAGAGGTTATCAGCAGACCCAACACAATCCCTACGCTTACAATCACTTTCATTGGCATATCCTCTTGTATTTCCTCAAGGTGTTCGTTGAATCATAGTGAGAGACATCCTGCCCGCTCGTCTATTTGTGTGTCGCCCTGATTTGAAAATAGTATAACCATAAGTGTCAATTTAAAAAAAATAACCCTTGTTGCCCCCAGGCCGGTAGGTTCGGTTTCCTAACCGAACTGGATTCTACGCGGAAACCTTGAGGTATCCTTCAAAAACCTCTTCAGTCCCGTAGGGGTTTATTTGCTGGGGTGTTTTTTCAGCATGTCTATAGCAGCATATAGCCAAAAAACCTAAGCCCCGTAGGGGGTTTTTGCTTGGGTGTTTCTGCAGCATTTGTAGGGACGTTGCTATAAAATACAGTGGAAAACCCCTAAATTGACACCTATGGATTTGAAAATAGTATAGCACATTGCCTAAGAAATTCAACTGTTTTTGCTTGACTGATTGTGTCAGAGGAAGTATTCTGCAGAAACATCTTCTAATTACAAAAGAGAAAACTTTCCATTTTTTTAAGGAGTAAACATGCTGGGTGCGATTATAGGCGACATTGTTGGTTCTATCTACGAGGGAAATCCAATCAAAACCAAAGACTTCCCTTTCTTCGGAGACTATTGCTGTTTCACAGATGACTCAGTCTGCACTGTCGCTGTCGCGGACATGCTACTTCACGACCTTCCGCCAGCACAGACAATGCAGAAGTGGTGTTGCCGTTACCCAGGAGCCGGTTATGGTGGGAACTTTGGTATGTGGATCTATGCTGATCCGCCTGAACCGTATAACAGTTACGGCAACGGCGCAGCGATGCGTGTCTCGCCCGCGGCATTCCTGAACCGTAACGATTTGGATGCTGCACTCTCCGCCTCCGACAAGGTAACCGAGATTACACACAACCACCCTGAAGGCATGAAAGGTGCGCGGGCAACAACACACACTATCTGGCTCGCGTATCAAGGCGAGCGTCCAGAGGACATCCGTCAAGTTATCACGACCGAATACGGCTACGATCTAACGCAGACCGTAGACGAAATCCGTCCCGATTATGATTTTGATATAACCTGCCAAGGTTCTGTCCCAGAAGCGATAACATGCGCGCTGGAATCCGTCAGTTTTGAGGACACCGTGCGTAACGCCATCTCTCTCGGAGGTGATGCGGACACCCTCGCTGCCATCGCAGGTCCCATCGCCGAAGCACTCCACAGCATTCCTGATGATCTCAAAGCGCATACAGAAGATCTCTATCTCTCTGATGCCCCAGACATCCTTGAGGTGTTAGAAGAGATGTATCAGTTCGGGTAGGTGCAGTTTCCCAACCGTATTAGTTTTCTCTTAAAGTTGGTAGGCGAGGTTTTATGAGGATTCAGAATTTAATTCGGTAATATTGGGTGGTAACCGTCTGAATCAGGATTTACAGGATTCAAGGATTTACAAGATTATTTCGGTAACATTCCGTTGTAGAGGCGTTTTTTACCCCGACAGATCCCTCACCAACATACATAGCACTCCGCTGGAGTGCCTCTGCCCACACCTTTGATTTCTATAGACATATCACGCCTCTGGCGTGAAGAAATCTTTATCTGTAAAGAGACCTCTTTGCTCCAGCAGAGCAACATATCTGTAGAAAAGATAGGAAGCCTTCTCGCACTCCAGCGGAGTGCCATGTAGGAAGTAAGAAGCATTAGAAAACGATGCGACGAATTTAGGTTAAAAACTACACCCATTGTCTTTGATAGCATTACCCAATTATTTATTGAAACTTCATTTAACCTCGCCGGGCTTGCGTTCAAGATTTTCCGCTGTAGGAGCGATCTTCTGATCGCGACATACGCCTTGACAGATAGGTTCAATGTGTTATACTTTTAACACATTTCTGAATCTAAGGGGATTTTTTATGGAAACTGTGACAAAAAAAGTTTGGAGCCCAAGTACAGAGCAAGTATGCGAAATAGAACTGCCAGCGGAGAGTATTGTGGAGACGGCTCTTCTTGAACTTGATTATCCAGTAGGTGGGTTGCATAAACGGAAAATAGCAGAGGCATTAGCAGAACGATTTTCGCTGACCGATGAACAAACGAATGCTAAATTAAAAAGTGAAAACGGACCTCGGGCTTTTAATTTTCATGTAGGTAAAGTTACTGGCACGCTAATAAGATCAGGAAAGATGATGAAAACAAAAAGTGGGCGGAGGGATATTAATCGGGAACAGGTAAGTGAAGAAATCGGGGTGTCTAAGCAAGATTCTGATGATAGTAGAAATACCCCTGAAAAATCTATTGAAAGAAATTATCAGCTGATCAGAAGGGAATTAGCAACGGAGCTGCTACAGAAAATTAAGAACAACACCCCCACTTTTTTTGAGAAACTCGTTATTGATCTCCTCTTCAAAATGGGATATGGCGGTTCGCGCGAAGATGCCCAAGCGGTGGGACGTAGCGGTGATGGTGGGATTGATGGTATTATTAAAGCGGATCCGCTCGGTCTTAATGTTGTTTATATTCAAGCAAAACGATGGGAAGGAAATGTTGGAGCACCACCAGTTCGAGACTTTGTGGGAGCACTAGACGGTGAAGGAGTACAGGACGGAATTTTCATTACTACCTCGGATTTTAACCCAGCGGCTAAAGAATTTGCGGAAAGAAGTTCCAAAAGAGTTATTCTTATCAATGGCAGCCAGCTCGCTCGGTATATGATAGATCACAACGTTGGTGTCTCCGTAGAGAAAACCTATGAAATCAAGCGCGTAGATTCCGACTACTTCACCGAAAACGCCGAAGACTCCTAAGGAAGCCACAAGAGAAAGAAAAATGAGAACTTTTGGAACCCAAGGTCCCGTAAATCCTGCAGAGAACTACGTCGTCTCGCGCACCGAGGAGATTGCGGATTTTGTTGACCGCGTAAAAAAAGGCAAATACATCGTTCTCTTCGCACCGAGACAGACCGGCAAGACGACCCTCTTCCGCACCGCTATCAATACGCTCATAGCAGATGCGTATTTCCCAATTCAATTGAATTTCGAGTTGTATGTGGACTGCTCCGCCTCTGATTTTTACATCTCTTTCTATAGAAGGTTTTGCGAGGAGATTGAAGACGTTTTTGAGAAACGTGGGGCCACGCCTTCTGAGGCGTTATGCCAATTTTTGGATAACACAGAGGTAACAAATCAGGTTTCAATGATGGAGTTCTTTGGGCAGCTGGTCAATTTTCTACCACAGCATGATAATTCCCAAAAAGTTGTCCTCATTATTGACGAGTTTGATGCCATTCCGCCAGACGCTGTTCGTGGTTTCCTTCACTCGCTCCGCTACATTTACCTCGACCAATCAGGTCTCCGATGTCCTTATAGCGTCGGTATTGTTGGGGTTAAAAACATTACGCAGCTCAACTACGACCGGTCAATCTCTCCATTCAACATCCAAGATGAGTTCCATTTGCCCAATTTCACACTCGCGCAAGTCCATGAATTACTTGAACAGTATACGAATGAAGTAGGTCAAGCCTTCGTTCCAGAAGTTATCACCGCTATCCACAAACAGACTGCTGGACAACCATTTCTCGTCAATCGGTGCGCGCAAATTCTCACCGAGGAGATGAATGTTCCCAAAAACGAAACAATTGCGATGGTGCACTTTTCAAAAGCGCACACCCAACTCCTTGAAGAAGGGAATACCAACATTAGACATCTCCTCACCAATATCCGTCGGGATCGCCGATTTGAAAAAATGCTGATGAGAATCGCTTCTTATGAGAGAGGTTTGCGTTTTAACCCAGATGACGAGATTATGGACGAACTCTCCATGTATGGTGTAATCACGAAGGGTCCTGACGGCATGTGTAAGATTGTCAATCCCATCTATCAACATCGCATTCTGCAAGCGTTCAAGCCGACATTGAACGGACTGGAAGGGGAATACTTCTCTGAAGAAAACGGTGATGATTTCATTGATTACCTTACACCAGACGGTGTGATTAAGATAGAAGCACTCCTTGATAACTTCCAAGATTTCATCGCACGTGTCGGCTTCCGTATTTTACAAGTACCAGACACGCCACAAGAATATATCGGTCAACATCTTCTTTACACCTATCTGGACCATTTTGTCCATATCGTCGGTGCCAATATGTTCCTTGAAGTGCAAACCGGACGCGGAAGGATAGACCTCCTTATTGCCCACAGCCAACGCAAATACATCGTCGAGACAAAGATATGGGAAGGCAACAGATATTATCAGGCAGGCAAGAAACAACTCGCTGCGTATCTCAAATTAGAAGGGGTGTCGAAAGGATATTATGTCGTATTTGATCATCGCAACAATCCCACACCGCGCGTTGAGACAGAGATAATAGATGGTCTGACAATTCGGAGTTACGTCATTCCTGTGATGCAGGAACAACCTTCATCTGTTTAGATCAAGGATCGCTTCGCCTTCAAACCACTTCCATCCAAACCCCAGGCACAAACCCCGGATACTCGCCTTCACTAAACGCCGGATAATAGACACCCTCGTTATCAAAATCGTGGACAGTCTCGCCGCCGCTTTCATTCGGGATATGCACCCTGCACGTATAATCCGTCTGATTGAACAACTGCTGCGGTGTCGGCGTAGATGGATCCACACGATATTCTGTCAATGCTGCCTCGTCAACTGTAATACCTAATCCGGGTGCCTCCGAAACTTCTATTGTCCCTTCAACCACAAGAAGCCGCGTTTCGAGCAGGTCCGATTCCCACAATTCATGACACGTAATCGCTGGCAGATCCGCTTGCGATAGCACCGCACCGAGATGCACTGAATACGCCGTTGTAATCCCCGTGCCGACCATCTGGAGCCAGTAGGGTTGCTCAAACGAAGCACAGAGCGCGTTCGTTCGCCGCAGCGAGTTCACACCACCACCGACAACAAATCCGCCACAACATCGCGCGTGCAAACAGGATTCATTGAAATGCTCCACAATCCGTTTTTCAACAACCGCCTGCAATCGTGCTGCACCCTCTACATCCGTACCCAGATAATACGGACTCTCATAGATAGCGACGTTTGGGTGTTTGTCTAACTCCTGTAAGACAGGGATAGCGTTATCCGCGGTCCGCAGGAACCCGTTGAAATCAATGTCGAGCTTATAGTCTGCGGGGACCGCATCGCCAACGGCGTTCACCTGCGCGAAGATGTCGCGCCACGGACGCGCTTTCAGTTTCGCAGATGTGTATCCGCGTTTCACCGATTCTTGGACTTCCGCGACCCAATCCTCTGGCGGCATATCAATATCCCACCACGAAATCGGACACCTATCGCGAACTTTAGGTCCGATAAGTTTGTAGGCAGGCACATCCACCGATTTGCCGACTGCATCAAAAAGCGACATCTGGATGCCGAACCCGACGCTGTCATCGTTCATACATGCAAACGCGTTTTGTCCGATCAATTGCGCAATATTTGCCGATTCATCTGATAAATTTTCGCCGTAGCCGACAACACCGTTGCTGAGTTCAACACGATAAACGTGGACCCGTTCACCGTGCGTTAATGCGCGGTGCATGTGTCGACTGACCCGTTCATGATAGAAAGGCACGTTCAATGGAATCGTTTCGAGGTGTTTGATGCTAAGCATAAATTCTCTCCTAAAATTGAGGGGACGCTTTCATTATGAGTCCGGACATTTTCATATTCACGAGACACTGCCCGAATTGTATCACATTTCCAAAATTACGGGTAAGAAATTGCGACAACGCAACTGTGCATAAATTGTAATTTCTTGAAGAAGATTGAAACGATTTACAACTAATCGGTAATGCTATAACGGACAGGTGGCAAGCAAGAAGGATTTTCAATCCTGACTTTGACAACTGACAACGGTTGACATACCAGCCGCTTTGTTGCTATAATATCCTTAACATCTACAACTGTTTTCGTGAGTAAGGAGCAACTTTATGGCACGGATTGAATCCTTTACTGTTTCAAATGAATTCTTAGATCAACCCGATAAGCTGCAAGAGCAGGCGAGGCAAGATGGCTACCTCTTTTTCAAGGGCTTGATTGATGAAGATTCTATCTCTAACTTGCGTCGAGATTTCTTGGAAATCTGTCACCGACACGGTTGGGCACAAGGTGGGGAAGCACTCATGGATGGCATTCGCACCGGCGGTCCCTACATGGAAGGCGATGACGGCTATTGGCCCGTGTTAGACGAATTCCAGTGCTTGGAATCCTTCCACGCCTTCGCACACCATCCAGCGATCTTGGACATGTTGGACAAACTCTTCGGCGAGAAGACACTCGTGCATCCGCGGAATATTGGAAGAATTATGTTCCCGGAAAACACTAAATACACAACGCCCGCACACCAGGATTTCATCCATATCCGAGGGACTGAGGAGACCTATACCGCATGGATACCGCTTGGCACCTGCCCAAAAGACATGGGTGGATTGATCGTACTCGCTGGCTCGCATCGCGGCGGCATATATCCCGTAAAACCGGCGTTTGGCGCAGGTGGACTCGGTATAGATACGGCACCCTTGGAGACTGAAGGACTTTGCTGGGTAGGGGCGGATTACGAGGTTGGCGACGCGCTTTTCTTTCATAGTCATGCCGTTCACAAGGCACTCCCGAACCAGAGCCCTGATCGGATTCGCCTTTCCGTAGATTACCGCTATCAAGGATGCTCGAAACCAGTCACAGAAGGTTCACTTTTACCGCATTTCAATCGGATGGCTTGGGATGAAATTTATACGGATTGGAAATCGACGCAGTATCAATACTATTGGAACACCTTCGATTTGAATAGAGTGTAGTGATGAAAATCATCTTATCGGTTTTACTCTGTAGTGCTTTCTGCGTTCCCGCGAGTCTCTCTTTACAAGCACCCGATATGGTGCTGATTCCAGCAGGCGAGTTCCAAATGGGAAGTAACAACGGTGAACGCGATGAGAAACCCGTGCATACCGTCTATCTTGATGCCTTCTATATCGATAAACATGAAGTGACGGTTGCGGAATATAAGCGATTTGTTGAAGCCACAGGGCACCGACCGCTACCAAAGTCGACGGCGCGCACCTCGCCGACCGATCAGCACCCGGTCGTTCAGGTCAGTTGGCACGATGCGATGGCGTATGCAAAATGGGCAGGTAAGCGGTTACCCACGGAAGCCGAATGGGAGAAAGCCGCACGAGGCGGATTAATAGCGCAGGACTATCCGTGGGGCAATGCGATTGATACCAGCAGAGCAAATTACAACAAAAACACAAAGTCTGGCGCGCATGATGAACGGACAACACCTGTCGGAACATATCCTGCCAACGGCTATGGGTTGCACGATATGTCTGGGAACGTAGCGGAGTGGTGTCTTGATACGTATCAGCGAAAGTTTTACGCAGATGCACCCCGAGACAACCCGATTGCCGGTGCTGAAGACATCCAACAGGTTATTGCGAATGTTGGGGTAGGCAAAGAAAAACGTGTCGTACGTGGTGGGTCATGGAGTTTCAACGCAAAAAGCGTCCGCATCGCAAATCGACTCGCTGAGAAACCCTCACTTTTAAGTAGCGATGTTGGGTTTCGTTGCGCGCGCGACGCAAAGTAGTAGGCACGCTCCGTGTGCCGTTCACAAAGCGAAAAGAGAAACCAATTGATTAAATACAAAAAACAAAAACCTAACACAGTAGACTTCATCCACTTTGTTGGCATACTCATCGGATGTTTTTGTATCGCGGTTTTACCTGCTGTCGCCGAAAACTATACCGGCGATTTCTTAACAAATGGTGTTGGCGGACGCGCCCTTGGATTAGGCGGCGCCTATGTAAGCATCGCCGACGATACAACCGCTGCCTATTGGAATCCTGCGGGTATTGCGAGTGTTACCGATAAGTATCAATTATGTCTCATGCACGCCGCACGGCGTTCAGGGTTAGGCGCGTTCAACTATGTCAGCGGCACCACGAAAATCCTTCCGAAACTCAACCTCGGACTCTCGTGGATTCGGGCAGGTGTGGATGATATTCCGATCTATCCGCTCATTCCAGCCTTCGACCCAAACATAAGTGCCGACGAACGCCGGAATCTTGCTAAAAATCGACCCCGAGAATCCGACTTTACGCCAACAGGTTACCTAAACGACAGTGAAAACGCTTATGTTTTGACTCTCGCCACGCGTTGGATTGTCAGTCAATCGTGGTGGGATAATTTTGGTAGGGATTCAGTGCCGCCAGAGTTTATGGTCGGTGTGAACACAAAATTCATTTCACAACGTCTGAGCGGCGGTGATCTCGACATCTACAATTACGGGAGTTGGGGATACGGTTTCGATGCAGGCATACTTATCCGGTTACCGGATTTCAATGCACTTTTCGGATTGGAAGACTTCGGTAGCCTCTCCTTTGGCATGAACCTTCAAGACATTTCAAAGACAACCCTAACTTGGAATACCGAATCTGCTCCCAAGGAGTCCATTCCTGCGAATTGGAACATCGGGGTGGCGTATGCCAACACGCTTTTCAATCGAGAACTGATCCTCTCCTATCAGTGGCAGCAACGCTATGGCGGGCAGATGCATCTCGGCGTTGAGTATCATATTAGCAAACCGTTGGCGATCCGCGTCGGCTACCGCGACAGTCGCCTTACAAGCGGCATCGGCATCCAACTTCGCCAATTTCGCCTTGATTACGCGCTCCTCTTTGGCGATTTGATTAGTACGCACTTTTTGAGTCTTTTATGGAATTTTTAAGGGCGATTTTACACACTCGGCTTCGACAAGTCTGGCTGATCGCGTAACAGGATCAGGAGCGGCGCGAGCACCAACGGAAGCATCACCAATCCGTCTAACACAATCGGCAAACCGTATTGATCTCCCAGAACACCCACAATTTTATTCAGTAATCCGCCGACACCCCATGCTGCACCCATCATCAAACCGGAGGCGATGCTTTCGTGTCCGCGCAACATGATCTGCGCAAGGACAATGTTAACGGTTATGGAACTCGTGAGAATGACGTTGCCTAAAAAGAGGAGCGCGAGAAAACTAAACCCGTCAGTGTGCAACGACCAGTAAAGAAGTGGGGGGGCACCGAGAAGCGATACCAATAACAGCACATAAGTGTTGATACGACTCATAAGCCACCCACTTGACAAAATACCCATAGACCCCGCGAAGATAAAGAGCGCGAGGACCAGAGAACGTCCTTGGTCTGAGTAGTTTTGATCGGCTAAATGGACAGAAAGAAAGGTTTCTATACCAGTGAGTGTAACGGTTCGGATTGCCGCAATAATGAAGAGTACGATGAGTGGCAACATCCGCGGGGAAGCAACAGTCCAAAGCGGTTCTTGCGGGATTCGTTCCTCGTTTGGCGTTCCGCGAGTGGAGGCAGTTAAATCAAGTTCCTTCTCGAATCTCAGGACTTTCGGCACCAGCAGTGCCACAAGTAGCCCCGGTATCATCTCCCAAACGAGGTATTCCAAGCCGAAACGGTACGGAATGAACAACAGGACCAACGGACCGAGTGCGCGTCCAATGTTGCCGCCTGTAAGAAAAATGGAGATCCCCATCCCGCGCCCCTCTGAGGCAAGCACACCGGCGTAAGTCGTCGCCTGCGGATGGAAGGCGGCAATTCCAATACCGCCGATAGCTAACAGTAGGTACACGACATTAGGGGAGGGCGCAAGCCACAATAAACTTAAACCGATTGCACTAAACCCAACACCGATTGTCAGAAAATGCACTGTCTGCACCCGATCTGACAGCCACCCAAAGACGATCTGACCGAATGAACTAAATACGCTGTAAATTGCAACGAAGTTCCCCGCTAAACTATTCCGTGTCGCAGCTGTGGCTAACTTGTCCAGCAGGAGTGGTTGTAGGTGTGATAGTAGGGTCGCGTAGGAATCAAGAACGGTATGGGATAACGTCAGGAAATAGAACTGTTTCCGAGTAGATGTTTTTGAGGAATCTTGATTGTTTTTCATGAAGTGAAATGAGACCACGTTCCTATGGAAATCAAGCAATTATACGATAGACTTACATTATAGAATATATCCATCTAAAAAGCAAATCTTTTTTACCAGAAAGCAAAATTGTCCAATTCTCTTGTAGGAGGGATCTCCGAATCCCGATTCTTTCTGACAACCGACTGCTGAAAGCCAATAACTATTCCCCATTTACGCTTGACATTTAAACTTATAACGTATACCATAAATTATCAAAGTATACAGATCGTCCATAATTCATTTATAGCGAGTGTGCCTTTGAACAGAGAACTATTCCGACGGGTTACCAAATTCGGCTTACCGACGGTACTGGCAGTCATCATAGCCTACTTTCTCTTAAAAGAGATTGACATTCAACAGATACCACAAACCCTGAGCCGATTATCTATAGAGGCACTCTTCATCGGGTTCGCATGCTACTGCTTGTTGGTCTTAGCGAAAGCCTTACGGTTCCGAGCACTGCTTGATCTGGAGGTCAGGGTCTATCAACTCTTTCCAATTTTAGCGTTGCATACCTTTTGGGGCAACATCCTCCCGATGCGGACAGGGGATGTCTCTTATGTCTATCTGATGCAACGTCGGCAGAAGGTAGACGCAACACAGGGAATCGCTTCGCTGCTGGTGGCGAGTCTGATTGATCTGATATTACTGATAGGCTTAGTGATTGCTACCGTTTGGCTCCTGCGGAATGAACTCCCGAATTCGTTCACAGTGACGTTCCTGTATCTCTCGCTCCTTCTAATAGGAAGTGCTTTGATTACAGTTTTCGTCCTCGTTTCTGTCGCGCCAAACGCCTGTATGAAACTCGCTGACCGATGCGCGAGTCCGCTATTACGTCTTGAAAAACGATCTGTTTCGTGGGTAGTTAACAAGGGGTTGGCAGTATTTCAAGAACTAACGGCATTCCGATCGAATCAGCGGTTTCTGGAGGTATGGACCTACTCCTTAGCGTGCCTCGTGATCCGTTTCGGATTTCAGTGCTATCTCGTTGTCGAAATGGGTGTTGATGTTCCAATGCTTCAGGTGTTATTCGCACTCGCATTTACCAATATTTTTAACCTGTTACCTGTTCAAACAATTGGCAACTTCGGGACAACAGAGTTCCCGTTCGTCTGGTTGCTAACACATTTTGGGACATCGGTAGCGGTAGCGACCGTCACGGGCTTTAGCCTGCACATTCTGATTCTACTTTACTGTCTACCTTTAGGTCTGTACGGGTTCTTCAGAAAACCGAAGGAGTCATAAAAATATGAGAATTATTGATCCGCATGTTCACGTTTGGAAAAACGATCCCCGGTTTCCGTGGGCACCAGAGACAACAAATCCACCCACGGACGACGCTACAGCGGAGATGCTGTTGGAATTGATGGCAGCAAACGACGTTGAAAAAACCGTCCTCGTTCAAGTCATCCACTACCGGTGGGATAATAGTTACGCGGCGGACGCAATGAAAAGGTATCCTGATAAATTCATGGGCGTTTGTCGGATCAACCCTGAAGATCCAGAGGCACCAGACCACCTCAGTCGTTGGACCGAAGAACACGGTTTCCACGGCGTACGGTTGAGTCCTTCTGTCGGACCCGCAGGGGATTGGTTTACAGGATCGCTGATGCCACCTATCTTCAGCCGTGCCGAAGCACTCGGTGTGCCGTTGCTGATGCTCACAGGCGCCGAACGCTTGGTAGATCTCGTGCCGCTTTTGGAACAGCACCCGGATCTTGATGTCGTGGTAGATCACATGGCGAGCTGCTCACCGGATGCCCCGGAAAAACTTGAATTGCTGCTCAATCTCGCGAGGTTTCCGCGCGTCTATGTTAAAATAAGCCATACTTGGTCAATCTCAAAGACGGGGTACCCGTGGGCGGACACGTTTGAACAGGTTAAAAAAGTATATCACGCCTTTGGCGGTTCGCGGATTATGTGGGGCACCGATTGGCCCGTCTGCCTGAGTCGGGCGAGTTATGCTGAAACCTTGGCGGTCGTCAGAGATGAGATGGACTTCTTCACGCCAGAAGATCGGGAATGGGTATTAGGAAAAACCGCACTACGTCTCTGGAAATTCTAAACACCACATTAATCCCCACTTGCTGATGGCTGACGGCTGACAGCCATTCCTCTGGAAACTGACAACTGAAAACTGATAACTGACAACCATTTTACCTTTGACAAATTTTCTCGTGTGTGTTACCATAATATCTGAAACGTAACGACGAGAACCCCCTTAACTTGAAAGCACCCTGGCGTGGTGCATTACAAAATCTTAACCCTTTTGCTGGTGCGGTTTCATAGGGGAACACCCTATCAAAAACACCTCGCCTGCTCACAAGGAGAACACCATGCCGTTTTGTCCACAATGCAGCACTAAATATAAAGAAGCCATCTCAACATGTCCGGATTGTCAGGTGGATCTCGTGCCGCAAGCCGCACAAACCGAAATCCCGGAATACGGAGACTGGTATACTATTGAATCCGTACCCAACGAATTAGTGGGAAATATCCTCCAAAGCATCTTAGCGGATGATGGTATTCCCGTCTATTTACGTTGTCATGACGTCCCTAATTACGGTGGTGTGAAAGGTAATGCCAACCAGTCTGAGTGGGGCGATGTCCTTGTACCGGTTAATTTAGTCCCCCGAGCGCGGGAATGCCTCAAGACCTATTTCGATTCACTCAAAGAAGAATAACACACGCAGACACGTCGCTATGAAAGCCAAGCAGCTCTATCTCATTAAGGAAGCAAGATCGCATGTCCGCATGGCAGGGAAGATTCACGTGCGAGCACACCGCAGGCGCAACGGTAGTTACGTCAAAGAGCATTGGCGGCGACCGCCCAGCAGAAGGGTTGGTATCCACAAACGATTTGATACAGCAGCAGAACAACTTTCCTTCTTTGAAAACGACGAAACTTCAAGTTGACACAAGTCGAAAGGTTTATGTGAGAAGAAATTACATCAATTCTTTCAAACAATCCGAAATGACATCTTCTCAGAAAAACACTATGACCTACTTTTTCCGAAACTTGCAAGCCGGCACTATGATCCATTATCGCTTGCAAGCCTGTGTTCTTTTACTGTTTTTCATTTTAAGTCCCACACTTTTTAGCGATGTTTACCGTATCAAGAAAGGCGATACCCTTCTAATTGCTGTCATCGGACAGCCGGAATATACACATTCCGTGCAGGTCCGTGAGGATGGTAAATTCAACTACTTCGGCGGCGAGTTCGATGTTGCCGGGGCTACGGTCACAAAGGCTAATCATCTGATTCGCGAGTTCCTCGTCCGCGATAATCACGTTAGCAACCCGGTTATTATGGTGTCCTTGGTGTCACAAGAAAACGGGGTCTTCGTCGGCGGTGCGGTAAAAACCCCCGGACGTTATACCATTTCGCCGGAAACCGATATCGATTTATACCGTGCCATCGCACTCGCAGGGGGTATGGCAGAAAACGCTGATCGCCAAGGTGTCCAATTAATTCGTACCGATACAAGCCAAAAAGTTGAAACCTACGACCTCTCAACAAACCGTCCTTACCGCGATATCCGCGTCGACATCAACGATTTGGTGTACATTATGCCACTGGCGGTCGTTGAGGTGCAAGGGCAGGTCCAAAACCCCGGAAAATTTTTTGTACGTGGAAACATTGGCATAAGGCAAGCACTTGCACGCGCTAGCGGCCCCGATCGAGAAGCCGATCTGACCGCGGTTGTAAAGATCTCAGAAAGCGGAAAACTTTCCGAATTCAACCTCCCCGAACAGTTTTGGAAATCGCCGCCAAGCGGCACCGAACTTCCATCTTTATCAGACGGTGATGTCTTGTACGTCCCTAATGTCTTTAAAGTTGAGCCTATCTATGTAACCGGTTACGTTCGCGCACCGGGTGCTCAACGGGTTCGCGGTCCTTTGACCATCGCGCGGGCACTCGCACTCGCTGGTGGCTTCGAGGCCTCTGCGAACCGTGAAAAAGTCTTGATCCACCGTCGTGACGGCACGACCATAGAAACACCTTTCACATTCAACCCTACTGAAGGCGAAGCGCGGCAGATGCTACTCTACCCAGGCGATATTTTAGAAATCAAAAAGAAGTTCCAAGTCAATTGGGGGCTCATCAGCACCTTCGCCTACATTGTTATCAGCGGGGTAGGCATCATAATCCAATTAACAAAGTGACCAGCATTATATGTTTACACTTGTAGCATAGGCTGTTGGTTTCCTGTGCCTCCACGAGACACATATTCACAAGTTCACACACATAACGAGGCAAGCAGGGCCATTCAATTTTACCTATTCACTTTATGTATGTGAATATTTTTCGCCTGTAGGAGCGAGCTGTGCTCGCGATTTTTCCTAAGAACGTTCAATTATGTAAAGCAAACCAAAATCCAAATCGAGAATTGAATGACCCTGACGAGGCAAGTGTATAAGTAGTTACGGCATCTACCATAATGAAGTGAATTATAAAAAAGGAAAATAAGAAATATGAATGACCCCTCAAACCCTTCATCAGAATTTGTCCCTGGTCAAATTGTTTTCTTAAAGTCAAATCCTGAGACTCGTGGCGCTGTGATGGCAGTGTTGCCAGGAACCCCCGAAAACCGTATTAATGTTTTTGTTGATGGAAGATCTCAAATTTTTTACGCCTCCCAGTTACAGATTGAAGTTGAACTTGAAGGCGTTGATGGTTTTGAACATCTTTCGTGTGATGCGTTTCACGCTTATCTCACTGCTTTGCAAATCCGCTACCCAGTTTTGTCAAGTTTGTACTCGCTTAACACAGCACGAATTGACTTTGTTCCGTACCAATATCGTCCGGTTCTAAAATTTATCAAAGCAGAGCAGCCGAGATTACTTATCGCCGATAGTGTTGGCGTAGGGAAAACCATTGAGGCTGGATTAATCCTGCGGGAGTTACAAGCTCGCCAAGACCTAAAATCTGTCCTCATTATCTGTCCTCGAGCACTGGTAACCGAGGAGAAATGGATGCGTGAGATGAAACGGTTCGACGAAAACTTCACGCATCTTGATGGAAAAACTTTACGACATTGCCTGAAGGAGACTCACTTGGATGGTGAATGGCCCGAGCAGCATCAGAAAGTAATTCTCCCCTATTCCTTGTTAGATAATACGCTCCTTTATGGTCCAGAAGGGAGTCGGAGGCGAAAAAGTGGGACGGGACTTATTGATCTCGATCCACCACCCCACTTTGACCTCGTCATTGTTGATGAAGCACACCACATTCGAAATCAGGGTACGGCCAATCACGAAGCAGTTCGTTTTTTCTGTGAAAACGCGGACGCTACAGTTTTCTTGACTGCTACGCCTATCCAACTACGTAGTCGTGATTTATTCGTGCTGCTTAACGTCCTTCGTCCCGATCTGATTTTGGATGAGGAGAGTTTTAACCGCATGGGAGAACCCAACCCCTTCATCAATCAAGCAGTAAATACTGCGCGTGCACAAGAAAAAGGGTGGACACAGACAGTAAAAGATGACCTTGATAAGGCAGCGAGTACCTTGTGGGGACAAACAATTCTTAAGGATAATCCCGAATTCAAGCGAATTAAAAATCAGCTTGCCAGTGAACGTGTCACCCCTGAAGAACGGGTCCAACTTATCACTGATATGGAAGCACTACACACATTTTCTGGCATAATCAACAGAACCCGTCGCCGCGATATTGGAGAGTTCACCATCCGCAAGCCACAGACAGTGAGGGTTGAACTAACTGTTGATCAAAACGAACTCCATGAGGCACTGATTGAAACGCAAAAGGAAATATTCCGCAGTCTACACGGCAATCAGAGTGTTAATTTCATGATAACGACGCTCCGTCGACAGTTGGCGAGTTGCCTACATGGACTTGAGCCGCTCCTTGAGGATATCTTGAATCGGCACCTTGACGAACTTGAATGGACAGAAGCTGATGCTGTTGATGCGATGCCTTCAGCAGAATTTGTTACGCATATTCGCGAACATGTACAAGTACTTCTTGAAAGAGCGAAAAATCTTGACTCGGAGGATTTGAAACTGGAAGCACTTCAACAGATTGTCCGAGATAGGCAAAATCTTCCCAATAATAAAATTATGGTTTTTAGTAGTTTTCGCCACACGCTCACCTATCTTTACAAACACCTTGCAGCGGACGGTTTTCGCGTCGGAATGATCCACGGCGGCGTACCGGATGAAGAACGCCTAAAACTTACCCGTCGATTTGAGAAGCCGAGATCTGAGACCGATAGCATTGACCTTATGCTTTTCTCGGAAGTCGGGTGCGAAGGATTAGATTACCAATTTTGTGACTGTATCGTCAACTACGATCTGCCTTGGAACCCTATGCGGGTTGAACAACGAATAGGCCGTATTGATCGCAGGGGACAAAAGAGCGAAAGTGTTACTATTTTCAACCTCATCACACCGGGTACTGTTGATGCCGACATCTATGAACGATGCTTGCTTCGCATCGGTGTATTTGAGAGTGCATTAGGCGGAACCGAGGAAATTCTTGGCAAAATCACGACAGAGTTACGGGATATCGCCGAGAACTATGCCTTGAGTCCAGAAGAACGAAGAACCAAATTGGATCTGTTGGCAGATACTCAGATTCGACGAATACAGGAAAATGAGAGGCTGGAAGCCGAGCAGTTGGAACTTTTCAGTGTTCAACTACCTGAAGATCAAATGGCAAAAGATGTTGAGAAGGCTACCAATTTCTGGTTATTGCCAGGGTCAATACAGAGACTTGTGACGCTTTATCTTCAGCAGAAATTAGGAACATCGCAGGAATTAATCCGTGGTGACAAACCGCTTAAAACCCTTCAACTTTCTGGTGAAGCGCGAATTGCCTTGTTACGTGATTTCCAAAAACTTTCCAGAGAAAAGAGTCCTATCTATCTAGAATGGGAAAACTGGTTGAAAGGAGCTGATTCCCGCTTAAGGATTACTTTTGAATCGGATTGCAGAAGGGAACATCCTGACGCGGTGTTGATTATGCCAACCCATCCTTTGGTGAAGCAGGCAGCACTTACTTTGAACATAGAACAAGATGTCGTTGTTACATTGAAAGTGCAAGACAAGATAGTCCCTGAGGGTGTCTACGAATTTTCTATCTACTTGTGGCACATTCTCGGTAGCAAAGAAAACTTAGAACTTAAGCCGATCGCTTTAGATCAAGTTTTGGCACCACATCTTGATAGACTACTCAAGGAAGCAATCGATCATGAGGAACACCTACCGATTGAACCTTCTGTTTGGGAACAGTTGGAAACGCAACACCAAGAGTTGTGGTCTGAAGCTCTAAAAAAACATCAGCGAGCAGCTCGCGAGATGGTTAACTTCCAGAAAGAAAATCTCTCAAGATATCATCGAAAAAGGATTGCTATTCTTGAGTCACGGCGTGCGCAAGTAGATGATCGAAAAATTCGCCGGATGCGTGACAGCCAAATCGCCAATGCTGAAGCAGGTTATGAACGACGTATTAAGGAATTAGACGAATCAGTTAGGAAAGCCGATATTAAGGCAGAAATAGTGGCTTATGGAATTCTAGAGGTGTTAGTATCAGATTAATAAGGGTATTATTCCAGAGATTTGAAGATGCTTAACTTTTTAACGAAAGGGTTCAAGCGAATGATGGTTAACATAGAAAAAATGATTGATGAAATCAGAAGTATGACGGTTTCGGAGGCATTTCCGCTGGTTAAAGCACTCAAAGATAAGTTTGGAGCAACATGGCCCCCTACATTGATTACTAATGTTACGACTGCAGATGGAGAGGTTAAATTGGATGCGGAAACCAGAATTTACACCGTTGGTGGGAGTGCTGCTACTTTTAAAATTGAACCGACAGCTGCACCTAACACGTATTCATCGGTGAAATTAGTGCAAACCGCCCCAGATGGTGCGAAAACTGAGTTTATCGCTGATGCTGGACTTTCGGAAATAACGGTTGATGTTGGCACTTTTGAAAACGGCCTATACTCGTTTCATGCTTTGACAGTAGACGAATTTGGTAATTTGCAAACCAATGAGTCACCAAAAATCAAGGTTCATGTTAAGAACGAGGTCCCCAACGTATCAACTATTACTATTGATGAAGCACAAAAGATCAATCCTGATAGTGGTGCGCCACAAGGTAATCTTATTGTTAATGCGTATACGCCGCAACGCGCTACTCCTATTATCACTAAAGTACGGTTTGAAGTCAAACAAAGTCAAAACACCGAATGGCAAAGTGTCGGAGAAATCGATCAGAGCACTGCTGTCCTCGTTCCAGCGCAGGAGCAGTGGAAATGGACTATAGAGGTTGACACCACAACCTTGGATGATACAATTACTGCTAATAGTCCAGCAGCACGCGACGTTTCTCTGGACCCATCGCCTTATACGATTCGTGCCGTTGCTATTGCCGACGGTCAGGAGATTATATCGCCAGATGGGGTTATAGAAAAATTTTCCGTTGACAATATTGACGATGTCGCCCCTATCGGGCCGACAAAAATCATTGAAGTAACCATTCCTGATGGAATGATTCCAGTAGATGAAACTATAGCCTACAAAACTAGAAAAACTAGTGGATCTTCAGTAGCTATTTTCGTTATCCAACCTACAGCTGATCCCGAAACATACTCCTCAGTAAAACTGATGCGAACAGATGCGGATGGAATGCAGAGCGAGTGCAAAGGATTGACGGTAAGGTCTGGGATAAAGACTGCATCAGAGGCAGGTACCGGTTACTCGGGGAACACAGTGAAGTTTGACATTAGTTCTCTTAAAAATGGCTTGTACGTTTTCCATGCCTTGGCGGTTGACAGTGATGGCAATGTGCAAACTGATGATTCACCTGGGATAAAATTCTTTATTCGTGAGTCTCCGCTGCCACCTAAACCAACGGAAGATAGCGATCGACTGAATCGAGTGAGTAACCCCAATCGTAGAACTCGTCAACTGCAGCAACAGCTTCGCGATGCTCCTAAAAAGAACTATGAGTCCCGCTCTCGGAGTGTTCGGACAACAAGGGGAACGATTGACCCAAGAACTCAACTTAGAGAAGAATATACAAGCGATTCAGGTGAGATGGAGTGCCAATTATGTAAGGAGGCGATGCCTTTTAAGAATCGTGAAGGGAAACCCTATTTTGAGGCAGTGGAGGCTCTCACGAATGAACATTTTACAAGGGAACACGAGGCACAGTTCCTCGCGTTATGCCCCGAGTGTGCTGCAAGGTATCAAGAATTTGTGAAACGAGTTCCGGGAGCGGTGGAAAATCTGAAAAACGAACTGATGAACGCTGACGATTTAGAAGTTCATTTACAACTCGGTGAACTGAAAACGAGTATTCGCTTTAGCAAGAGACATTGGCACGATATACAGACAATTTTACGCTTTTACAAAGCAAATAGCACTGTAGACCCAACCGAAGATAATTTGTAGATAAGCCGGACATTACAAGAGTACTTATGTCACATGGACTTTGAAAGTGAAGGAGAACACTATATGCCAAGTGATTACAAAGCGATAACAGAACATAACAAGGTCCAATTGGGCGAGGATACATCATCTCGCAGGGATCAGGTTTCTATGTATTCAGATCCTACGCACTTTGTGTATGAACTCCTACAAAACGCGGATGATTATAAGGCAACAGAAGTGCTTTTCAAACTCTCAAAGGGTGATCTTGTGATTGAGCACAATGGCGAACCCTTTAAGGAAGAAAATGTCAAGGCGATTACCTATTTCAGCAAGAGTACAAGTCGTGAAGACCTTGTAAAGACGGGACATTTTGGTATAGGTTTCAAGTCTGTCTTCGCTTTTACCGCAACACCAATCATCATTTCTGGGGCTGAACACTTCAAGATATATGACCTATATTGTATCGAAGAATACCCATATCCAGAGGGCTTCTCACATTCTCATACTTGCATTATTCTTCCCTTCAATCATAAATCCGAGCGTCCAAACTTTGTGGAGGAGCATAAATTCAGGTCTAAGGAAGAGGCATATCGGCAAATATCAGAATGTCTGCTTGAATTGGACATGAACACGTTGTTATTCACGCGAAACATTCGGAAAATTCGTTGGGAGGTAGGCGATCAATCTGAATGCTATTCCCGTGAAGATGATGAAATGGATTCTAATACTCGGTTGACTACAATTAAAGATGGAAAACGTGAGAAGGGATATTTGGTTTTTTCAAAGATTCCAACATGGAAGAACGAGGAACATAAACCCGTAGAGATTGCTTTCGCACTTGATAAACTCGATAAACAATATCAACTTTCACCGATAGATGGCGAATTTCTCCATGTGCTTTTTCCAACAACAGAAAAAACTGGTTTGCGCTTCATACTTAATGGACCTTACCGTACAAACCCAGCTCGAGAAACTATTTCAAAGAAGGATGATTTCAATCTCCACCTTATGAAGGTAACTTGCGAATTGATGAAAGAATTGCTACTGAAACTCAGAGACAGAAAGTACCTAATAGTCCAATTTCTATCGATTCTTCCGAATAAAGAGAACACGCTAGATAAAAAGGACAAGCTGTGGGATTTCTATAATCTGCTCCGTAATACAATAGTTCATGAATTTCGGAATAAAAAACTAACGCCGACAAAAGGAGGTGGCCATGCCGCTGCATCAGGACTTTATCGAGTAAACACGGAATTATCAGATTTGATTAGCGATGAAGATCTGGCGATGCTTCTTGGACAGGATTGTTCTCTGCCATTAATAGTTGATGAACTTTCACAGCGACGGGACGAAAAAGGGAGATTTGTTCAAGATCCCAATGCCCAGTTTATAGATAATTTCTTAGATGCGTTGCATATTCCTAATTGGAACATGGATCAACTTATAAATATGTTCTTTGTTCAACCTGAGATGATAAAAAAATGGTTAGCGACAAAAAGTGTGGAGGATCACCAAGTTCTTTATGCGTTGATTTATGATTTCTTAGGGCTTAGATGGACTGGCACTTACTGGTATTCATCGGATAACAGCCTCAAGAACCGGTTATCCGATTTTCCCATTGTCCGTTGTAGTGACGGCACCTACAAAGTTGGAGGTAAATGCTTCTTTCCAAGCGATGATATGGAGGCCGATGACCGTTTTCCCTATGTTCTTAAAGATGTTTATTCATCTGGACAGAACGACGGCCAAAAATCGAAAGCCCAAGACTTCCTTAAAGCTATCAAGGTTCGTCCAATTGATGAAGTTGTAGAGATTGAAGCAATTTTGAACCTACGGTACGTAAAAGGGACAATTAAACTTCGCGAGACCTATCACAAACAAGATCTAGAGAGATTTATCGCGCTTGTTGAAAAGGAGCCTGATAAAGCAATTTTGTTCAAAGATTACTATATTTTTGAATTAGACAAAGGAGGATCAGGAACTTGGTGGTTCCCACGCAAGGCCTTTTTGGATACCCCTTATTACAATACAGGCTTGAGAACTTACCACGCTCTCCTTGCTGGCGTTGATGAAAATTCAGAAATTCGGAGATTGGCTATTTCACCAAAGTATGAAAAATTCGGCATAGACTTAGAAAAATTGGTAGAGTTTGCTAAGGCGATAGGTGTTCAAACCGAACTAGATGCTATTGAACAAGAAATTCCGAGCGAGCATCCAGAATATAGTTATCTGGTCACCGATGCTCTAGGTAAACGCGTGACATATACATCAAGAAATAAAGATTACAATATTCCTCAGTTTGATACTTTTCTTTTCTCGGTCCCAAGACTTACGCAAATTGATAAGATGATAGCACTAGATGCAGCGAAATTAATATGGCAAACCATGTGTTCCCAACCTGACAATTGTCTGGAAGCCAGATTTCGTAAGAGTGCATCTTATCCTGAGCGTGTCGGGGCATCTAGCCTTGTTCATATTTTAAGGCAAGGACTATGGGTTCCTCAGAAAGACGGTGATACTATATCCTTCGTGTGTCCTTGTGATGCATCGCGCGAACATCTTCCCGAAAAAGATGGTTTTCCATGGCCTAAAGGTTACCCACACGATGCCGGTGAAGCGTGGCTCAAAGCAGTTGAATTTGGTAAAACTGCTAAGGAACAGAGAGAAGAATACATCCAGCGAGACCAGCAGGCTAAGATTCTGGGCTTTGATTCCAGTGAGGAAGCTGAGAAATATGCAGAATTACACAGGTTGTTAAAATCTGAAAAGGTCCCTGTAGATGATGTGATATCTCAGTACAGTTCCCAAAATAACAATACAAAGCCTGATTTTCCAACGTCAACTGTGAGAAATCCTGAACTACGAAAAAAACGGGTTTTGGAACAGGTTAAAAATGCTTCAGAAAAAGCATACGAGAAGCGCGAGCGAACGGAACGGGACAAAAGGGAAATTGACCAAAGAACTTCGTTAATAGAATGGTATACTAATGAATCAGGTGAGATGATCTGCCAGATATGTAAGGAAGAAATGCCGTTCAAGAAGACTGACGGTGAGTATTATTTTAAGGCAGTAGAAGCCCTTACAACCAGATTCAAAGACGATGAACTTCCCGAAAATCATTTTCCTAAAGAGTACGAAGCCCAATACCTAGCTCTCTGCCCTGGATGTGAAGCGAGGTACGATTACTTTGCAAGGACAGCGGCAGGAAGTATAAAACTGATGGAGGAACTGAGGGATCAATTAATGAATTCAGACGATTTGGAAGTTCCCGTGTGTCTCGGAGAGTTGGAAACGAGTATCAGATTTGTAGAAACCCACTTGCACGATCTGAAAGAGGTTTTATACTACTATGAAAATTCACAGGACAGTGAAGAGTCAACTGATTAGTCGATTCTAAAACGTTTTTATAAGAGCAATCTCTCAATATGAAAACGATGAAAACGTTTAAAATCCGCGTTATCTGCGGCATCCGTGATAATCCGCGATTTGCGGCGTACTCGCCCAAAAGCGACGTGCATTCAGACAAGTGCCAATTGCCATGCAAAAAGGGAACCATAATCCTGCCAATCCTGATTCAGACCAATAAAAGTTATCACATTAGGTGCCTTTTCTGGCTTGATGTATTGATGCCTCTACCTGATAATTCAATTGATATAACTCAACGATTCGTGCTAAACTAATAGGAGATGGATAGCAATTTCACAGGCTCTAAAAAAGGATAGGTGAAGACTACGGGGAACATAATGCCGATATTTTACCGAGGCGCAGGGATTAACACGTATTGGTATCTTAACAATCCAGCAGAAAGGGGGTTTACCGCCAGAACACCTGAGTTGACACTAACAGTTACCCGCATGATGCATCATATTTCCAGGGGTACTGCCAACACACCTTTTATTTCTATGACCCGCTCTTACGCAGTGGCACGGGACTATGCAGTGTTAAATAGCACGGTGATCCCTACGTTCATCAATCCTGCTTATATCTATGAAATTGAGATTCCAGATCCGATACCAGACGAAGTGCAAATTCTGGATCCTGTGAAAGAGGTTGCAAAAATACTATTGCCGCCTGCTATGAGACCGTCCTATCAGCACGATGGATCGCAGGAATTCTTGCTCGGTGTTATTGACCCAAGAAATATGGGGCATTTTCTGGTGCAGCAAGTAGTGCAGCCGCCATCAAATGGTGGCACCCCGCGTCCACCTAATTTGACACTTGAACTAGAAACCTTGGTGCGCGCACTCCGAGATGCAGAACTTCTTGTTTACGGTAATATTCCCGAAAATTGGATCCAAAATCGTTTTGATGTCTATTAGAGCCGCAGCTTTCATAATGAGGAACTACTCTCATGAAAATACATAAAATGAATCCTGCTGACAGACTTGAGCTTACATATAAGACCGTTGATGTGAAAGGACGTTTACCTAAAGTTGATTCCATTGAATTTCTACGCGTAGAAGAGCCTTATCACAATGGACACCGATACGGACCCTTTGCACGGGTGCGCTACGCGCTTGATGGTGTGGAACAAGTAGATGGGTTTCCTATGGATATTAGCAAGGGAATCTTTCTTTCAATTTACGATGATGAATTACGAGAAAAACTTCGACCGATCGCACCGATGATTGTGAAGATTCTTCAGGAGCATACCGCAAAGGAGTCTACTGAAAACATCAAGAAGGCGAATCAACAAGGAATTCACAAGGGAGCAAAAGAGAGCACTATTGAAGGTATCCTTGAGGTTTTGGAACTTCGATTCCGACCAAATTCCATGCCGGACCTAAAACCAATCCTAACAGGCATTGACGACTTGCAACGACTCAAGCAGCTCCGCCGAACTGCCATGCAGGCACAAACCCTCGAAGAATTCATAAACACTTTGTCTGACAAAAGCCTGTAATCGAAAACCTATCCATCAATAGACGCAATATGTCGCATCCGAACATCAAACCCACCCACAAACCCATCAAAAACTACTACGCTGAACTCAAAGAATACGACAGTATCGGTGCGGAACACGAAGGCGCAGTCCGAACCGCATTCCAGAACCTACTCCAACACTACTGCCAACAAGCAGACCTCATCCTCGTCTGCGAAAAAACGCGTTCTTTCCCCCATGATAAGGGGGGCCAGGGGGGTTCGGGACAGACCGCTTCAAATAGACGTATCCGGCCCGATGGCGAAGTCGTCGACACCTTTGGGCTGCCTTACGGCTATTGGGAAGCAAAGGATACGCAGGACAACCTCTATACTGAAGCAGACAAGAAATTCGCCGCAGGCTATCCGACGAAAAACATCGTCGTCCAGTCGCCGACACACGCGCTCCTTTACCAGCACGGGCAGCTCCAACTCGACTTGGACATCACTGAACCGAGAAACCTCGTCAACGTCCTCCAGACATTCTTCGCCTATCAAGAGGAAAACATCTCGGCATGGCATACTGCCGTCTCGGAATTCAAAGAGACTGTCCCAGAACTCGGCGAACAGTTAGCGGCACTCATCGAAACCGAACGCCAAAACAATCCACAATTCCAGAAAGCGTTTATCAGTTTTCATGAACAGTGCCAGACCTCCATCAACCCGAACCTCTCCATCGCCGCTGTAGAGGAGATGCTCATCCAGCACCTCTTGACCGAACGGATCTTCCGAACCGTCTTCAACAACCCCGATTTCACACGCCGCAATATCATCGCCCGCGAAATCGAGAACGTCATCGACGCACTCACCTCACAGACATTCGACCGCAACCAGTTCCTCCAGAGTTTAGACCCGTTCTACATCGCAATCGAACAGACCGCCGCGACCATCACCGACTTCTCACAGAAACAGGGGTTCCTCAACACCGTCTACGAGCAATTCTTTCAAGGCTTCTCCGTCAAGGTAGCAGACACACACGGCATCGTCTATACACCGCAACCGATCGTCGATTTCATGGTGAAAAGCGTCGAGCAGATCCTACAGACCGAGTTCAACCGCTCCCTTTCGGATAGCGGAGTGAATATCATTGACCCCTTCGTAGGCACCGGCAATTTCATCGTCCGCATCATGCAGGAATTGGATCCCATCGCGTTGGAACGCAAATACACCGCCGACCCACCAGAACTCCAGTGTAACGAAGTAATGCTCCTACCCTACTACATCGCCAGCCTCAACATTGAACACGAGTTTTACACGGCAACGAACCGATATATCCCTTACGAAGGTTTATGCTTGGTAGACACGTTTGAAATGGTAGAGGATCGGCAGCTGCAGCTCCTAACGCCTGCCAATACCACACGCGTTGAGAAACAGAAAGAATCCGAGATGTTTGTTGTGATTGGCAATCCGCCTTACAATGTCGGACAGGTCAACGAGAACGATAACAACAAAAATCGGAAGTATAAGACGATGGATGCCCGGGTGCGGGAAACGTATTCACATGATTCAAAGGCAACAAACAAAAACGCTCTTTCGGACCCGTATGTCAAAGCAATTCGGTGGGCATTAGATCGGGTTGAGGACGAAGGTGTTGTCGCTTTTGTAACAAACAACAGTTTCCTCGACGGTGTGGCGTTTGACGGCATGCGCAAACATCTCGCAGAAGATTGCGACGCAATCTATATTTTGGACTTGGGTGGAAATGCACGAAAAGGGTTGAAAGTTTCCAATGCCAATGTGTTCGGAATCCGCGTAGGTGTGAGTATCAACCTATTTGTCAAAAAGGATGAGAACTCGTCAGAATCACCCCACATTTTCTACTATCGTACCGACGATTTGTGGGACAAAAAACAGAAATTCAGTTTTCTCAATGAATCCCAACACGCTGGTGGTATTCAGTGGCAAACAATTCAACCCGATGAACGACACACATGGCTCACAGAAGGGTTTCACACCGAGTTTGATTCCTTCATTCCAATGGGGACTAAAGAGACAAAAGCAGCAAAAGGTGAAGCAGTAGATGTGATTTTCAAAACTTATAGCAGCGGTGTAAAAACCAATCGCGATGCTTGGGCTTACAACTTCAATCAAGACGCTCTCACTGAAAACATGAGAGGCATGATTGAGACTTACAACGAACAAATATTCAAGTGGGAACGGCGGGAAAATCAAGATGCTGACGTTGATGATTTTGTGGTTTCTGATGATGAGAAAATCGGTTGGAGTTCAGGTTTGAAACTGAAATTGAAAAGTGGACAGGTCGCTGATTTTTCACGTGAGCAAATACGGACTTCACTTTATCGTCCATTCACGAAATCTAACCTTTACTTTCACCGAATGATGACTGAACGTGTATACGTCTTTCCTTCCATCTTCCCCACGACTGATACGGAATTGGAAAATCGAGTGATTTGTGTTGGCGGCTATGGTCGGCAAGAATTTGCTGTTTTGGTGAGCGGGTTTGTTCCTGATGTGAACTTATATTCTGATCCACAACAATCTTTTCCGTTTTACATCTACGACGAAGACGGCACAAACCGTCGTGAGAACATCACCGATTGGGCATTAACAGAATTCCGAACGCACTACCAAGACGACACCATCACGAAGTGGGACATCTTCCACTACAACTACGGACTCCTGCATCATCCCGCGTATCGCGAGAAATACGAGGCGAACCTCAAGCGCGATCTGCCACACATCCCCTACGCCAAAGACTTCTGGGGATTTGCCGAAGCAGGCGCGCGGTTGGCAGATCTCCACGTCAACTATGAATCCCAAACCGAATACGCCCTAAAACTGATCCAAAATCCTGATGTGCCGCTCAATTGGCGCGTCGAGAAGATGAAACTCTCAAAGGACAAGACTTCGCTCGTCTACAACGATTTCCTGACCCTTGATGGCATCCCCAAAAAGGCGTTTGATTACCGTCTCGGCAACCGTTCCGCGTTGGAGTGGATAATTAATCAATATTGTGTTAAAATAGACAAACGCAGCGGTATTGTGAATGACACGAACCGTGCAGACGACCCACAGTACATCGTCAAACTCATCGGAAAGATCATTACGGTGAGTTTGGAGACGGTGCAGATCGTTGAAGGGTTACCGGACTTGGATTTAGCGTAGAGAGGCATCGGTTCAAGGAGTAAATTATGGGAGTTATAGATTGGTTAAATGAATATAATGGTGTGGTTATCGGGATTGCCACTGTCGTGCTTGTCGGTATCACAATCTGTTATACCTATTTGACATGGAGGCTCCTAAAAGCCAACGACACACCTGAAATTGCAATCTCCCTACGTCCGCACGAAGCACATATTAATATTGTAATGCTTTGTGTAGAGAACGTAGGAACTGGAGCCGCTCATAATCTGCAGTTCAAAACGGTTCCTGCTTCTATACCTAACCTTGACATACCACTGGAGAAAATAGGATTTTTGAAAAGCGGAATCGCTTACTTTGAACCCGGTCGGAAGATTGAGCAATTTCTTGTGAGTGTTACCGGTAAATTTGATGAACTAAAGCAAACACCTCTTGAAATGACAGTTACATTTAAGGATTCAGTTGATAAACAACACGAGCGTGCCTTCAATCTTGATTTTGCTGAGAACCAAGGCTTAGCGACAATTGACAGACCCCCACTTTTTGAGATAGCCAAAGCGACAAAAGAGATCCAGAAAGATTTAAACCATATTACCACGGGCTTTCGTAAACCGGTAATTCTCACAGAACCACTATCTGATCATCACCGGCGACAGTTTGCCAATTCTCTGGAGAATCGGATAGAGGCACTTCCAGAAGAAGTTCAAGAAGAAATTTTTCAGGAATTAGACACTGTTATCCGCAAACGTGAGCAAAAAATCTTAGAAATCTTAGAAAAAGAACGCAATGAAAAGACAGAAATAGACGCAAATTCATCATGAGGAGGTAAATCAATGGCACTTACTGTTTATATCCATTCTAATGAACTTTCGTCATTCAGAATTCCTGAAAATACAGAGGAGGTATTGACAGTTAACAATTCGCAGCTATCTCTTGAGGAATTTGAGGCATTAGCAGATGAATTGGGAAAAAAATTTATGAAATATGTCGGTCCTGATTTTCCACCATTATCAGACTATGCGATGAGTCGCGAAGGTATATACGAAGATCATCCATAGTTATGATTTATCTGACTGACACCAATGTTTTGTTGGGATTTTCATTCCCTGCTGATCCACGTTACCCAATTGTTCGGGCTGCTATCCGTGAGTTGTTGGCAAATGAACACCAACTACGAACTACGTCACAAAATTTTGCGGAATTCTGGAACGTATCTACTCGACCCACTGATCGAAACGGTTTTGGACAGACAACAGTTGAAGCAGATGACTTATTGCAAGATTTGGAAACGCTTTTTCCTTTGCTACCCGATTCGCCGACAGTCTATCCGGCGTGGAGGCAACTCGTCGTGAAGTATGATGTGTCAGGGGTTCAGGTTCACGATGCACGGCTGGCTGCGTCAATGATTGCGCACAATGTAAAGCATATCCTAACTTTCAACGTAACAGACTTTCAACGCTATACTGATGAAGGAATCGAGGTTGTTAATCCCGCAGCGGTTTAGTCATCAATAGGAATAAAAAATGAACCGATTTTTTATATATACCTTTATTGTAGGTCTCATTTTCGCGTGTCTGCCCGCAGCAGCAGATAGCACAGATATTCATGAAAACGCCGGCACCCGCGCCATGACATTCCTAAAAATCGGGGTCGGGGCAAAGGCGATAGGCATGGGAGAATCCCAAGTCGCTGCGACCGATGACCTGTACGCCTCATTTTGGAACCCCGCGGGTCTCGCACGCCTTGAAGAAACACAACTCGCGCTCATGCATAACGAGTGGTTCGCTGACATCAACCACGAATTCGTCGGGGTAGCACTCCCACTTGGGAGTATTGGCACAGTCGGTGCAAGCGCGAGTTACTTATCTTTCGGTGAATTGCAGGGACGTGATCGGGAAGGGAACGAGACGACTATCTTCCGTCCCTATGATCTGGCACTGATCTTCTCGTATGCCCGAAGCTTGGGAAGTTCGCTCGCCTTGGGAGCGAATGCAAAATTCTTGCGCGAACAGATCGCTGACGAAACGGGAACCGGTATCGCCTTTGACCTCGGTGGGCTATACACCTTCACTGGCATACCCCTGTCGTTGGGGTTCAATGCACAGCACGTCGGACCCCGTGTGCAGTTTATCGAGGAAGCCTTCGGTTTACCTGTCACCATCAGGGTCGGCGCGGCATATAAACTCTGGGACGACGCATGCGTCCTAACAACGGACATTATCCGTCCCACCGACAACGATATTGCTATAGGCATCGGGGCAGGCTACACGATAGGCAATATCTTACAACTCCGCGCAGGCTACAAATACAGGATCGGCGGCAACGATTTAGGTGCGATTTCGGGGCTTAGAGGCGGTTTCGGACTCACACTTCGGCAGTTCCAGATCGATTACGCACTCGTACCCTTCGGTGTTCTTGGGTTGACACACCGCTTCTCATTAGTCGCCAGCTTTTAGTGAGATGCAGCCGCAATAAATGCTTCAAAGAGTTTACGTCTGTGTTCGAGAAATTCAGTGGTCTGGATCATCCGTTCAGGGTGATATTGCACCCCAAGTACAAACTTCTTTAACGGGTTTTCTATTGCCTCAATGACTTTATCTTCTGATCGCGCGGTAACAACAAACCCTTCACCAATGTCATCCACTGCTTGGTGATGAGCTGAATTGACTTCATCTGCACTTTTACCTACAATCTTGCTTAACCGGCTGCGGTGTTCAATTTCGATCTTATGTTTGGAATCTTCTCTATTTCCTTTTGCTGGATGAGTCAAAGGGTCTTTAATTTGGGAAGGCACATCTTGATACAGGCTACCTCCCATTGCAACGCTCATCACCTGAATCCCACGGCAAATACCAAAGACGGGTATGTCCGCCTCTATTTTCTCACGACATAGCGGGATCTCCAGTTCATCGCGATCTTCACTAACAAATTTAAGGGATGGATGCCACTCTTGGTCAAAATTATCTGGATGAATATCGCCGCCACCTGTTAGTAAAAGTCCATCAATGTCAGCGAATTCAGAATCTGATACACCGGGATATAGAATGTGAGGTATACCGCCGAATGCTTCAATGGCGCGGATATAGTTTTTAGAAGTACCACTTACAACCTTGGATAAAAATGTGATGCCAATGATCGGTTTCATGTATGACTGTCTCCTTTTATAGTAAAATCCGAAAATAAGTTTACACTTTAGAGAACAGCAAACCTCCCCATTGCAGGCGGGGTTTGAAACCCCGCCTGCAATGAGTGTATAGTTAATTACGGGTCTTACTATAAGTCGTTTTGCTGTGCTTAAATTATACCTTATTTTTCCAGCAAATAGCAACCGAATCTGAGTTGCATCGGTAATCCGCGATTTGCGGCGTACTCGCCCAAATGCGACGTGCATTCAGACAGAAGGAATAAGAAATCCATCAAATAACGTATTTCTCCCCTAATTCTTGACAAAATATTCACCTATCTAATCTAAATCGCGTTTGCATTATAGAGCGATGCGTGGTATAATTTGCACATAGCATTTATGTTACACGAATTTAACGAAAAAGAATTATCCATCACAGAAGACGACGCACCGATACTCACTTGCTATCATAGTGGCGATGTGTCACGTCCGCCATATCTGCATCCGCTTTATGCACCCAATGGACAGGTGGTGACGGACGATACGAGCATCGGGCATCAGCATCCACCGGGAATCTGTTTCACGCCCGGAACCGTCAACGCTGCGCCGCTGAATCACGATGAAATTACACGCGAAACTGAGGCAGCTTCGGCGAGATTTTCTGTTGTCACGACATGGAAACATGCCAAAGAGCCGTTCCTGATAGAAACCTGTAGCGTAGAAGTCCATCCGCGTCAAACCGAAGTGCAGGTCTTGGACATGGAAATCTCGCTGCAAGCACCGAGTAGACCGCTCGAATTTGCGGGAGATATAGGACTCGGTTACCTCGCGGTCGAGATGGAGTACCGCAAAGCCGCGGACGCGGACGGACGGATCGGTGAGTCAGAGGTGAACGGAAATATATCGGCGTGGGGGACACTCTGCGGACTCACTGCTGCCGAGCAAGCAGCGGTTGGCGTCGCTATCTTCCCGCATCCGTCAAACGGTGGGACGATGTTCCACGCAGAAGACGCATCGTTCGGATATCTCTTCGCACAGACGACACCTTTTACAGTGGGTACCGGTTCAACGCACACGTTAAAATACCGAGTCCTCGCATATACGGGAGATCTTTTCACTGTAGATGTGTGGGGCTACCATCAAGATTACACGGATATATAAGAATTATGAAAGACCAGACGCTTTTCCCACTTTATAATAAAGATGCGCAAATAGAAGCACCGCATCCGCCGCCTCAACAATCACAGGGTGTCCCGCACGTACACTCGCGTCGTGTCTACATCGAAACTTACGGCTGCCAGATGAACGTCAGTGATAGCGAGTTAATGGCAGGCATCTTAACGCAGAGCGGACACCGGACTGTGCCGCATATCGACGACGCAGATGTTGTGCTGGTCAATACTTGCGCGATACGGGAAAACGCGGAAACGAAGGTCATTAATCGACTCAAACACCTCAACCATCGCAAACGTCGGCAGCCAGAACTCATTATCGGGGTCTGTGGTTGTATGGCACAGCATCTCCGAGACAAACTCTTAGACGCAGCACCTTATGTTGATCTTGTGATGGGACCGGACGCATATCGGAATCTGCCGGTAGCACTTGATTCTCTGACAGGTGGCGTGGAGGCACACGTCTCTTTGAAAGATCGAGATCCGTTCCTCGGATTACGGTTAGACAAAAGCGAGGATTACGCCGACATTGCCCCTATCCGAAAAGAAGGCATTCGGGCATGGCTCACGATTCAGCGCGGCTGTGATAAGATGTGCACCTTCTGCATCGTTCCCTTCGTCCGTGGCAGAGAACGGAGCCTGCCGTTGAAACTTCTCGTCGAAGATGTCGAAAAATTGGTAGACCAAGGTTTCAAAGAGGTTGTCCTGCTCGGTCAGACCGTAAACTCCTATCGCGACAACGGTTCCGATTTTGGCGATCTCCTCTACGCTGTCGGTGAAGTGAACGGCTTAGCGCGTGTACGATTTACCTCACCACACCCCGCGGACGCAACTGAGAGTATGATTGACGCAATGGCAAGTTCCCCGACTGTCTGTAAGCATCTACATCTCCCACTTCAGTCGGGTTCGACCGCAGTACTTGAACGGATGCGCCGCACTTACACCGCAGAGGAATATCGCGCCCTCGTCTCGAAACTCCGGGAACGCATCCCAGATATTGCCCTTTCCACCGATATTATCGTCGGTTTCTGTGGTGAAACTGAAGCAGAGTTTATGCAGACCTATCAGATGATGGCGGACATCCGATACGATTCGGCGTTCATGTTCAAGTATTCTGAACGTGAAGGAACGCTTGCACACAAATCCCTGCCCGATGATGTGCCAGAAACAGAAAAAGGGGAACGCCTGAAACAGATTATTGAACTCCAAGAACAGATTTCAGCGGACATCAACACTACTGCTGTCGGTGATACCGTCGCAGTACTTGTGGAAGGTGAATCGCGTCGCGAAGCCGATAAATACCACGGAAAGACGGACGGTTTCAAAACGACTGTATTTCCCAAAGCCGATAGCGAAATCGGCGATGTTGTTAACGTTCACATTCACAGCACCACAGCACATACCTTGATTGGACAGATCGTCTGATGGATAAACTTAGGATTAAAAACAAGGTCGAAATCGAGAAGATGAAGCGAAGCGGCAAGGCAGCGGCGACCGTGCTAAAACGTATTGGAGAAGCGATTGCCCCAGGCGTATCTACCGCTGACTTAGAACGTATCTCACGTGATACGATTGCTGAAGTCAACGCTACCTCTTCTTTCTTAGGCTATCAACTCCCGGAACACGAGCCTTATCCCGCCACGATATGTACCTCAATTAACGATGTCATCATCCACGGGATTCCTGATAAAAGTCAAGTTGTAAAAGAAGGCGATATTATCGGGATTGATACGGCTGTCAGTATTGAGGGGTACCACGGGGATAACGCATACACTTTTCCAGTTGGGAATATCTCGCCATTAGCGGAACGACTGCTGGAGGCAACACGAAACTCTCTTTACGATGCGATTGCTGAAGCGAAGTCGGGAAACCGTATCGGGGACATCTCTTCCAAATTACAAAACGGTGCGGAGTCCGAAGGGTTCTCCGTACTCCAGAGTTTTGCTGGACACGGCATCGGGCGGAATCTCCATGAGGCACCGGAGGTCCCCTGCATCGGTGTCGCTGGACGCGGTTTACGCCTAAGACCTGGCATGGTCCTCGCGATTGAAACCATGGTGAACGTTGGACTCCCCGATGTACAGATGCTCGCAGACGGTTGGACGATTACGACAGCAGACGGTTCGTTGTCTGCTCTCTTTGAGCATACAGTGGCGATCCTTTCTGACGGTCCCGAAATCCTTACAGGGAGTTCACTGTGGGAAATCTAAGCACTAAAATTATAGGCGTTATCACCGCACTCCTCGTCTTCATCTCGCTTTATCTCATCTTCGGATACGCCCGCATTGAAGGCACGATGCTTGAAGTGCAGAAAATTTTTTACTATCATGTCTCTGCAGCCTTAACTGTTTATCTGGCGTTTGGTATCAACTGTATCTTTAGTGTTAAGTATCTCGTCCAACGAAAACCAAACGATGATTTGTTAGCGTCCGCCTCTGCAGAATTAGGTCTTATCTTTTGTACGATTGTACTTCTCTCCGGCCCTATCTGGGCAAGATATGCTTGGAACACGTGGTGGAATTGGGAGCCGCGCCTCACAAGTACCCTCATTCTTTGGCTTATGTACATCGGCTATTTTATTCTCCGCTCCGCTTTGGAAGATGATAAGCGCAGACTCTATTCCGCAGTTCTCGGTGTTGTTGCTTTCGTTGACGTGCCGATTGTTCATTTCGCGACGAAATTCTGGAAAAGTGAAGCGCATCCAGAGCGAGGCGCAAAATTTGATATAGCCCCATCAATGCTATATACATTTCTGGTAGCGTTGGTCGCATGCATTATGCTGTTTACACTGCTCCTAATCGTCCGGTATCGTGTGAAAAAGACCCAAGCGCGTTATGAAATAATGCAGCAGAAACATTTAAGGGAGGCATCTGGATGAAAATATTGGTCTTAGCAAGTTTTGTGATTGTTTTGGGGCTATTTCTTTTCCTAACCCAAGTGCCGGTCGATATTACCCCTGAGAAAGTCTCAGCGGCTGTTTCAGAAGCAGTCTCGAAATCCGAGGCTACCGTGGATGAAGACATAGTGAAACAGGTAGTGCTGAGTTCAATTGAGGTCCTCGAAAAAGGACAAAGCAAACGCCTGAAATATCTTGCCGCCGCCTACCTTGTTATTTGGTTGGTCTTTATGCTATATGTGTTGCGTTTAGGACAGCAGCAGCAGCAATTAGACCAACGCCTTGCACAACTCGAACAAACATCTAACGGTGAAGAATAGTTGTTAAAGGACTGGTTAGCAGGACTCAGTACGCTACGCTTTCAATTATCAGACAGGAGGAATATGGTTTAATCAAAAACCTCTTGTAACTGATAACTGACAACTTATAACTTATAACTTATAACCATTAAAAATGAAAACGTTCCTTTTCAAAACACAACGGACGATTGAGCGTCCACTCACAGAAGTTTTTGAATTCTTTTCTAATGCACATAACCTCGCTGCGATTACGCCGCCAGAGCTCCATCTTGAAATATTAACGCCTGCCCCAATTGAAATGTTTGCTGGAACACTTATCGATTATCGGTTGAAACTCCACGGTATTCCACTGCGCTGGCAGACCGAGATTACGGAGTGGAACCCACCTCATTTTTTTCTTGATGAACAACGCCGCGGTCCTTATCGACTCTGGCGGCATACGCATACATTTGATGAAACGGAAAACGGGGTCGTTGTAGGCGATTCGGTTGAATACGCTGTCTGGGGAAATGTGATTGTCGATAAATTTTTTGTGCGTCCGGATATAGAGAAAATTTTCGCCTACCGATCCGAACAATTAGACGAGATTTTCCATCATAAGAAAAACAGCACTTCTCGATAAAAACAGATCCTGCCGTAATAATGCATCACGCGTTCTACGTAGTTTGATGTCTCATCAAATCCTTCAAAATACCCATGGGGAGGTAATTCGCTTCCCCACACTTGTTTATGGATAGACGCGTGTCGCTTCGTCAGTTGGCTGAGTGCTTTACGCACGGGCTCCCATAGCAATGGATTCGCCTTTTGTTGATGGCGGACAAGTGCCTGTGCGTCCCGAACGCGGCCGAGACCCGCGTTATAACTTGCTAATACCAGTCGGTGCTGATGCTCCCGTTGGCTTTCTGGAAACGCATGATAGAGTGTGTGTAGGTGTCGTGCTGCACCGGCGATGCTCTGCTCGGCATCCAACGGATCCTTAACGCCGAGCTCCTTTGCTGTCGTGGGCATCAGTTGTGTCAATCCTTGTGCCCCCACAGCACTTTGTGCCTTTTCATCAAACCCGGATTCCTGCACAATCAGTGCACAGATAAGTCGTGAGTCCACATTCTCTTTGACAGCATATTTCTGGATCAGTCGCTTATATTTGAGAATCTTCGGTGTAAGCGCGAGCAGCCGTAAATCCAAGTGTAGGTTGATAATGCCACCAAATACAAGGATCAAAGCGAGGGGTATCGTAATAAGAAAGAGCGTACGCTTCCGAATCATGAGTTTACTGCCAACTGACGGTTTCCGATAGCCATTTCTCTGATAACTGATAACTACAGCAAATAACCGAACTGAAATATGAGTCTGTGTCCGCTGCTTGTCTTCCCTTTACGGTGTTCGCTATTCTGTGTAGAGTGCCATGTGTACGCAAGCAAGATATTCCACGCATCTAACGGACGATAGGAGAACTGTCCACCAATTTCTATCGTTCGTGCGACGACACCCGTGGGAAACGGAAGTGATTTGAAATCCTCACCGTAAAACCGATCGGCGATTGTACCTTCACCCTGACGCGTCAACACCGTGCGCACCTCCACCGCAGTGGAAGCCGTAAACTGATAGGACGCTGACAGTCGTAGCGTGTCCGAATCGGTGCCGATGGGATGTCCAATTGCATAACCGAAATGCGTAAACTGATTATCAGGCACGAGATGTGTGTATGCCCACCGGTTGACGCGCGCGTACTCGCTATGAATACCGAGCAGGCGATCGAGTTGTTCTGGATACCATGTCAACCCCAAAAGCCATGCAACAGCGTGTGGGTCGTTCGCCCCCGGAACATATTGAATATCGTCAATGACCCATTCGCCGTAGAGGCGTACACCATCAATAGGACGGATCGCTGCGTCGAAGGCGAACATGACGTTGTCATCAGCCTTCGCGTTGTACTGTAGCGCGTAATAGAAGGTGATCGGATTCGCGTACTTCCACTCCAGCGTCTGTGCATCACCACCGTAAAGCACCCATTCAGCAATACCGATTTCCACGCGATCGTTGAATTGATAGTCAAGCCGGTGTCCACTGATATAACGTTTCGCCAAATAGCGTTTGGTGCCGTCGTCGTACCAAGTTGAATCCAGTTGTGCTGTGAAAGCTGTCGCTTTGAGGCGTTTCCCGAATGTACTTGTAAGTCGTATCTGATCAAACGGCGGTGAGTTATCGGAGATCCCTACCACTTTGTCCCGGCTCGCGCCCCAGAAGAGCCAGTCCCGACCGACAAGTAGGTTAAGGTGCATACTATTTACCTGCAAATAACCTCTTTTGAAATCACCCGTGTACCCACCACGCCAACGTTCGAGGCGTTGCTCCGCAGTCGTGCCGTCAAGCGGACGACTCTGAAAATTATGCGCCTCAAATTCAGAATAGAACATTAACCGCGGAACAGTCCGCTGTTTAAGGTGCCCTGCTGTCCAATGAAAGCCTGCCTCAAGTGCGGGTGCTATTTTTTTCTTTGTGGCGCGGAGTTGCGGGAGAAATCCTATTGTCCGTCCGTCGTTACCTGCAAGTTCTCTACCAAATTCACGTTTCAACTTTTCAAGGAGTTTCCGATCTATCTTAGATGGAACGACGATACCTGCACGTATGCGCGATTCCGACTGTCGGACAACTTGTGCGACTTCCGCTCTTGAAAGCGGGGCAGTCTGTCGATGAAATCCGCCTGTAATACCGTCAGTCTCCAACTTCGCGAGCGCATCGGTAACCCACCCATCGAAGTTCAGAGGCACATCGGGCGCACTATGCGCAGCGTTGAGAATGCACACGGATGCAAAGAGAAAGATTGGAAACACGGAAAATTGGAAGATTGTGGATGCCTTTCTTCCGGTTTCCTTCCAGCTTGCCAATTTTCCACGCCTATTTTGTAAAATCGGCTGCATCACACCTGCGCCTCCAATTTTTTGACACAGGCATCAATATGGCGAAACTGCCACGTCCAGCGTGTGTTATAGAGGAACTGTCGCAGATCAAACCGATTGTCATCCGGCGAATAGGATTCAGCGTGGTAGGAGGGCGTTAGCGTCGTCATTTTATGCCGATTGATCGCATAATATCGGAAGAAACGTTTTACTTTTTCGGCGACCTCGCGCGGCGGTAAATGGTGCCACTCCTGCACTAATTTTTCAAACATACTGACGGGACCGCACTGCTCCATTTTTCGGAGCTGCCCGAATCGACTCAATTCGGCGTAGGTCATCCCCATATCGTCTTCATCGGTTTGCGTATAAGTTTCGGTTATCGGTTCGAGTTCCGCCGTCGGTGGTGCTTCCACAATCTCAGCAAGCGCGGTATATCCGAGGTTATGTTCAGCCCACTTCAAAAAACGGCGTAGATCGTGTTTGCTAATGCCACCGATCGGATTGATGTCGCCGCTACTGCAATCGTATTTTGTAAGGTAACCCCGCAGCGCCTCATCAACATTACCGGTGCCTAAAACGAGAAGCGTCCCCTCACGATTTCGCACCCACGGCATCGTCTGGGCGAACAAATAACTGAGTACCATCCGCAACCGCGCTTGTATGTTCTGAAGGGCTTGATTCTCTCTATATGTTCCACCTTCAACCTTAAATCGTGGCTTTTTCTGCGTAATGCGTGTAAAAAGTGTTTGCAGTGCACTAACAAGTCCATCCATATTGATGTTTAGGTGATATGCCCCAATCTGTTCAGCGAGTTGTTTCGCACGTTTCCGCGTATCACGAGAACTGTTCTCGGTACCGATATAGCACGTATACAACAGACGGTTGGCAAGCACACACGGATCCGAGAGAACGTCAAGCGTTTCACCTTCCACTAACCATTGACGGACATCTTGGCTAACCGTTGGATCCTTTTCTCGGACGGCTTTTGCGACGAGTTGACACATTGAACCGACGAGTGTCGCAACGGCACCACTATCTGCCCCGCCAGAGAGTGGGATAAAGTACCCCGCCGCCCCAGATCTGCGTAGGTAATCCCAGAGCCAACAAGCCGGACCGAGGGCTATCTCCTCTTCCGGTGTGTGATAATGCGGATCAATCTTTAGACTTGCAGGGGGCGAGTTTTCCCAAGGCTCCGGGTCGAATTCAAAATCGACCTCTATCTGTGGCAGTCGTTCCGTTTTACTCGCCTGCACGGCACGACTCGCCTTCGCACCTCGATAGGTTCGCACATCGTGGAGGTTAACCGTAGCCGTGACGACCTCTACATCCTTGAGTGAAAACTGAGAACCTTGTGCCAATATCTCGCCGTTTTGAGCGATCAGCGCGCAGCCATCGAAATAGAGTCTGCCGCCGTCACACCCTTGTTGGTTTGCGTAAAGGTAGACCCCACCGCTTTTAGCACTTGCGTTCCGAATCAACGCGATACGCGTATCTAATTTCCGTAACTCGTGGTGAGAACCCGATCCGTTGGCGATGATTTCGACACCGGCGTTGCCGAAATGGATATGTGGACTCATCGGCACAAAGAGTTCCTCACAGGTCTCAGCTGCCAAGAGCGTATCCGCAGTCGCTATCGCCGCGATACCGATAGAGACCTGTCGTTGTCCAGTCAGTTCGGTAATCTCGCGTGGCAGTGTGTACGGTTCGGTCGTCCAACCCCGCTCCCATGCCACAAACCAACGTTGCTCCCGATAATTGCCATCGCTCGCCAGAACCATCTTCGGACGGATTAACAACAACTTGCCATCTAATACGAAGACCCGACAGTTATAGCGGACATTTTTGTGCATGACAGGCATGCCAATATCGCAGAGAATCCCATCAGTATACCCACCTTTAAGGATACACATAAGCGATTCCCAACTGTGCCGCAGCGTGTCAAGCTCCAGAAAATGGTCTTCACAAGAGTAGCCTGTGATTTCCAGTTCCGGTCCCAACCGATACCGCGCACCACTCGCCTTCGCGATTTCAATGGATTCAATGATACGCGCCGTATTGCCTTCAAAGTCGAGACTCCACTGGTTCAGGTTACACGTCGCAAGCACTGCTTTCATGGTATCAGTTCCCAGTTTCCAGTTCCCAGTTTCCAGTTTCCAGTAAAGAAGCTTCTGGTAACTGGCCACTGGTTACTGTTAACTTCTTTTCACGTCTTCTGCGGTTTCTTACGAGCCGCTGGAAATAGGATGTTGTTCAAGATGAGCCTATAGCCAGGTGAATGTTTATGCAAATCGAGGTTCGTCGGGACGGCACCTTCGCCGACAAGGTGGCGATAATCCTCTGGATCGTGTCCACCGAGAAACGTAAACGTGCCTTTCCCTAATTTGCCGTGAATGTATTTCGCGTAGTTCGTGCCTTCTACCTGTCCGAGAATTGTGATAGAACCCCGAATCTTGTCCATGTTAAACGAGGTCGTCTGACCAAGATAGCCCGGCACAACAGCAACATGGTTTTGCGTGAGCATTGTCGGAATCGGATCGTGCTTTGCAGCGAATTCAAAAAGTTTGAAATCTTCAACGCCACTCTGGGCATCTCTGTCAGGGTTTGGATTATCTATGTCCGAAAATTCATATCGGTACGGATTCGTATAGAGGCTGAAATTCTCGAATGCCAAGGTGCGCTGAAAATCAAGCTGTGCTTCGGCATTCGCCTCAATCGGTGTACCATCGAGTTCCGGCGCGACGATGTCGATCACCCCGCCACGTGTCGCCAGCGCAATATCCAGTGTTTCTGGGGCTGAACACATCGCGAAGATAAACCCGCCGTTGGCAATATAGTCCGCTATCATCTGTACGGTTTGCCCTTTGTGCTGCGCGACACGGCGAAATCCGGCTTCCTCAGCTGCTTGCTCAAACATCAGCATCCGTTGTTGATACCAGACTTGTGTGGAAAACGAGGCGTGGAACTTACCGTGCTGACCGGTGAAGTCCTCGTGGTGCAAGTGGAGCCAGTCATAACCTTTTGCCTGTAGGATACCGCTTTGGACCTCTTTATCCCAGATTTCGTCGTACGGAATCTGAGCGTAATCTAAAGCGATTTTGACAGCGTCGTCCCACGGGTCCCGGTAAGCGGATGCCTCTGATGGCGCGTATACGGCGATCTTCGGTGCCTTTTCTAATAAAATCTCGTCCATATTGCTACCTTCAAGGACGGAATTTTTGATGTCAGTATACTCAGCATCGCTCATCGCTTCAAAACTCACACCCATCAGCGCAGCGCGGACTCGCACATCTTGCGAATCTGGCAGAACGAACGCACCGCCGCGGTAGTTCAGCCACCAGTAGCATCGATACTCACGCGGCACCTCTAATGCCCAATACGTCAAACCGTAAGCCTTCAGATGATTGGTTTGCTTCCCGCTCTCCATGGGGATCAAAAGCCATTGCGCACTGGCAGTATTTACTACGATAACGAGTATTATCAAAACAGTGTATGCAAAAGAAATGTAAAACTTTTTCATTAATTTTTACGCTGAGTATCGGTTTGCACAATACCATCTAAAACTGCAGGTTCATGTCCAAACACGATCTGACCGTTATGCCTCAGCGGTACCTCCGTGTTTCTTGGGTTTTCCGCGTCAATTTTCCAAAGTTGACCGTTATTTTCATACAAAATCCAGCGTCCATCAGGGGGTACCCAGACAGGGTGGGAACCACCTTTCTGGGTTAACTGCTGTTCTGTGGGTACGCCATCAGTTGAATAGGTGATGAGCCAAATCTGTTGATGATTGCCTTCCGTTCGCGTAAATGCCAATTGATTCGGGTTCGCAGGCGACCAAGTCGGTTGTGTATCATCTGTTGGAGACACGACAATCGGCTCTACACTCTTTCTCACTTGGTCAAATGCGTAGATATTTCGTCTCTGTTTTTCGGCATTTGAAGCGACATCGTCAGGGTTTTCGATTGTTCCCGCTGTGCCATACGCAAGCATGCTACCATCGCTATTCCAAGCAGGGGTAAAACTTTTCAATGCAGTCGATGGAACAATATATTCAGATCCACTCGGAATGTGCCGCATAACAACCCGACGCCGGTTGCCAACCTCCGGACGTGTATAGGCGACATATTGCGCATCCGGTGAGATTGTCACATCGTTTGCCATCTCGCGTCCATCAAGCAGCAAACGCCCATCTGGTATATCGGGGTCTCGAATGATAACGTTCCCTTCCGAGTCTTGGTAGATAAGTGTGCCATCATTGGCAACTGTCGGACTGTGTCCAGCACCTAATGGCGCGCTCATACCATCTGGCGAAATCCCCCAGATGATATTATCATAAGCAAAGTAGATAAAGTCGGGAAGTTGTCCAGTTCCGAGCGGATCCCGCTGTTCCATAGCGGTGGAGTCTCCGTCCCTGGATGCTTCTGTCCTACTTTTTTCTATCTTCTCGGCGGTGCCGGGTTTAGGCGTGAATTCTTCCATGTCTCCGAGTTCCCAACCTACACCCTTCGCTTGCCAGACAAAACCGATGCCCTTTGTCCAATATTTCCACTCCTCATTCACACGTCCGTTGCGGGTAATGCTAAAAACATCTTCGGGTTCGCCAAAACTCTTTTTGACTTCCCAGCGTCCACCGTCATCAATCTCCGCCATATTTCCCTCTTCATCAATGTAACTGGCGAGGATATCTATATCAATATGAGACGTTGTCTGACCCGAAAAGACACTCACTGCCGTCGGTTCACCGCGTGCCGGGTAACGTGTGCCGTATATCCCGACACCGTCGGTTATACCGGTTTTCCCATCATCATTTGCATCCATTACCGCCATAACATAGTAGATACCGGGCAAGACATTGACTTGGTAATTACCGTTTGCCGTAACCGAAATCGGCATTGCAATCGGCGCACTAAAATCCGGTGTATACGAGACGGTTAAAATACCGCGTTGGATCGGGTATCCATCCCAAGTAATGCGTCCGGCGATACTGCCCTGTTCAATATGTGTTTCGATACCAGGGGGTGTGGCGTAGAGATGCCCATCCTTATCGTAGTGTGCACTGATGAGGAGTTCAATGTTCCGCTCTTCACCCGCTTTCAATGTAATCGGCGCTGGCGGTTGGGTCGTAATATCTACTGTTCCATATCCGCCTAAACCGTCACCCTCGCTATATTTGCCATCTTTGTTAGCATCGAGGTTAACGATGACATAGTATTCACCGGGCGGGAGCAATATGTTAAATGTGCCACCTGCAGCGGTTTCACCGCTCGCGATAGGGCTGACTAAAGTGGCATCAGCATATACCTCTACACGCGCAGATGTGTTTTCAGGTAGAGATACTTTGCCTGTAAGCAGGCTTGAGTTTTCCTGTTGTGTCTTTTTACGTTGCTGATAGGTAGCGGTAATTGTTATCTCAAGATCTTTCGTGAATTTGTTTGGTGAAATCAGTACAGGTTCTGGAAACTCGCCACGCCTTCGCATATTTTCAACGCCGTAAAACCCGAAGTCATCTCCTGCGTCCAGTTTATTGGTGGTGTTGTTATCAACAATCGCCATTAGGTAGTATTTACCCGGTGGCAAATTGAGTGTCCACGCGCCTGAATCCCCCACGGTGGTGATATCCGCACGATATTTCCAAGATAAATCTGTATAGGCGAGAATTAAGGCTTTTCGATCTTTGGACGCAAAGGGCTCCGGGTTTTCCGCGTCCCGAGTAAGCCTAAGCGTACCGCTGCAACCCGATGTCGCTGTACGCAGATCAACTTGAAACTGTTGGAGTTCGCTCGGTTGATATTCGGATTCTGGAACGATGTTAAATTTTCCATCAGTCCGTGTGGCTCGCGCCGTAATTGGGATCTCTATGCCCCGAATTTTTTCTCTGTTATCTATTTTGATGATCTGATACTTTTGTGCTTTGTCGTTCCACTCGGTTATCCCGAAGATACCAAAGCCATCCCCGGCATCAAAATTGCCTGACTTGTCCACATCCACATAAGCGGCGAGATAGTATTGACCCGCTTCAACACGGAGTGTAAATCTCCCATCTCCGAGTTGTGGGATCCCGCTGATGTACAGTTCTCGTAATCTCTCATCTCGATAGACAGACACATTCGCGTGTGACAGGTCGTGTCCATCCCAAACGATCCGTCCTTCTATGGCGGCTGTCAACCGTCTTGGGTCAACATCGTCTTGGGCGGAAAGGTGCTGGCAGAAAATTTCACTTATAGACCCAATACTGATGACAAGTAATAGCAGCAGCGTTGACCGTTTCATGTTTTATTCCTTTGTCCGTGTTTATTGCTTAGCGTTTGGTTACGTGCTATTAATAGTAACACATACACAGATAATTTGCAAGTAGCGGGTTACCTATTAAGTTCATTTGTTTCTTTTGACCAACAACTGATAACTGATAACTATCCCTCTAAAATGCTTGTAAAAACATTTGACTTTCGTTCCGAATGTATGGTATAATATTTTAGAATTTACCTACACGGATAGTGACATGAATTGTTCTCTGGCATCAAGATAAACTACCCGTGCTGAACTTCAAATCGAATCAAAGAGGAGCAATTGGCAATGCGAACAAAAGTCTATTATATTTGTGCCGTCTTGTTGGTGCTTAGTCTATCAACACCAGCAGTCTTCGCACAAAACGCGCAAGAGGAACATCTGGTTGGCTGGTGGTTATTTGATGACGAAAAAGACGAGATAGGGAATTGGGAAGATATAACGCTCCACGGTGCTAAAATTGATGATGGGCAATTGGTTGTTGAGACGGGAAAATGGGCACATGCCCTTGATTACACTGGTCCCGACATCACGGAGTTGTCGTTAGTAACCTGGGTGAGTTTGGATGACTACGCAAAGACGAATGGTTCAGCACTTACGCTGGATAAAGAAACTGCTGATCAGTTCTGTGCGATCGTCTGGGCTGAGAGAGTTGATAAACAGTGGATGCCCGGGAGTAGCCATTTCCGGCGCACTGCTGATTTTCCCGACGCAGTCACCGAAAAACCGACCGGCGATATGGTTTACTTGGTGATTACATATAAGGACGTCAAAAAGCAATACGAGATCACCGGTTACCGGAACGGCAAGAGCCTCGGTAGTTTCAAAAAGGGCGATCTCAGAACCTGGCCAGCAGGCGATGCCGAAGCGATCTGGGGAAAACGGCACGTAAATGGACTTAACGGTCCTGGCGAACTCAATGCTCACATTGAGGAATCTCGAATTTACAACGTTGCATTGACAGAGGACGAAGTTCAAAGCCTCGAAATTGGAACGCTTTCTGTTGAACCCCAAGGTAAACTCGCTACGCAGTGGGCAAAACTTAAGACGAAGTAAATCCTTAATAGTAGGGCGAGGCGATCGTGTCGCCCTACTGCTATTATATTGATGATGTCAGCGTTAACGGCGACACCACAACCTCTCTCACAGCAATCGAACCTCAAGGCAAACTCGCGACATCGTGGACAGCCTTGAAGGAGAAATAATCTTTCCACAAACCGCAAATGATATAAATTACGACGCGCTTTCCAAGCGCGCATAGGAGGATTTTAATGTCAGATGTAGGGAGTGCTGCACCAGATTTTACCCTGACAGGTGCAGTCAATCAAGAAGATACCGAAGTTTCACTGAGTGATTATGCAGGTAAAAATTTAGTCGTTCTCTTTTATCCGCTCGCTTTCTCCCCAGTCTGTGCTGAACAGGTACCGGAGTTCAACGAGAACCTCTCGGCAATTCAGGCGAAAGGGGCTGAAGTTATCGCTATCAACCGAGATTCGACTTTTGCACACAAGGCGTGGAGTCAGGAATTAGGTGGCGTTGATTTCCCACTGCTTGCTGATATGAACCTTGAAGTTTCCAAGCAGTTCGGCATGGCACTCGAAGAAGTCGGAATAACCACACGCGGTGTGTTTATCGTTGATAAGGCAGGGAAAATAGCCTTTAAACACGTTGAAGAGGCACCCCCGGATAATACGCTGAGCGCAGAGCAGGTCTTGGATGAATTAGACAAGTTACAGTAGATATTCCGGATTGACCAGATCGTGGATAAAGTCCGCCAGTCTTAAAAAATAGAAAAGCGGGCATCAGGTGAAACTCGCAATCCATAATTGGGTATCATACCGGTGCCTGCTTCTTATTTCAACTTTCATTGGCAGCATCATTGAAGATATGGTATAATAGAATTAATGCGGGTGTAGCTCAGCGGTAGAGCGTCAGCTTCCCAAGCTGAGGGTCACGGGTTCAATTCCCGTCACCCGCTTGTGTATTGATTCAAAATCGTGTGAAACTGAGGAAAACATGGCACGAAACAAACGACTAACCAAAGAAGAAATCCAAGAAGATAAATTTATTGAAGGGCTCCTGAAAGCCTACGCGTTTTTGAAGGAAAACCTTCAAACGATTATCGTCGCAGCGGTCGTCGTCCTTGTCGCTGTCGGGGGTTATGCAGCGTATTATCAGAATCAAGAGAACCGTCGCTCCGAAGCTACTGTCGCACTCCGCGAAGCCGCCGAGGCATACCAGAAAGCAGAAGAGAGTCTTTTCGACGCAGAAAAATTGGTGGAAAGTGAAGAACTCCTTAAAACGGCTCAGACGAAACTTAAAGCAGTTTTCGAGAAATATCCAAATACAACTTTTGCGGATAAAGCGCGTTATCAGTACGCCAATACGCTCTATTATCAAGGAAACTATGCCGACGCTCGCTCACAATTTCAACAAGTGATTGATGAACATCAACCCGAAAGTCAGATAGATAGTCTATACGCACAAAAGGCGATCGGCAACAGTTATGAACAGGAAGCGAACTACGAAAAAGCTATCGCTGCCTATCAAGCTAAAGCGTTCCCGCCGACCCCACAGCTTCCACCAGAAATCCGAAAGTTTGTACTCACAGAAGCTCAATTTAACCAAGCACTTGTTTATGAAAAATCAGGTGATTCGGGTGCCGCACGCGATGTGTATAAAGAGATCATAGATGAATTCCGAAGTGCGATTGAAGCAGGGATCGTACAGAAAAGTCGTGAACTGCTCGAAGAGGCAAAAGGCGTTGTCGCTGCTATTGACGAACAACTTGACCTTTCAGACGCAAACAGACTCGAAGACGAAAAACGCTACTATGAGGCTTATGTCGCTTATACCGATGCGATTCGCGCCTATAAAGTGAACAAAGATATTCACGGCGGACTCTCCTCGGATCTCCGAAAACAACTCGGTAACTTTGAAAAAGGAGCCAGGACAGTAATCAACAGTATTCAAAACGCCCAACGCTCTGAAAACGAAGGCAGACAAAGCTCCGCATTGTATAGCTACGATGCGGTTCTTGAACTTGAAACTTTGGGGTTAAATCGCCAACTCTATGAGAAAGCACTTTTTCACCATAAAAGGCTTGAATCTGCCCAATAATTATCTGTTTTTTTAGGAGTCATAATGATACATAATGATCGTACGCTAGCTCTTGATGCCGCTAAAGTTAGTAGGGGCGCGCTTTTCTGCATACTTATCTTAATTTGCCTTTCATTTACACAGATAAGTGAGGCTGCACCTACTGGACAACTCGCTTACGCTGTCAACGGATTTGATGAGAATTTGGGACGTTTCGATTGGAACCTCTATGCGACCGCAATTAAAGGCACCAAGGATTTGAAAGCCGTCGCTTTAAATCACAAAGGTATGTATCCAGCATGGGGGCCAAACGGAGATTTACTCTATTTCATACAATGGCACGGCGGGCAATCCGATGTCTATTCTATTAACCCTGACAACCCGAAAAATAAGAAGCGGATTACACAGATTTCGGGGACATACCGGTTCTTAACGGCTTCTCCCAACGGTAAATATCTCGCTTTCAACGGTTGGACAATGGAACAACTGCCACAAGACAATCAGATTTGGTTGTTAAACCTCGAAAGCGGAGAGATGGAAGCTGTAACACAAGTCCCACATTTTGGGTGGCCATACTCATTTTGGGGTATTTCTTGGGCACCGAATGGAAAGCGACTCGCCTTTTCGCTCTCCAGACCCGGATGGTTGGAACACCTCTACATTTTAGACATTGAAACAAAGGAAATAGAAATATTAACTGAGCTCAACAAAGACTTCTATCCGGTCTGGTCCCCTGATGGGCAACGCATCCTTTTCTTCAGATGGAATAGGGAATTTGATACCTTCTGCACAATTGATATTGAATCTAAGGTCATTAAACCTTTGTTTGATGTTGACAAAGCAACCGGGTATTGGGCTGACTGGTCGCCTGAAGGCGATTATATGATCTATTCCCGGTGGGGCACCGTCTACCTATATGATTTTGCGAGCGGGGAGACTGAAGAACTCGTCGAAATTGACGGCAGCGTATTTGTTATAGCGTGGTTGCGGGATATTCGGATCCTACCTGTTGAACCGAAGAGGAAATTGGTAACAACCTGGGGCAATATTAAGCATAAATAGTTATTCGTTATAAGTCTGTCCTCTGATGCGGGGTCATCTCTTTGTAACCGTTAAAGAAAGCATGGATGGTTACCAAAAGATACTGAACAATCATAAGCTTCTTAACTAAAAACTTATAACTTATAACCAATGACTATAAAGAAAAGGAAAAACCTGTGTTAGCCAGTGTTGAAAAAGCGTTAGAATACGATAAGATTAAAATGCTTTTGAAAAAGTATACCGCTTCTCAACTTGGGACAGCGCGGGTTAACGCCCTTACGCCGTCTTATGACATCGATAAGGTTCGCTACTTGCAAGCGTTATGTAGTGAAGCCAAATGCTTTCATCAACTTTACGGCGGGATTCCATTAGATGGATTAAGAGACATCCGAGGCTCACTACACCGTGCTGCCAAGAACGGTTCAATTTTAGACGCTGAGGAACTCCTTGAAATCCGGAAAGTCGCGAAAATTCCTGGCGACATTCACCGTATCTTTGAAAAACGCGAGCGCGAAGAGTTTCCAAACCTCTTTTCTATTGTGGATGCCCTGCCCGACTTCCCTGAATTAGTTGAAGCAATTGATTATTGTATCAACCCTGAAGGTGTCCTACTCGACCGAGCCAGTCCCGAACTGCGTAGCATCCGTCGCAAAATGTCGCGCCTCCGTGACAATATACATCAAAAACTTGAAGCCACCCTCCGATCCCCTGAACATCAAAAAACGATTCAGGAACCCGTCATCACCTCTCGAAACAATCGGTACGTGATTCCGATCAAGCAGGAAGCGCGCGCATTTTTTCAGGGGGTCGTCCAAGGGCAATCCACAAGCGGCGCAACGTTCTTCGTCGAACCTTTGGGCATTGTACAGATGAACAATGAACTGCACGAAGCCGCTGAAGCGGAACACCGCGAAATCCAACGCATCCTCCTTGACCTTACCGACCGCGTCCGCGACTATCTATCAGAACTGGAATTATCCCTCGATTTATTAGCAGAACTCGATTTTCTAAACGCAAAAGCGCGTTTCAGTATGGCGTTGAACGCCGTTGAACCTAAACTGAATACACGTGGTGTCATCAAATTGATTGAGGCTCGGCATCCCTTGTTGCAATTCCATCTTCAGGATGCACATAAAGCTAATTCCGATGCTGAAGCGGACGCGAATCTACCGGAGCAGGTCGTGCCGACAAATGTTCATATCGGTAAAGACTTCAAGACATTGGTTATCACCGGTCCGAATACGGGGGGCAAGACAGTCGTCCTTAAAACGGTTGGATTGTTAGTGCTGATGGCGCAGTCAGGTTTACATATCCCGGCGGAACACGGTAGTAAAATCGCTATCTTTGAACATGTGTTTGCTGACATTGGAGACGACCAAGGCATAGAACAGAATCTGAGTACTTTCTCCTCTCATATCACTAAGATCGCGGAGATGCTCAAAACAATTGAGGCTTCCGATTATTCGTTGGTCCTATTAGATGAGATTGGTGCGGGCACAGACCCCAGCGAAGGGACCGCACTCGGTATGGCACTTCTCGATTGGCTCGGAAAAAAGCAGGTCAATACCATCGTCACAACGCACTATGGGGCACTTAAAGCGTATGCACACACACAGCAATCTATGGAAAATGCCTCAATGGAATTTGACTGGACGACACTGCGGCCGACATACCGGTTACAGGTCGGCGTGCCGGGGAGTAGCAACGCGATAAAGATTGCTGAGCAGTTAGGGATTCCATCCGAAATCCTTGATGAAGCACAAACCCATATCGGAAATTGCAACGTCGCTGTTGAAGATTTACTCGTGCGTTTGCAGGAAACTCAAAACGAATTGGATACCGAACGGGAACGCCTTGAAGATAAAATCCGAGAGGCTGAGACTGCTTACCAGAAACATACAGAACGCCTTCAGACCTTGGAAACCGAGCAGCACACACTGAAACAGCAGGCTGAGAATGAGGCGCGGGATATTGTTGCTGGTGCAAGGCGCACAGTAGAAAAACTTGTTGCTGACATACGCAAGAAACAAGCCTCTAAAGAGAGTATCCGAAACGCTTTCTCAAAAATCGAAACTGCAAAAAAATCACTACAACCAGAAAAACCTAAGAAACAGTCGGAACCACCAAAGGTCAAAGTCAATGTTGGTGATAAGGTGCGGGTCAAGAAACTGAACCGATTCGGAGAGGTTATCACCATTAAATCCAACGGGAAAGCTCCGCTCCAAGTGCTTGTCGGGAATATGCAAATGCAAGCCGCTTACGACGACATTGACTCGGTTCATCCGAAACAGAAAAACGCTCACCTCTCAACTTCCGTCCTTGATATTCAGTATAACAAAGCGAACACGATCAGCGGTGAACTTAACCTTCACGGGATGTTTGTAAAAGAGGCATTAGATGTCACCGTCAAATACCTTGATGACGCAGTCCTCGCAGGGTTACCATCGGTGCGTATTTTACATGGAAAAGGGACAGGTGCCTTGCGTAGTGCGGTTCACGCGGAATTGCGTGAAAATCCACTCGTATTCAAATATCAGTTAGCACCCTTTGATCAGGGGGGTGAAGGCGTAACCGTCGTCACATTCAAAGAGTGATATAGCAGTAGATATCCCATAGAGAACTTTGACACAAAGAGGCAGATCAATCATGAACAACACTCGTAAAGGTCTCGTGCCACGCGAAACGATTGATGAAATTCAGAGTCGAAGCGATATTGTTGATATTATTTCCGAGTGTGGGGTCGTGCTGCGTCCAGCGGGTCAGAGTTATAAGGGACTCTGTCCCTTTCACGATGAGAAAACGCCCTCATTTACTGTCTCGCCTCAAAGGCAGATGTTCTATTGTTTTGGATGTCAAACAGGTGGTAATGTTATCTCTTTCGTCCAAAAACACGAAGGTAAATCTTTCATAGAGACAATAGAGTGGTTAGCGGAACGCCAAAATATCATGCTCCCGACGCAAGATGCCCGCGAGAGTGCTAACCAAAAACGCCTAAGGACCTTGGAAGACCTCAACCGTTTTGCAGTTGAGTACTATCACCGTCAACTGCTCACCGAGCGAGCGAGCGAATCTGCAAGGCAATATCTCAAACACCGTGGGGTCCAACCCAAAACCCTACGGTCATTCCAACTCGGATATGCGACATCTGGACGACGGGAACTCGTGAAAGTTGCGATGGACAAAGGCTTTACGATCCAACAACTCGTTGATGTGGGGCTCATTAAGGACGAGGACAAGGGACCTCAGGACCGGTTTTGGAATAGAATCCTTTTTCCTATTCAGAATGAACGGGGTGTACCGGTCGGTTTTGGTGGACGTGCCCTCTCTGAAGAGCATCAACCCAAATACTTAAACTCTCCCGCGACATCTCTGTATGATAAAAGCAATATCCTTTACAACCTCGACAAAGCACGTCAATCTCTCTATAAACAACAGCGTGTGCTGCTTGTGGAAGGTTACATGGATGTTTTGATGCTTTATCAGGCCGGAGTTGAGCATGTTGTAGCATCTTCAGGTACTTCTCTGAGTGAAAACCATGCACGTTTATTAAAAAGGTTCGTTCCTGAAGTCGTCATCGTTTATGACGGAGATACCTCCGGTTTTCAAGCCGCACAGCGCGGGTTGCTCCGATTGCTCGCCGAAGATTTACGGGTGCGTGTCGCACTGCTCCCAGCAGGCGAAGATCCAGACTCATTTACACGGCAACACGGCGCTGACGCTTTCACACAACTTACAGATAAAGCAATAAATCTCATTGAATTTCAGATTCAAGCAGTCATTCAAAATCGAGACATTCACAGAGTCGATGTAAAAATGCAAGTTGTTAAAGAGGTTACCGAGACACTCTTGAATCTGAAAAATCGGGTTGAACGCAGCGAATACATCAAATATGCAGCCCGGGAACTCCGTGTTGATGAAAGGGTTCTTTGGGATGAGTTGAAAGACGCAGGATTTAAAGAAACGTCAGGACCTCGTCAAACCAATCGACGCAAGGTCGCACCGCAGAAATTGTCTGCACGCGCGCAAATTGAACATCAACTTATTGAAGCATTAATTCAAAATCCAGCGTTACTTTCGTATGTCAAATCTCAATTTGACTGTCAACATTTCACGGAACCACGCTTCGCCAAAATCGCACAATTGCTCTGGGAAGCGGATACAGATGGTGAACAGATGGATATTCAAACCCTCATCAATGATGCCAGCGATGAGGCGTTAAATGCCTTCGTTTCAAGTGTGCTGCTGCGGAAAACACCTCCACCGAATTTACAAGCACGGGTGGAGGGGTGCCTTAAGAAATTGCGTAATTTCCATTTACAAGATCTTGAGCAGCGCGTCCGATCACACGCACTCGCCGAAGGTGCCGATGAGATGGAAACCCTTGAACAGTTAGTGAGACTTTCAAATGAAAGACGTGCCTTACGGGGTCACAACGCAGAAGGCACTCACGATGAAGATTCAAATGAAAGAAGGAGTTGATGATGGATTTTAAAGACCATCCCACACTTGAGTATCTTGATACCGAGGGCACTGATGAACTCGGATATGACGATGAAATCGCTGAAATCGCCGCAGTTAACAGCGGGTATACTGATGATTCAGTGAAAGTGTACATGCGCGAAATGGGAAAATTTCGGTTGCTTGATAAGGCGCAAGAGGTCGAACTCGCTAAACGGATTGAGGCAGGACATCGCACCGCGCATGAAGCCACTTTCAGCACAGCACTTGCGATTACCGAGATTCGCAAGCTCCTCTATAAGATCGTTACGGCTAAAAAGCGGGCTTCCGATATTATTGATATGCACGTTTCCAGCACTTCGACGCAGAATAAGGAAAAGAAACTCCGCGAGCAAGTCAAGAAGGCGTTGGGCGTACTTGAAACCCTTGAGATGGAACGTCTCACTACCGACACTGCTGCAAGCGTTAAAAACAGAAAGCAGCCTCCTAAGAAATCGAAGAATCGCGCGAATCTCATTAAGACCCTTGAAGATCTCAAGATTGACCGCGAAGAGATTAGTAAAATCTCTGACCTCGTCAAACAGGCTGAGTACCAGATCAGCACATGGGAAACTGAAATCCAGCAGCTCCAGCAGGAATACGATATTCCTGATGAGTGGCTCAACGGAAGTAACGGCACTCAACCGAAGTTTGAAACAGATGCCGTGAGAAATGCCTATGTGTCTATTATCCGCTTACAGCGTAATATCCGGCAACACATGAACGAAATTGGCATCCCTCGCGACCAACTCAAGTCTCTCACTCAGCAAATTGACAAAGGCGAATCCGAAGCGCAGGATGCAAAGATGGCAATCGTTGAAGCCAATCTCAGACTTGTCGTGAGTATCGCAAAAAAGCACAAACACCGCGCATCAGGACTCGAATTCCTTGACCTAATTCAGGAAGGGAATATCGGATTAATGCGGGCGGTTGACAAGTTTGATTATCAACGCGGCTATAAGTTCAGCACCTATGCCACATGGTGGATCCGGCAAGGCATCACACGCGCGATCGCCGACCAAGGCCGCACCATTCGCATACCTGTACACATGCACGAGCGGATTAACAAAATTCGGCGCGTGCAGCGTTCACTGTTACAAGAATTAGGGAACGAACCAACGGCTGAGCAGATTGCTGAAGATCTCAAGATTTCAACCAGCAAAGTTAACGAGGCTTTAGCGGTTGCGCCAGAAACGGCTTCTCTCGATACGCCAATTGGTGAAGAAGATGAGAACCCGCTCGGTGCTTTTATTGTTGATGTCGATTCGCCGTCCCCTGTGCAAGAGGCAGAATTGAATATCCTCAAAGAGCAGATTCAAGAGGTCCTTTCCGATCTAAACGAACGCGAAAGAAGAGTGATTTCGCTCCGTTTCGGGATTGAAGATGGTTACCCAAGGACACTTGAAGAGGTGGGGAATATCTTTGATGTCACACGCGAACGGATCCGCCAAATTGAGGCGAAAGCACTCCGTAAATTACGACACCCCAGGCGGAGTCGTAAACTTCGCGATTTTGTCCCCTAACCTATGACAACCACCCCTCTGACAACTAACAAAAAATTTGATTTTAAATTCAGAATATAGTATAATTCTTATATCGGAAACACGAAGGGCCCATAGCTCAGTGGTCAGAGCCACCGGCTCATAACCGGTTGGTCCTAGGTTCGAGTCCTAGTGGGCCCATATCCATACGTGGGGCGTTAGCTCAGGGGTACGAGCGCTACCTTCACACGGTAGAAGTCACTGGTTCAAATCCAGTACGCCCCATTGTTTGTCCAACCGAGGAGACGGAGATGGAAAGCTGGGAGATCCCGCATTTTGTAGAGGCAGGGGTGAAAGCAATAGACTGCGACATCCATAACGAAGTCCCAACCTTGCAGACGCTTTACCCATACATGTCTGATTTCTGGTGCGACTATTGTCAGAACTCCGGCTTTAGAGGTCCCGATGCAAACGATTATCCGCGAAGCGCGCCGCTAACGACGCATCCAGACGCACTTTCCCCTTGGGACATGGATCTTGCACATGTACGCGAACGGCTCCTTGACGGTTGGAATCTGGAATACGGTGTTCTCAATTGCGCGTACCGAGTACAAAGTATTCATAACCCAGACCTCGCCGCGGCGATTGCACAAGCCATAAACGATTGGCAGATAGAACACTGGCTCGACCCAGAACCCCGGCTCCGTGCTTCACTTGTGATTCCGAGCCAGATTCCCGAACTCGCCGCAAAAGAGATTGAACGCGTCGGAGAACATCCAGGGTTCGTCCAAGTTGTCCTGCCTGTCCGTTCTCGGACACCGTATGGCAACCGGCTCTATCATCCGATTTATGAAGCTGCAGTCCGGCATAATCTCGCCATAGGTATCCAGTACGGGGGCGCACCCGGCACTCAACCTTCACCAACAGGCTGGCCATCAACGTTTTTAGAGGAATATAGCGGGATGACACAGGTCTCCCAAGCACAGGTGATTAGCCTCGTCGCGGAAGGCGTTTTCGATCAGTTCCCGGAACTGCGTGTCGTTCTGATTGAAAGTGGTTTTACGTGGCTTCCCG
>PYJC01000069.1 GCA_003635255.1 Candidatus Poribacteria bacterium | reverse complement strand
ATCTAATAGTCTCACGGAGGACATCGCTCGGAAAGTTGCGGATGTGAAGTTGACACCACCTGCGAATTGGAAACCTTTTATACCGTGGACGGCTCTTGGTGGAGCAGTGGCTTTGGTGCTGCTGCTGCTAAGCGCGAGCAATCAATACCTTTTGCGTTTCCAAAAGCCGTATAGTTTTGAGGCAGAATCCGAACGGACGATTGAAATTATTGATGCGCCTGTCGTTCTGAATAGTGACGCGAAACCGGCAGTACGAAATCAAGCAGGGCATGCTGTCGCGACCAATAAAAATGGCGGTGAGGATGTGCAGGTTTCTGCGTCGGTTTTAGTATCTAAGGCACAGGATACGTCGGTCAGATTTTCCGAGTCACTGTGGACGCAGACATCTGGCCCGGGAGGAGGCTCTGTTTTTGATGTATTTGCTACGTCTAAGGGGACAGTTTACGCTTTCTCACAGGTAGGAATCTACAAGTTAGCTGCAAATGCAACGGCGTGGGTGCCAGTTACGATTGATGTTCCGACCAGAACGTTGCAGACCCCTATGGCAGAACATGAGGGAGTGCTTTATCTTGTCTCTAACGATGCAGTATTTGCCTCGACCAATGATGGCGAGACGTGGCGCGCATTTTGCGCTCGCCCCGAGGGAAATGCTGTTGGACTTGTTATCGTGAGTGAGACGCAGCAAGCGGATAGGACAATGTATCTCGCCCTTGAGAATAAAGGCGTGTTCCGTTTTACAGATGCTGGAGAACAGTGGGTGCTTCTTGACGATGGATTGATGGGCAGGACAATTTCTAAGATCGCTGCCATTGGGAACACGGTATTTGCTGGCACAGACAACGGTCTCTACCACCTTGATGCGGGCGTTGGCGTTTGGAAACGATTGCTTGAGGATGTGTCCGGATCTATTTACGCTTTAGCGGTTTCTGAAGAGAGTCTCTATGTCAGCACAGGTCCTAATTTTGGGATGTTGCAACAGATTGGATCAAAGCCTGGAAAGATAGCTCAGGCAATACATAACGACAATTCAAATTTGAGCAGGATTTTTCACTCCGCTGACCTGGGAACGTCTTGGACTGAGATAACGCCTACAAACGGATCTCGCCCTATCAAATCAATAACTGGTATAAGTTTGTCGGTTACTGGTAAGACGATCTTAGCACAAGCCGGTACGCAGTTCCGGTCAAGGGATAGCGGACAGACTTGGGTTGCTCTTGAGTTTGGCATGAATTCGCATATACTCAGTGGTTTTTCGTCTGTAGCAGTCAATGAGAACACATTTTACAAAGTAGGGATATTCGGTATTCATCGGACGACTGATGGCGGCGAATCGTGGCATCTGTTTATGGATGGGATAGTGGGAACTGGGGTCTTGGATTTGGTTGAGGTCAATAACAGGTTCTATGCACACACTAATAGGGACATTGTCCGATCAACAGATGGTGGTAAATCGTGGAGTCCTGTTCGCGTTAACACTAATGGCGTTAATCCCAAATTACTCAAGGGGAAAGACTCTCACCCCAATTTCTCCGGTCATTCACGATTAGCGACTGCTGATAACACCCTTTATGTCATTACGCCGGAAAGAGAGGATTTGCAGGTCCTTCGTTTGTCAGTTGACGGTAATGTACTTATTCCGGTTCCAGGGGTTCCCAATTTTGAAGTGGATGTCCCGTCTACAAATAACGAGGCAGTGGCTCAGTCCCATTTATCTAAAGGACGTGAAAAAGGCGGTGACTTGTATGCTTCGCACCGTAGAAACCATGAGATAATTGGGGCGTTTGTTGTTAGTGGCGGGACATTTTACACGGAGTATCAGCGGAAATTGTTCAAATGGCAACCCGGCGACTTGAACTGGAAAGACACAGGATTGGTGGATACGGGCGAGCAGCCCGATGGTGATTTGAAATGTGGGTTCAGGTTAGCGGTTTCAGGAAAGACTGTCTACGTCGGGAAGCGGGATGGCAGATTGTTCCAATCGCTTGATAGTGGCAACAGCTGGAAGGATATTACGCCGAACCTTCCACGTCGGTTTACCTGTTTCAAGGAGATTATCTTTGCAGGTTCGACGGTTTATATTGCGACAGACGCGGGGGTTTTAGCTTCGCGAACCGGGGGGCACTGGCGCGTGATCGCCGATAAAGTCGTTATAGATAGGTTTGCTGTGGACGGCACCACGATTTACAGTGCCGGCGATACAGGGGTCTATCGCTTGGATGTTGATGACAAGTGGAAACAGATTTCGTCGGTGGTTCCGGGTAAGGTGCTTTCGCTTGTTGTTGATCGTGATAGGCTGTATGTTGCGACGAAACGCCGCGGATTGTTTCATATCTTGCTTACGGAAAATAAATACTTGGTAAATCATTAATCTTGACAATTTTGCTACAATTTTTGTCATATTTTGCACGAAAACCACCCAAAAATTTGGTCTTTAAGTATTATACACTCCGAAAGAAGGAGACTTATATGAAAAAATACATATTGCTGCTGCTTTTCTTAACCGCTATCGTTGTTGGTCCGTTTGCGTATCAGCGGTGGAGTGAAGCGAAAAGGTTACGGCATATCAGAGAAACCAAACAAGCCGCTGCACAGATTCGTGCTACACCTTTGAAGGGTTTCCTGCAACAATTGGATCAGACTTCGCCGGATCAAACAGTGCTAATACTTTTCACAGGCAATACACAGGCACACCTTGAACCGTGTGGTTGCTTCATCGGTCAGTCAGGCGGTTTACCGAGACGTGCGACTGCGATTTCGGGTATCAGGGATAAAGGGTTCTCACCACTGTTAGTTGATCTCGGCGGGTTTCTTCCGCTTGAACCAGAACAGATGAAGCCAGATGTGTTTGAGCAGACTACTGAATTAGACCAGTTGCGCGTCCAAACGACTTTTACAGCGATGGAGATGATGGGTTATGATGTCCTTGTTTCCTCCCAACCGGATGAGAATGCTATTGATCAGACCTTGACGAACTACCGTTTTCAATTGTTAGCTGCACATTCAAAAGCATCTTCTCCAGAGCAGCGTCCCTACTTGATAAAAACGGTTGGTAGTAAGCAAGTTGCTCTGATTGAGCTCTCTTTGCTTGAAACTGGTCAAACAGCATCCATTTCAAACAAGCTGGATTCGCTTATGTCTGAAGTTCAGGCAGAAGCGGATATTGTCATCGTATCAAGTCATCTTCAGCCAAAAGTGAATAAGAGTCTTGCACAGAAATACCCTAATATCTCAGCGATTATGAGTCGTGACACTGGAAACACTGAACGGGTCGGCAACGTTTTGTTGACGTATTGTTATCCGCATGGCAAAACACTCGGTGCCTTGACCCTAACTGATACAGCTGGACAAACTTCATCTACAGTTGAGCAAATTGCCCTAACTGAAGAGGTTGGCGACGATCCGAATGTAAGGAAGTTATTAAACGATTTTTATGAGCAGGTCGCGAGTGATCCACAATTGCAAGTTGCGAGTCATCCGCTGTTTTCCTCAGAGACACTTGAGCAGGATAGCAACAATAGTTATATCGGCTCCGAAGCATGCCAAGAATGCCATCGAAAGGAATTTGACCAGTGGTCGCACTCTTCGCACGCAACTGCCTTCAACACGTTGCAAATCGTGGGGCGAGAATATTATTCAAAATGCGTTTCTTGTCACGTCACTGGATTTGGCTATTCGAGTGGATACCAGATTGGTGCTTCAGATAGGGCACATCTCGCCGAAGTAGGGTGTGAAACGTGTCACGGACCGGGTAAACAGCATACCTATACCCCGCTTACTACAAATATCCGTGGGAAAGTAGAGGCATCAACGTGTATGGAATGCCACGCGCCAGAACATTCCCCCGGATTTGAGCAGCTTGTTGCGCAGTTGATGCCGGAAGTGGATCACAGTCGGTCTCAGTTAAGCCTCAAGCAGATCCTTGAACAACGTATGCGCGGACCTATGAAACCACAGATTGAACTTTTTGTTATGTCGTTTTGCCTCTACGGTGTGCAAGCAGAGCAGGAATTGCTTCCATTTTTTAAAAGGTATCTGAACAGAATTGATTTCAAGTTGCGATTTATTGTAGGTGAAAAGGAGGAATCGGAAAAAAATACGACTGGACAGACAGAGTTTACGAGTCTACATGGTGAAAGCGAGTTAATTGAGAACAAACGGCAAATGGTTATCGCGGAACTGTATCCAGATAAGCGCTTTGATTATCTGATCTGTCGTGCTGATCATCTACAGGAAGCGTGGGTCCATTGCGCAAAGAAAGTTGAATTAGATGTAAGCAAGATCACACGAGCCGTGGAATCCGAAAAGATGACGCTGCAACTCGTCAAGGAAGTACAAAGGACGAAGGAACTCAATATCAAAGGGTCCCCGACTTTAGTCATTGATGGACGCGTTATTGACGGTGGGATTTGGCGTGGAAAGGTTAAGGAAACCTGCCGTTAGCGAGGAGAGCACGATGTTAGTATGTCCGAAACCTACTACCCATCTACATAAATTCCGACAGGGCAATCGTATGTATGTCGCGGATATTAGCCAATGCCTTGTTTTAGAAATAGATAACATTGTCTGGGAGATTCTTGATTTGTGTCCCTGCTTTTCAAGTGAAGAAATCATAGGGCGACTTGGAAAAAAATACGACAGCGATTTAGTCGTTGAGGCATTAAATTCACTGGCTACACTGGAACGGCGAGGGGTTCTTTTCTCAAATTTTGAAATGGATATATCCGCGCCAGAGACAGAGGCTTCAGAAAGATTAAAGGTCCTCGTCCTGCAAAGAAGTTCCCATACGGTTGATATTACAAGAGCAACGAGCGGGGTGTCGGTTGCGCATCAGAATCTCGTTAAATCTCTGGAGGCACATGCTTCTCTCAATATAGTAGGTGAAAGCGACGAAGTGTTTAAGGAGAATGTGCGGGGTATTAGGTTCCAAGGGAACGATAGAGCGGAACTTCTGAAGTTGATTGGCGGCAATTACGATGCCGTTCTGTTAGAAAGTCACCAAGACACACGGTTCCTTTCTCTTTTACGTTATATTGATGCCCCTTTTATTGTTCCGATTTATTGCGCGAGGGGCCATAATGGTGATTGCATCAATGCAGGGTTGCTCTGGTATGCAGCGATGCGTCCTTTTGATGCCTTTTTGGTTCCGACGAATTCAGTGAGGGATCTTTATGGTCGACTCGTTTCTAACAAGGACGTTTTTCAAACTATACCATTGGGGGTTGACCATAACAAATTTCATCCATTCGAGAAACAGAAAGCTAAAAATGAAGTTGCAAGGATGCTTGACGCTCCTCAAGTTGCCACTTCACCGGTTGTGGGTTTCTTCTCAAGATTACAGCCTGAGAAAGGTGCGGGGATTTACGTGAAAATTGCGAAACGCCTTCCGCATGTATGTTTTCTTCTTACAGCTCCAACGCTGAACATCTACGCGCATCAGCAACTTCCACCGAATCTGCTTTGTGCACCACAACAATCCAGAGACCAACTTGCCCGATTTTTGAGTGCTTTTGATGTCTACTGTTTCCCATCAATGGTCGGTGAAGAAACATTTGGACTTGCGCTCTTAGAGACAATGGCTTGTGGAATACCACCAGTTGTGCCACGTCTTGATGGACTTCCTGAGGTTGTTGGTGATGCGGGGGTTATTGTGCCGGCAGAGGCTCATGAGAATGAAATCGGAAGTTTCGCGGGAGCGGTTTCACCGAGCGTAATGGCAAATGCCGTCAATGCCCTCCTAACAGATGAGAAGGCACGACTGGAGTTAGGTGAAAAGGCGAGAGAAAGAGCCTTAACTTTTACATGGGATAAAACCGCGGAGAATGTTATTACATTGTTCAGGAGATTGAAAGAAACCCAGCAGTTAGAGGATCAATATAAACGACACTTTGGTATCTCTTTTACACCTTATTTTAACAATCGGCGAAGACGGTTTGAGAGCCAATCCATATTGAACAACATTACGCTTGATAAGGAAAGACCCCTGATGAATAACCGCTATGCCCAATCCATAGCGGAAGGCTTATCATTGGCACTCCTTAGAAAACACAGTCGACATGAAGTTGAAGCTGTATTACATCATCTTTATGGTGAGCGGAGAACCGAAACGATTCTCAAAAAGGTCTTTAGTTTTGAAGAATCCGTAAACGGGTAGAGGAAGTAAAACAATGATCCAATTCCCTTGCAATTTGCATAATCTTCATCAATTCAAACGCGGTGACGAGCGATTTGTTGCCGATCTTGATGCAGGTGTTGTTGTTCCTATAAATGAAGTTGTTTGCGACGTTTTAAATGCCTGTGGTAGTTTGGAGATGGATGCTATTCTTGAAATCCTCACCGATAAATATAACCGTTCTGAGGTTTTTGAGGCATTCAACTTTCTTTCAAAACTTTCAGAAATCGGGTTTCTGATTTCGCTAGATCCATCTAAAATTGAACCACCTCAGCGTAGTGAGCGACCGAGAATTTTTCTGACAGGGGGAGTTTTGGAGAGCAAAAAGACAACCTCTTTTTTATTGAGTGCGGCGAACCATCATTTGCTGACTACGCTGGCAAGTCATGCTGATCTTTATTTGCCTGTCTCAGATACAGGCGATGATCGTCAAAGCATTGAAGATAGCTTACGGACTGAAGGTGTTCACCCGATTTTCTTCAGAAGTGACCGTTCATTTTCGCCAGCAAAGTTTATTCCGAAGGATTGCGATGGCATACTTGCTTTAGTTCCGCTCACTGTAGGAGAACAGATTTTCCTGAAATTTAACAGGTACCCAGTTATACTTCGCTTGTCCAACGAGACCTTGATAAGTCATGAATCACGTAACACTGCGCTTGAGAGATGTGCGGCATTGAGAGATTTTGACGCGTTTGCGTGTGACGCTTCTTGGACGCAGCCCTTTTTTTCAGATCTCGTTCCTGATCTGAGTGTTTTTCATCATATTCCTTATGGTATTGATACGTCTGTTTTCAAACCGATGGACAAAACGAAGTGTAAGCACCAATTGTCTCAGGCACTCGGGAATGATGCGATTTTGCAAAAGCCGTTGGTAGGGGTGGTGCCGGGACTTCATCCACACGAAATGTCTCGTTTCTTGCGAAAACTGCGACTTGTTAACCCAGATTTCAACTGGTTGGTTATTCATTCCACGCAGGTAGGCAATGACCTAAGTGATGGTGACGTTAACTTTTTTAATATTGCGTCTCTGCAAGACAAAGAGGCGAGTCCATTTATCTTTAATGCGTTAGATGCGTTGGTGTTTCCAGCGATACTGGGGTCATCACCGTTAATCCTGCTTGAGGTGGTTGCGTGTGGCATTCCAACGGTTGTCTGGGGATATTCCGAGCCTGAAGAGATTGCGGGTGCGTGTCGGTTTATTAAAGGATCCTCAAGTCTTTTCGATCCGGTTGATTTATCGGTTGAATCCATATCGGAAGAACTCAGGTTTTTGCTCGAAAATCCTAACGAACAGAAGGATTTGGTGCAAGCAGGATTAAAGGCGATTTCAACTTATACATGGGAAGGGACTATTCAGCGAATCCTCTGTTTATTTCGGGATCTGCAAAATCGTAAGGTACACCAGCCTAAATCTGCGAAACATCGCCTACTTTTTAAAAAGCATTACAACCCGGTATGCGGTGAAATTGAGTCAGAGGCATTCGTGCAATCAAAGGTGCCGGTGCCAGTTGATATGGAGCAGGCCATTGCGATGACCCTTCTGGAAGAACACACGCCGATGGAGGTTAAAACCGTCCTTCATTCCATCAGCAAAGAACCGGAACGTGTCGAAAAAATATTAGAAAATCTTCTCTGAACTTGGGGTTATGTTTACCAAAACCCTTTTAGCCCTTCATACTGCCATGTAAGGTCTTACCAAACTATGGAATTGTGAACAGTTGCTGTTGAGTGTTGAATTTGTCCTTTAAGGTTTATCCTTATATTCTTTCCAAGTTCTCAACGGTGCGTCGCATGAACAGTATTTGGTAAGTTTATCCGATATATGAAAGGAGGTGAAAACTAATGCAGAAACACGTAGCCCAACTGACGAAACAGCGTCTAAGTGATTTCTTCGTCAAAGAAGATGGTCACGTTGCGCATAAGAATGCACTGGTCGCAGGGACAGTGGCAACGGGCGCTATTTTCGCATCAGTGATGCTGACACCTGATACCGCTCAGGCTGCTGATGAGAATCCTTGGTATATGTGTGGTGAGTCAGACGATAATCACGTTTGGTGTCTAAAAGATGAGGAAGATTGTCGCTCCGGTTTCCACCAAAACGGTGATGCGTTCTATTTTTGTGTTGATATATAAGAGGCGGCTGTCCTCTGTAGATCTGGAATAACTATCGAAAATCATTAGTCGTCAGCGGTCAGGTGCCTATGGGAGCAACTGAAACCCTTGTCGCCACAAGGGTCTGATGGCTGATGCCTGATAGCCATTTTCGCAGTTCTTCCACACACAAATAACCGACCCTAAGGATAAATTTTAAGGGATAAATTTCGTGCGGAAGAAGTTTAGGCAGGTCCTGCTTTTGGCTTTTTTCCGCACATCCTTAGCATTCAATTTGCCTTGATAGGGAGGTACACATAATGTTCAAACAGCATGATGGTTTACAATTAATGCTTTTTAAATTGGTTGTCGGAGCTTCCCTATTTATAATGGTAGGCACCGTTGCCGTGGCAAAATGGGAAGTTATTTCTGAACTTCCAACGCATCGAAAAAGCTTTTCGACCGCTGTAGTGGATGGTAAGATTTATCTCATCGGTGGGACACTCTTTGAACATGCCCGTGGTGTTTTGCGTGAGCCGGGCCCTGGTATTTGGCGGGGTCCATTTGGGATGTCCTTGGTGGAGATGTATGACCCAGAAACCAACACGTGGCAAAGACTTGCGAACATGCCGACCGTCCGGGCAGGTGCTAAGACCGCTGTTGTTGATGGAAAAATCTATGTTATGGCAGGATACGCCGGGAAAGACAACCATGGTAAGAATTTCAAATTTCTGAAAGCCGTTGAGATGTACGATCCACACACCGACACGTGGGTCAGGAAGCAGGACTTGCCGGTTTCCCGTATACAGTTCGGTGTTGGTGCGGTCGCTGGCAAAATCTATGCTATTGGTGGGCTTCTCGATCCAAAGGAGAAGAAACCTGGGCTGCAAGGACGCCTTGATCTCGTAGAAGTCTATGATCCTGTTAGCGATACATGGGCAAAACGGGCGGACATGCCGACAAGACGTGATGGTATTGCAACGGCGGTCATTGATGATACGATTTACGCCATCGGCGGGTCTGGCTGGCCGCAAGTCGGTGCGGGAGGTCCCGCTCTTGGAACGATTGAGGTCTATGAACCGAGAGTCAATCGGTGGCGGAAGAGACCTGACATGCCAAATCTGAGAAAGAACTTTGTAATAAGTGTTATTGCGGATAAAATCTATCTCATTGGCGGTTACGCTGTGGGGGCGCATGGTGTCCGAGGTGAGCGGCTGACGAGGACTGAAGTGTATGACCCGGTTACGAAGAGATGGCGTTTAAGTCCTACGCCTCCTGCTCCAACCCTATCGCCATTTTCTACAGTGACGATCAACGGCAAGATTTATGCCTTTGGTGGCACCACAGAAGATGGGGAACTTTCTCCAACCGTTGAAGTCTTTGATACTGGTTTTCGTGCCGTCACAGCAAAGGGAAAACTCCCAACGCGCTGGGGCGCGTTGAAAATAGAACGCCAAAACTAATTTTGTGAGTTTAAACGATGCTAAATTATCAGAACTTGTTTATCGGTCTTCTTCTACTTTTCTGTTGTTATGCTACCTATACAGATCTGCGAGAAAGGAAGATTAAGAATCTTTGCAGTTACGGGATTATCTACGCTGGGATTCTCAATCAAGTCATCTCAGTTTTGTCAGGAGGTAGTGGTCTATTAAACAGTATCTTTACGATTGTAGGCGGTTTTTTAATCGTTCTGCTATTCTATTGGTTTGGTATTTTTGCAGCAGGAGATGCCAAATTTGTTTGGGGTGCCTCTCTACTGATGCCAGTGGGATTGTTTTCGGAGGCGGCGGCATTCGCGCAATACACACCTACAACCCTCATTATCAATATTTTCGTGCCGTATTGTATGATCCTTGTTACTTATCTTTGCCTGAAGACAAATATTCAACAGAAATGGCAAGCGTTTATACTAATCTTCCAACGAGAAGATTTCCATAAACAGATTCTTGATAGGATATTTCGGCTTGTTTTTCTACTCGGGTTGCGGCAGTTTATTGTACTCTCACTGGACTGGTTAGGGATTGAACTGGGACTGTGGCATCAGCTCTTGATTGTATTTTCTCTGTATTTCATCTGCAGTTACTATGTAAAGAAATTCGGTCTGGAGAGGATTTGGAATTATGTTGTTTGTGTAGTGATGATTGAGTTGATGGTTATCACAACTCCTTGGACGCTGAAGGCTTGGTCGGAGGCGTACACCCCGCTCTTGAAGATATACTTTCTTTATCTTGCGGTGTTTTTCTTTGGAAAGCATTTCGTCGAGAATCTTGACAGTATGGTATTAGATCATGAGGTAGACATCTCTGATTTGAAAGAGGGCATGGTGCCAGCTGAACAGATTGTTAAAGTCGAAGGGGACGATGGAGAAATTAGTTATAGTAAACAAAGGTTTTCGCTCCCAAATGTGTTGAATTCAAATATTATTGTTGGGACATTGCCTGGGGGAGTGTCAAAAGAGAAAGCGGTAGAATTGAAACAACTGGCAACAGATGGTGCATTTGAGGATTTTGATAACAAGATCCAGATCCAGCACTCTTTACGGTTCGCACCTGTGATCTGTTTGGGTGTTATCTTGACGCTTTTGTGCCGAGGCCCTTTCTTCACGTTTTTTCAATAAACGCGTGTTCCTTCGTAATCAACCACCATTAGGAATTTTTCTTGTTTTAGTGAATGTCTGAATATGAAAAAAAAAAGGAGTTATAGCGTGGCGAAAGCAAGAATCTTTTATATCCTCACACTGCGGGAGAAAAAGAAAAAGAAGGATTTGAAGAAATTTCTCGAAACCCGGTGGCTTCCTGTTCTACGAAATCTTCATGGATGCTTGGAGGTTGAACTATTAGATACCTATCAAGATAGGGCTGGCTACTGTATCTCAGAACTCTGGGAAAGTCAAGAGATTCATCTAAAAAGGACAAATGAATTTTGGGGTGGGGAAGGCAAAGAGCTTATGAAAAAGATGGCAAATTATGCCGCCCTTGAAACTATGTGGAATTGCACTGTTTTAGATGTTTAGTTTACATAAATTCTGGCATCAAGAGATGTATCACTGTGGCTGGTGAACGCAATCAATCCGGCAGTCTGATTCAGGACAGCTTTACAAGTGGAACGGTTGATATGAATACGCGGTTCTATGCTCAGGCTCCGACGCGCATTGATCTTGCTGGCGGTTGGACGGATCTGATCCCTTTCGCGATGGAAACGGATGGATTTGTGCTAAACGCGGCGATTGATCTCTATGCGTCGGCGACACTAACGCCTCAAACGGGAAAGGTTGTTAGTTTCCAGAGTGCTGACGCTCAACAGCAATTTTGTTTGCAGTCGGCTCCGTCGGAAACTGTCAACGGACTGAGTTTACCAGAAGCGATTATCTTAACGGTGCGCCAGCGAAATGGATATAGCCTTGCACTTGATAGCCGGGCCCCGAAAGGCGGTGGCTTGGGCGGTTCGGGTGCGATAGGCGTTGTCTTGGTGAGTCTACTGCATACGTTTGCGGGTAAGGAATTAAAATCGCACCAAATCGTTGACATCGCGAATCAAATTGAACGAGAAACTGGAATCCCTTGCGGAAAGCAGGACCATTACGCGAGTGTCTTTGGTGGTTTGAATTTTTTGCGCTGTCACGGCGAGTCGGTTGTGGTTACGCGGCTAAATCTGAACAGCGAGGCAGTGCAGCGGTTGCAGGAGTCGTTGCTCTTGGTCTACACCGGCGAGTCCCATTTTTCAGGCGAGATTCTGCAAAACGTGGTTGATGCCTACAAATCTGGGAACCGGCGGACCCGCGAGGCACTCTCCGCCTTACGTCGCATCGCGCAAGAAATGAAAGCGGCTTTGTGTCAAGCGGACTTGTCCTGTTTCGGGTATTTGCTATCTGAAAATTGGCGTTATCAGAAGCAACTCCATCCGTCAGTGACATCAAAGCGAGTTGAACATCTCTTTGAGATTGCTGAACGCAACGGTAGTATCGGTGGGAAAGCGTGTGGTGCAGGCGGTGGCGGGTGTTTGGTGTTTTATTGTCCACAAGATAGACAGAACAGTGTTACAGAAACACTTCTGGCGGTTGGGGCACGCTCCATACGTTTCAGTTTCGACTTTAAGGGACTCTTGGTTCAATCTTATGAGGGGGGCACTCTGTCTTTTTAGGTTTTATATTGTGACCAAACGTCGTGGAATGTTTCACATCTTGCTTGAGAAAAATAAATAGTTGGTAAATCATTAATCTTGACAATTTTGCTGTAATTTTTAGAAAAACACAAATTTTCATTTTTTCTCACATTTTGCACGAAAACGCCTAAAAAATGCTCTTTAATAGACTGTAAGATACAGTTGGGTTGTAATTTAAAATTAGCTGCCCGCTAAAGTGTATTATGAAAGAGGATAACCAAAAATGGTGCACCGATACAAACTTATAGAATTCCAAGAAAACGCTTATTTAGCAGATTTAGATTACCATCGACTTTTACCTGTTGATGGATTGGTTCAGGATGTATTTGAGCGAATTGAATCAGATACTGAGGAGATCGTTTCTGACTTAACAGACAAGTACACCGAATCTGAGATCCGCAATTGTCTCCATTATCTTCAGTGGCCTCAGGTCCAAAGTTTCTCAAGGGCTCTGGAGGTGCCGCCCTTAAAAATCCTCGCGCCCAGAATGCATTCAACCCATGGAGAATTGAGATGGAACACCCTGGGTGCCTCTGTCGCTCATACTGAATTGCTTAAAGCATTGTCCAAGTACGCCACAATTCATGTAACCCAAGAATTTGAAGAGATGGATAATATGGTTCTAACGCCTTTCAATATTCATGAGAAATCATCTGTTTCCAGGATTATCAAAGAAAATTATGACGGTGTTTTATTCTGGTATCTTGATGAATTTGAGATGATGTCCTTGCTCAATTATCTACACGTGCCAGTTGTATTGCCTGTTTACGCAGCACGTGGGGATAACGGACGAATCATCAATGGAATGCTGCGCTGGTATGCTTCAATGCGGAATTTCGATGCTTTCATGACACTGAGTCAGCCTACGATTGACTTGTATTCAACCTTCCTGCAGGATACCTCACTGTTTCACATTGTTCCTTGTGGCGTGGATACCGATTTTTTCCAACCCAAAGATAAGGGACAGGCAAAGCAGGAGGTTGCGGAATTATTGGATAAACCTGAAATTACCGAGAAGCCGATTGTTGGATACATCTCAAGGTTTCAGGTTGAAAAGGGTGCGGGTGTTTTTATGGATGTTGCTCGGTTAATGCCAGAAGTTCTCTTTTTGGCAGCGGGTTCCATAGAAGAGAACCGTCCCTACGATTTCCCAGAGAATTTTCTTCACATCGGGAGACGGCCGCGAGAGGAATTACCCCAGCCTACTCGTCTCGGATTCCGACGATATTTTATGTATCCAGTGCCGAACCGGATAGGCAATCAATTTTGGATAAATTCTTTCTCCTTCGCGATTGCGATCTGTTATGTGTCGATTCGTGGTGGTTGAAAGATTACTTGTCCGATTTTGCCCCTGATACAGAGAAAGTCGTAGTATTGCCTGTAGGTGTTGAAGGGGACGTTTATACGTCAAAAGATGCTCAGGAATCCAAGTTAACAGTTGCTGGAGCGTTTCAAAATGAGCGTATGAAATCAGATCCGCTGATACTTTTGTTTTTCCCCAATGCAAGTTATGAAAATCGGAATTTAGTTCATCTCCTTGCCCGTAATCATCCGGAGTTCCTATTTATCGTTGTCGGGGGTATAAATCATTCCCAACTCGGTAGCCACTATGAAAATGTTGAACACTTTCAGATCGAGGATATCACAGATTACCAAGCTTTACCGGTTATTTATAGTGCAGCCGACTTGGGCTATTATGCTGCTGTTGGTGGTTCCAATCCGTTTTACCTGTCGAGTGCTTTATATTGTGGGGTGCCCCTAATTATTTCCGGGGAACATGACAACAGCACGATGAAAAATTTAGGTATGTATATCCAAATTGCCGCCAATACCGCACCTGCTGAAACTGCTAAAATTGTCTCAAAATCTCTCACATCACTACTGGAGGATCAATCTCTGCTGGCGCACTATAGGGATTTAGCAATTCGTAAAGGAAGAAGTTTCACGTGGGAATCTGCGGCGAAAACCATCAAAAACCATTTCATCCCTCTTCGAGAGCGATTACTGCAAACAGAATCCACATTGACGAATCTTCCCTCTTTTTTCCGATACCACTATGACCCAATACAAGGAAAGGCGATTCCAGCCGCGTATGAAAGACCTGATTTTATGCCTGAAACTGTGAATGTAGCGATTGCAAAAGAACTGATGCAGACGCACTCTCACAATCAGGTTTCGGTGGCACTTAATCATATGTGTAAAGATAAAGAAATGACAGAGAGGATGCTCACATATCTCACTACAGAAAGGAAGGAACATGAGTAAATACGATATTTTATTGACAATAATCGCTGTCGGTTTTTGTATCTGGGCAACATATACCGATATGAGAACCGGTAAAATTAAAAACGCCTGCTCAATCGGTTTGTTGTATGCGGGTGTGATTTCACAATTGATGTTGCTCCTCTTGGGGAAAACAATCATTAGCACCAGTCTATCTGTTTTTATGATGGGTGGGCTAATCGCCTTCGGAAGTTACTGGTTAGGTATCCTTGCCCCCGGAGATGCCAAACTTTATTGGGGGATTGTCATGATATTACCACCCTCTGTTTGGGGTAGAAACATTTCTGGCATTCCGAACCCTGCCTTGATTGTCTTAGTGAATATGTTCATTGTCTATTTGATTTATAGTATCATCCATACGGCGGTCAAGTACTTCACGTTACATAAGACGTTTCCACTTCCCAAGGAGTTTCCGGTTAAAGAATTCGTCCAACAACTTCCGGAAAATTTATTGTCCTTACTCCGTTTTCTGGCAATTTTACTCTGTGTCGAATTCTTCGCGTATCACTCGCAAAGTCGATTCACCTTTTTTCATCTGGTGTTGGCAATTATTTTATCCTATGTGCTTGACCGCGTCACAAAAAAATTCCAGATCAAACCCTATATTACCTATCCGGTATATTTCATTCCTGTCGTTGTCATTTTAATATTTAATCCAATTCTTCTACAGGCGTATTGGAAAAAGTTTCTGTTTTTTGCCGTGGTCTATCGTTTGGTTCTACCCATCATCAGCACCTACATGCTTAATTTAGATATGTCGTGCCTCAGCACGTTGGTGCCAATTAAGGATCTTCAACAGGGTATGATTCCGGCAGAGAAAATCATAGGCACTGAGACAGATGAAGGAGTTTCCTATAGAAAAGAATCTGCGGTTGTTTCAGATTCCTTTGATAAAAATGTGCTTGTTTCACCCGCACCAGAAGGGTTATCTGATGAAGATGTGCAAGAGCTCAAGGAATTGGCAGAATCGGGGAGTTTTGAAGATTTTGGAGGAACATTGGCGATTCAACATTCGGTGCATTTCGCGCCAATAATCCTAACGGGAACACTTCTAACAATTCTGAGTGGGGGCGTATTTTATGCCCCGATAATTTAAGAGCATTCTCAGATTTTCAGTTTTAAAGATTCCTGCCTATCCATTCAAGGATAGGTGGAAAATCAACAGAGAAAGGAGGTGAGATCAATATGCGAAATCATTTACACCAACAGGTGAACCGTAAAGTTTCTCGCTTTATTCTTGGTGAAGAAGGTAAAGTCGGAAGCCAAAGCGCATTTACCGCCGCCGCCTTCATCGGCGCAACATCATTAGCGGGTGTCCTCCTCGGTGCTCCCGATGCATCAGCAGAAGGAAACGGATGGTGTGGAATTAACTGTGATGACGACAAGTGGTGTTGCGGATGTTGGAGTGAGGAGTTAAACGAGCCTTATGAAGGTTGTAGACAAGGCACGTATGACTGCTCGGATGTAGAGATAGATTCCCCAGGTATCTCTTGCTGGCTAAAGCCGTAGTATCGGGGGTTACAACATGGTGGTAAACATTCAGGTTGTTGATCATCCGTTTGAAACAACGTGATGTTTACCGTGCTTATGTAAACAGCGAGATGTGGGATGACGGAGATTATGGTTTATACCTAATTTCCCTCTGTATCAATGCCCTATCTCCCTTTTACCAAGAATCGCGAGGTCTGATAACCTATTTATTGAGTTTCTAAGTCGGCAAAGTGGTAAAGAATCTGCTACTTCTGAATGGCATACGTGGAGGAAATAAAATGATAGGTAAATTTGCCTATATTGTGTTAGGTACGACAATCCTATTAGGGCATTTATTATTGGCAGTGAACCTTTGTGTGTCCGCGCCTGATGTTCCGTATATTGCCTTTAGTTCTAAGCGGAGTGGAAATTACGACATTTACATGATGGATATAAATGGCAAGAATCTTGAGCAGCTGACAGACGATCCAGCGGATGAGTTTGATCCAACTTTTTCGCCGGATGGACAGAGGATGGCTTATGTTTCCAATCGGGATGGCAATCTGGAAATATATGTGATATATCTGCCGACGAAAGTATTCCACCGATTAACAAACCATCCAGCACGAGACGATAATCCGGCATGGTCGCCTGATGGGCGATGGATTGCGTTTGACTCTAATAGAGCAGGGCCGATTGATATCTACAAAATCGAACCCAGTGGCGAGAATCTCCAACGGTTGACGCACGAAAGAGATAACAACTACAACGCGGATTGGTCGCCCGATGGTCAATCAATTGTTTTTGCTGCCAAGTGGGCAAAGAACGTTGACATTTATGTGATGAATGCCGATGGTGGCAACCTCAAACGCCTGACAAACGAACCGCAGGCGGACAATGTCCCGGCATGGTCTCCGAATGGAAAGCAGATCGCCTTTAGTACTGCACTTATAGGAAATAGAGACATCTATATCATGAATGCGGACGGCGGAAAGGTCCGCAGATTGACGCATCATCCGGCAGTGGATTGGTCTCCAGTCTGGGGACCTGATGGTCAATCGATTGTTTTCCATTCCAAGTTGGAAGCAAATGATGACATCTATATCATGGATGTGGAAGGAGCCAATCGCGTTATAGACAAGCGCCGCAGATTGACCCGCCATGTGACGAAGGATCAGGATCCGACGGGGGTGCCAGTAGGTTTTTTTTCTGTCTCTCCGACGGCCAATACATACACGACTTTGTGGGGCAGACTGAAGCAGTCTGTCCACGACTAAATGAGGTTCATCGGATAAGGGAAGATTGAATCTACATAGAACGGCATAAGTGCGTCGCGGGTTGAAATTAGAATATCAAGAATCTACAGTGCCTCATATTACGGGGTTAGGAGTTTCCAACTTTTGTGAAGTTGGTAAGGGCTTCCTGTCTATCCACTCATGGATAGGCGGAAAATCGAAAAACAAAGGAGGTGAGATGGATATGCGAAGTCATTTACACACACAGGTGAACCGTAAGGTATCCCACTTTATCATGGGTGAAGAAGGTAAAGTCGGAAGCCAAAGCGCGTTTACCGCCGCCGCCTTCATCGGGGCGACATCATTAGCAAGTATACTCTTCAGTGCCCCTAACGCAGAGGCAAACTGGTGTGGAGTTGGCTGTCATGAAAACGACTGGTGTTGCCATTGTTACGATGAAATAGCAAACGAGCCTTATCAAGGTTGTTCACAGGACTCGTATGACTGCTGGCATAGGGATCTATCTATGTTCCCAGGTATCTCATGCTGGCAAAAGCCATAATATTGGGGGTTACAGCATGATAAATGTTCAAGTTGTTAATCACTGAGCACCCGTTTGAAAACGACTGGACATTTGCCGTGCTTATCTAAGTTGGGAGATGTAGCGATAATGGAGGTTATAGTTTATACTTATTTCCTGTCTAAATCAACGCCTCATCTCCCTTATTACCAAAAGTTGTAAAGTTGCTATCATTGAAGTGTGTTGATGTCGGAGAATACTCGTTTTTTATATTTTCAGACAAAATCGGCCCTTGCTGTCTTAAGAAGGTATTTATCGATTTTCTGAGTGGGCAAAGCGGTAAAACCGATTCTGAATGACATGAATAGAGGAGATAAAAATGAAACGGCACCTGACTTATATCACGCTTGGAACGACCCTACTTTTGGGGCACTTTACGTTTTCGGTAAACCTATATGTCTACGCATCCGATGTGCCGTATATTGTCTTTAGTTCTACCAGAGGTGGAAACGATGACATCTACATCATGGATATAAACGGCAAGAATCTCCAGCAGCTGACAGACCATTCAGCGCATGAGTCCGCTCCTACATTTTCGCCGGACGGACAGCGGATGGCTTATGTTTCCTCTCGGGATGGAAAGCCAGAGATTTATGTGATGTCCCTTACGACAAAAGTATCCCACCGGTTGACGAACCATCCGGGGCATGACGATAATCCCACATGGTCCCCAGACGGCCAATGGATTGCATTTGAATCCAATAGAGAAGGGATATATGACATCTATAAAATCCAACCGGATGGTGCGAATCTACAACGCTTGACGCACGGGGAGCAGAATAGCTACGACGCGGCCTGGTCCCCGGATAGCAAATTTATCGCTTTCTCTTCCAAAGGTGGCATCCATATAATGGATGCAGATGGCGGAAATCCGAGACCACTCGCGCCATTCGGACTCACTCCCTCTTGGTCTCCGGATGGCAAACAGATCACCTTTAGTACTGTGCTTTTGGGAAATACAGATATCTATATCATCAATACGGATGGTGGAAATGTCCGTCGATTAACAAAACATCCGGCGGAGGATTGGTCTCCAGTCTGGAGACCTGATGGACTATCAATTGTTTTCACTGCCAGGTGGGAGCGAAATTATGACATCTATCGCATAGATGCGGAGGGAGGTAATCGCATCAGAGACAATCGCCGCCGATTGACAGACCACCTGGCGAGGGATATGGATCCAACGTGGGTGCCAACAGGCTTTTTTCCCGTCTCTCCAACTGCGGAGACACAAACTACTCTCTGGGGTAGGCTGAAGCAGTCCGTTCACGACTAAATGAAGTGCATCGGATGGCGGAAGATTGAATCTAAATATAACGACGTAAGTGCGTTGCAGATTGAAATTGGGATATCAAGAATCTGCGGTGCCGAGCACTAATGGATTACGAGCTTCCAACTTTTATGAAGTTGGCAAAAGATTCTTGTCTATCCATTCAAGGATAGGCGGAAAATCAACAGAGAAAGGAGGTGAGATCAATATGAGAAGTCATTTACACACACAGGTGAATCGTAAAGTTTCTCGCTTTATCATGGGTGAAGAAGGTAAAGTCGGAAGCCAGAGTGCGTTTACCGCCGCCGCCTTCATCGGGGCGACTTCCTTGGCAGGTGTGTTCCTCAGTGCTCCCAATGCATCAGCGGATGACGCATGGTGCGGAATCCCCTGTGACCAAGAATGGTGCTGCGGATGCTGGGATGCGGCATTAGGAGGTTGTGTCCAAGGTGATTATTACTGTGAGGAAAAAGAGATAATTGGTAACCTAGGTATTTCCTGCTGGACACAGCCGTAATATTGGGGTTTACAACAAGGTAAATGTTCAGGATGTTAATTACCCCTTTGAAAACGACTGGACATTTGCCGTGTTTATCTAAGATAGGAGATTTGGGGATGACAGAGGTTATGGTTTTTATCTATTTTCTATCTCTGTCAACGTCTCATCTCCCTTTCTGAATGGAAGGAGGGTATAAAAATGAAACGCCACCTAACTTATATCATGTTTGGAACGACCCTGATTTTGGGGCACTTTATGTTTGCCGTAAACCTATATGTCTACGCATCCGATGTCCCATATATTGCCTTTAGTTCCAAGCGGAGTGGAAATTATGACATCTACATCATGGATATAAAGGGCGAGAATCTCCAGAAACTGACGAACCACCCAGGGAATGAATTTTCTCCTACGTTTTCGCCGGACGGACAACAGATGGCTTATGTTTCCTCCCGGCATGATGGCTATCGGGAAATCTATGTGATGAATCTCAATACAAAGGCATCCCACCGCTTGACGAATCATCCGAAACATGACTCTAATCCCGTATGGTCCCCAGACGGGCGATGGATCGCGTTTGACTCTAATAGAGAAGGGACACATGACATCTATAAAATCCAACCGGACAGCGAAAATCTCCAACGCTTGACGCACGGGGAGCAGAATAGCTACAACGCGGCTTGGTCGCCTGATAGTCAATTCATCGCTTTTGGTTCTTCCAGAAAACCTCCTGGTATCTATATCATGGATGCGGATGGCGGAAATCCGAGACGCCTCACAAACCAACCGCGAGTGGGACGGACCCCCTCATGGTCTCCGGATGGCAAACAGATCGCCTTTAGTGATAATATAATTTTAGAGGGAAATCAAGATATCCTTTTTAGAGGAAGAGGTAAAGATATCTACACCGTAAACGTTGATGGGAGTGATCTCAGGCAGCGGACACGCCATCCGGCAGAGGATTGGGCTCCTGTCTGGAGTCCTGATGGACAATCAATTGTTTACTATTCCAAGTGGAATGAAAAATCTGACATTTATCTTATAAAAAGCGGGCTCGGGCGACGTGGAGGCCAATTGACGCGCCATCCGGCGCGGGACATGGATCCGACGTGGGTGCCTGCGGGTTATCTCTCTGTGTCTCCGACTGCGGAGACACAAACAACACTCTGGAGTAGGTTAAAGCAGTCTGTCAGGGACTAAATGAGGAGTATCTAATGTCACAATATGGCACTTTTTATGTCGTAACAGCAAAACATGGAGTTCGACCGAACCGTCTGAAGAAGTTCCTTTTAACAGAATGGTTTACCGCCCTTCAGTCCGCTTCAGGTTGTCTTGATGTAGAACTTTGGGAAAGCCAACGGAGTCGCGGACGTTATTTGGTGTGTGAACTCTGGGAGAGTCAAGAAATCTATCTTCAGAATTCCGAGAAACTCTGGAATGAGGAAAAGAAGGATGTCTTTGAAAAACTTAACTTGTACGGAACGATTCAATCCAATTAAGACAGTAGTACTGCAAAAGTGATGCTCCAAAGATTTGGAATATCTGAGAGGAACGAATGAAGAAAAAACATATTCTGTGGATATTTCTGCTAACCGCTATTGTGGCAACACCGCCAATCTATCAGCGGTTGAGCGAGGCACATCGATTAAAACAGATTAAGACAGTAAAACACGAGGCATCTCAAATCAACGCTATACCGTTGAAAAATTTCTTGGGGCAGTTGAAGGATACCTCACCCCAAAAGACGTTGCTCGTGCTGTATACAGGCAGCACCCAAGGACATCTTGAGCCGTGTGGTTGCTTTATTGGTCAATCCGGTGGGCTGCCGAGGCGTGCGACTGCGATCTCGTCTATTCGAGCACAAGGATTTTTACCGTTGTTGGTTGATCTTGGGGGTATCCTTCCCACCAAGGAACCCAAGATGAAGGAAAGTGTGCTCTCAATGGCGACTTCACCGAACGATGCCACAGCCGAAACCCTCCCCGTTAATGGGGTGCATCCGTTGGATCAATTGAGAACACAGAAAGTGCTGGAATCTATGCGATTGTTGAAATATGAGGCACTTGTCCCCGATAAAACCGATATGAACTTTGGTGAGGACTTTGTGACAGATACGCTGGCTCACCAAGAGTTTCCGCTCCTTGCAACCAATACTGAGGAATTAACGGGCAATATTCAATCTGTTCTGATGAGAACTATGGGTGATAAAAAAGTGGCAGTGTTGGGACTTTCATCGTTGCCGCTTCAAGATACAAAACTCACGGTTCTGTCGCATCTTCTGCCGGAAATACAGAAACAAGCCGACTTTATTGTCATCCTGAGTAATCTGTCCCCAGAAGCAAATCGGACGATTGCTGAGAATTATCAAGACATTTCAGCGATTTTGAGCCATGGAACCGGCGAGGCAGAGAAAATTGGGAATGTGGTTCTGGCTTATAGCGGTTCTAATGGAGAAACTTTGGGAGCATTGCTGCTGAATACTGATGATGTGCTTGGTGTCACTGCACAGCAAATCGCGCTGACCGAAGAAGTGGAAGATGACCCGCAAACCCGAGAACTTTTACAGGATTTCTACAAACAAGTCACTGACAACCCACAACTACAAGCAGGCGGTGAACGCCTATTTTCCAATGAAGCATTGGAACAGGATACCCTGAGTGGTTACGTCGGCTCTCAAGCGTGTGCGACATGTCACCGAAAAGAATTTGATCAGTGGGCGCACACATCCCATGCGACTGCCTTTAATACACTGTTGACGGTAGGGAAACAGTTTTATCCGGAATGCGTCTCCTGCCATGTCACTGGATTTAGGTACGAGACCGGGTATCAAATCGGCAACCAAGAGAGGAAAGAGTTAGTAGACGTTGGGTGTGAAACGTGTCACGGTCCAGGCAAACAGCACATCACAACCCCATTGACGACAAACATTCGCGGGACAGTGAAACTGCAGGTTTGCATGGAATGCCATACGCCTTCCCATTCACCTGGATTTGCGCAGATTGTCGAGCATGTCATGCCAGAAGTAGATCATAGTCGAACGGAACCGAGCCTCAAAGAGATTCTCGAACAACGAATGCGCGGACCGATGAAGCCTCAAGTAGAGTTGTTCGTGATGTCGTTTTGTCCTTTTGGTGTACAGGCGGAGGAGGAATTACTTCCGTTCATTGAAAAGTACGGGGATGCTGTTGATTTTAACCTGAGATTCATTGCGAATCTGGTAGAGGAACCTGACTCAGAGGAGTCAAAGTTCACCAGTTTACATGGTGAAGTCGAGGTGATTGAAAATCTGCGTCAAATCGCTGTATCCCAACTCTATCCAGATCAGTTCTTTGATTTCCTATTGTGTCGTGCGAAGCATCTGAAATCAGCGTGGACGCAATGTGCCGAGAAACTCGGACTGGATATTGATAAAATTAACAAGGAAATGGAGTCGGAACGAACGAAACGACTTTTTGAGGTTGATATTCAACGGTCAGAAGCATTGGGAATCAGATCCTCACCGACTTTGGTGGTCGATGGAAAAGTAATTTCTGGTGGTCTCTGGAGAGGGAAAGTATCAGGTATCTGCCGTTAACTATCGTTTATTGAGGAAGGAATAGCGTTTTATGATTTTTGAAGTATTTGAACAGCAATTTGAAGCACTTCTTGAAGAGAAATCCAGAAGGTATCCAAATTCATCTGACTATCTCCGTCACTCTTTCATGCGTTCGATCGCAGCTCAGATCGAACTGATGTTGACACGTCTACGGACCGAGATTGATAAAGATGACGCTTATTGGGAGAATTATGAACAAGTCGTTTCAGATGTTCTTTCTGTGATGGAGGTAAAGTCGGACGAATTGTTAAGCTTAGAAGTATCTGACTTACCTCACGGGGTGCGTGATTTTGAAACCATCAAAGAGAAGTTGTACGACACGACTGCTTACCCAAGCCAAGAACATCTGTATTATCGCAACTTTGAACCCGCGTTGGAAAGGCTACGTTTCATCTCAAAGCAGCTAAAAAAACTGGATGAAAGCGATATGCAATTTTGTGACTTAGGGTTCGGACCAGGGGTCTTGACACAATTTATCCTTGAAGAGAAGCCGACATGGACAGCGTGTGGCATAGATATTAGCCCAGAGTGCGTCCATTATGCTGAAAAACTGATGAAACTCAAGGGTATTGATAACAGAGTTCAATTCACAACCGGAGATGTCCGGAATCTTCCTTACGCGAACAACACTTTTGACGTGGTGATTGCTATGGAGGTCTTGGAACATATTCCAGATCCACTGAAAGGGCTTCTGGAGGTCGTCAGAGTGCTAAAATCCGGCGGATACGCGATAACGTCTATACCGGTTCGATTGCCGATTCCGATGCATTTGTATGTCCCGCAAAATCCGCGCGAAGTGTTAGACTTATATGAACGCGCAAATCTGGAGGTCCTTGATTTTTCAGCAAAAGAATTCAAGATAGACACAGGTTCGTTTGTAGCGACTTTTGCGTTAAGTGTAAAAGTCTGAAAGAGGATTCCTTATCAAAAAATTTTAAGCGTTCAGACGGTTATTTTACGTGGAAAACTCCTAAAAAACTAAGAAATTCGTGGAATTTCAGTCTTTTTCACATTTTTTTTCAAAAAAATTTGACAAACCGCTTTTGAACGTGTATAATATTTATTTTGGAAACCCTATTAAATCTTTTTTGGAGAAAGGGGCAGTTATTCGGAAACATTCTAACGTCGTACCCACAGTTCCACGTTAATTTGTTCTACTGAAGTTATGATGCCCCGCGCGGGGCTTTTTTAGTGCAAAAAACCCCTATAGATTTTAACCCGGAGGTATGAAATGCCGACAATTAACCAGTTAATTAAAAAACCGCGTAAGAGATCCCGGAAGAAAACGAAATCGCCGGTGCTTGAGCAGTGCCCGCAGCGACGTGGTATCTGTCTACAAGTCAAAACGATTACACCGAAAAAACCGAATTCGGCATTACGTAAAGTCGCTCGCGTGCGTTTCACTTCCGGCTACGAAGCGACTTGTTATATTCCGGGGATTGACCACAATCTGCAAGAACACTCAGTCGTTTTGGTTCGGGGCGGGAGAGTGAAAGACCTCTCTAATGTGCGTTACCATATCGTCCGTGGACAGTTAGATACCGCTGGTGTTGATAATCGCCGTCAAGGTCGCTCAAAGTACGGCGCACGGAAACCCGACTAAACAACGGAGGAATATCAGATGCCGAGACGTGGAAATATCACCAAACGGGATGTCAATCCTGATGCGACTTATAACAGCAAGCTCGTATCAAAGTTTATCAATAGTCTCATGTTGGATGGAAAGAAAAGCACCGCACAATCCATTCTATATGAGAGTTTTCAGATCATCGAAACTCGAACGAATGAAGAAGGTTTCGCGGTGTTCCGTCAAGCGATCAACAATGTTAAACCGGTCCTTGAAATCCGCCCTCGGCGCGTAGGTAGCCAAACCTACCAAGTTCCAGTTGATGTAAAGGCGGAGCGGAAACAACGGTTGGCTTTCAGTTGGATTATCCAATCCGCTCGTGCCCGTGGTGAAAGACGCATGGCAGAACGCCTCGCAGGCGAAATAATTGAAGCCTCACGTAACGAAGGTGGCGCAATCCGAAGAAAACAGGATCAGCATCGAATGGCAGAAGCCAACCGTGCTTTCGCACATTATCGATGGTAAAGACACACGTCTAACTTACAACTGAAATAAAAATACAAGTGAACAGATAAAAGGAGTCGTTCAACCGTGGCAGATACAAAAAACAGCACCCCTCAACGCTTAGAACTGCCCCACATGCGGAACATTGGTATCATGGCACACATCGATGCCGGTAAGACCACCGTAACCGAACGTATTTTATATTATACCGGTAGAGTCTATCGAATCGGTGACGTGGACGATGGTACTACGGCTATGGATTGGATGGTGCAGGAACAGGAACGCGGTATTACAATTACGGCTGCTGCAACGACCTGTCACTGGAAAAAACACCATATTAATATTATTGATACCCCGGGGCATATCGATTTTACTGTCGAAGTTGAACGTTCCCTTCGCGTTCTCGATGGTGCAGTCGCGGTTTTCTGCGCAGTCGGCGGTGTTGAACCGCAATCCGAAACTGTTTGGAGACAAGCAGACAAATATAATATACCTCGCATTGCATTCGTCAATAAAATGGATCGAACCGGTGCAGATTTCTTCCGCACCGTTGAAATGATGGAAGAACGCCTCGGTGCTGCGGCGATCCCAGTGCAACTCCCTATCGGTTCAGCAGAACAATTCACAGGCACCGTAGACCTGATCTCCATGAAGGGTCAAATTTGGAACGTAGGCACCGATGCCGGCAGCGACGGCACCGTTATTCAAGAGACAGACATCCCCAAAGAAATGGAGGAAATGGCAAACGAATATCGCGACCGGATGTTAGAGGCTATCGCCGACTGCGATGAAGAACTCCTCCTCAAATACTTAGACGGTGTCGAAATCTCGCCCGAAGAAATTAAAATAGGCATCCGTAACGCTGTAATCGCCGGTAAAGTTGTCCCTGTCCTTTGTGGGACCGCCCTAAAGAATAAAGGTGTACAACCGCTCTTAGATGCAATCGTCTCTTATCTGCCAGCACCGACTGACGTGCCGCCAATCGTAGGCTTCGATCCGAAAACGGAAGCAGACAAAACACGTCTCCCGAAAAATGATGACCCCTTCTGTGCATTGGCATTCAAAATTACGACGGATCCGCATGTTGGCAAACTCACTTACTTGCGCGTCTACTCAGGTGTTCTCAAGAAAGGCGATACTGTCTATAACAGTAAAACAAGGCAACACGAGCGGATCGGACGGCTGATGCAGATGCATGCCAATAAACGCGAAGAACTGCAAGCCGTTTATGCGGGCGACATTGCCGCAGCAATCGGTTTAAAGGATCTCTCAACAGGGGACACACTTTGTGATCCGAAGGCACATATCACCTTAGAAACGATGGTGTTCCCACTCCCCGTGATGGCCATCGCAGTTGAGCCTCGAACACAGTCCGATATTGATAAACTAAACCTCGCCCTCTCCAAACTCGCCGAAGAAGACCCAACCTTCAAAGTCCATCAAGATCCAGAAACCGGACAAACTTTGCTCTCAGGTATGGGTGAACTTCACCTCGAAATCATTGTCGATAGGCTTGTACGTGAGTTTAATGTCTCAGCGAATGTGGGTAACCCAGAGGTTGCTTACCGCGAAACGATTCTCAAACCTGTCAAGTCTGAAGGCAGGTTCATACGCCAATCCGGGGGTAGAGGTCAATTTGGACATGTTGTGATTGAAGTTGAACCCCTTGAAAAAGGCACCGGCTTTACGTTCATTGATGACACCAAAGGCGGGGTCATTCCTCAAGAATACATTCCAGCAGTGGAAAAAGGGATAGAGAATGCCATGAACACGGGTGTTCTTGCCGGCTATCCAGTTGTTGATGTATCCGTAAAACTCGTTGATGGTTCACACCATGCAGTGGATTCATCAGAAATGGCGTTCTCTATCGCCGGTTCAATGGCGTTTAAAGATGCTTTGAAACGTGCTACACCGACACTTCTCGAACCGATTATGGACGTTGAGGTTATTGTCCCAGACGAATACCTCGGTAAGGTCATAGGTGATTTGAACGCACGGCGTGCGCAGATACGCGAAACCGAAACGCAGGCAAAATCTCGTATCCAGGTCGTTCGGGTTGATGTACCCCTCTCAGAAATGTTCGGATACGTCAAAACCCTTAGGTCACTCACACAGGGTAGAGCGAACTACTCTATGGAGTTTGCACACTATAACGAAGTCCCCACAAGTGTAATGGAGGACTTAATTTCATCAGCGAATGGTAACTGATAATCGTTTTAAGTAGTTGTGAAGTGTCCGAACTGTAGGAGTGTTCCCACTTCCTATAAGCGGACATAAGATTTAGTTAAACGGTGCCACCATGCGCAAAAGCGTTTGGACACCCTATAGAAACGGGGATGCGCAGTTCTATGGAATCGCGCTGAGAATCCCGCAACAATAAACTTTTAGTGGAGCTCGGACAAAAATGGCTAAGGAAACGTTTGAAAGGAATAAGCCACACGTTAATATTGGAACAATCGGCCACGTTGACCACGGTAAAACAACGCTGACTGCAGCGATTACTATGGTGCTCTCTAAACTTGCCGATACAGATTATGTCCAGACGTATGAGGACATTGACAAGGCACCCGAAGAAAAAGAGCGTGGTATTACGATTAACACGGCACACGTTGAATATGAAACCGAAAATCGGCACTACGCACACGTCGATTGCCCCGGACACGCCGACTATATCAAGAATATGATTACCGGCGCAGCACAGATGGACGGTGCAATTCTCGTCGTATCCGCCGCTGATGGTCCTATGCCCCAGACGCGCGAGCACGTACTCCTCGCACGGCAGGTGAATGTGCCGTCTCTCGTCGTCTACCTTAACAAAGCAGACATGGTTGATGACGAAGAACTGCTTGAACTCGTCGAACTCGAAGTTCGCGAATTGTTAAGCAATTACGATTTCCCGGGCGACGATATTCCGATCGTCACAGGTTCCGCGCTTGAAGCTATGGAAGCCGATGGCGACCCGCAACACGAGTCTTGCCAGTCAATTCTCGAACTCATGGGGGCTGTTGACGAATACATCCCTGAACCTGTCCGTGATAACGAGAAACCGTTCCTGATGTCGATTGAAGATACTTTCACCATCAGTGGACGCGGTACCGTTGTTACGGGACGCGTTGAACGTGGCGTTATTGAAATCGGAAACCCCGTCGAAATCGTCGGACTTCGCGATACACAAGACACCGTTATCACAGGTGTTGAAATGTTTAACAAAAGTCTCGACGAAGGGCGTGCTGGCGATAACCTCGGCGCACTGCTACGCGGTATTGAGCGCGATGCAGTTGAACGCGGACAAGTTTTGGCAGTTCCAGGGACGGTTACACCGCACACCAAGTTTGAAGCCGAAGCCTACATTCTCACAAAAGATGAAGGCGGACGCTGGAATCCGTTCTTTACCGGATACAGACCGCAGTTCTATTTCCGGACAACCGACGTAACCGGAAAGATGGATCTCCCTGAAGGCATCGAAATGATTATGCCCGGCGACAACGCACAGATTACAGTCGAACTGTCTAAACCGATCGCGATGGAAGAGCAACTCCGATTCGCGATTCGGGAAGGCGGACAAACTATCGGCGCCGGTGTTGTTTCCAAAATCCTTGAATAAGAAATTGGGCGGAGTTTACACTCCGCCTTTAGTTATAGACATCAACACAGAGGATTTCGGACATCACGTTCATGATGTCATCTAACGGGTATCCTCTTGTTGGGTGAAGGCGATACGAAAAGATGGACAATCAAAAAATTCGCATCCGGCTTAAGGCATTTGACTATCGGTTGTTAGACCTGTCGTCAAAGCAGATAGCAGATACTGCGAAACGTACAGGCGCAGCGGTCTCCGGTCCGATTCCATTGCCGACGAAAAAGCATATTTACACCGTTCAACGTTCAACGTTTACCGACAAAAAATCACGTGAACAATTTGAGATGCGGATTCATAAACGTCTGCTGGATATCTTAGAGACTACACCTAAAACTGTTGATGCTTTGATGCGGTTGGACCTGCCTGCAGGTGTCGATGTCAAAATTACCTTACTGTAGTCGGAGAAATGATTGTTCTCCACTCCGACGGTTTGGAAACCAGAGGGCACGCATCTGAACACGTCAGTAACTTGCTGGTTTGCAAATCCTAAAGGAGGAGAGCGAAGAAAATGGTTAATGGAATTATCGGCCGCAAAGTCGGCATGACACAAGTCTTTGAAGACTCTGGAAAAGCGGTGCCTGTTACTGTCATCGAAGCAGGTCCTTGTGCAATTGTCCAACTCAAAACGCAAGAAAAAGATGGATATCAGGCGGTTCAGTTGGGCTTCGGTGAACAGAAAGAGAACCGTATAAACGGTCCCAAGCGTGGGCATTTAGCAAAAGCCGGTGTTGATTCCGTACGGGTGCTTCGTGAATTTCGTGTCCAGAGCCTTGATGACGTGTCCGTAGGAAATATTGTTGATGCAAGCGTTTTTTCAGAAGGTGAACTTGTTGATGTAACAGGTACGTCGAAAGGACGCGGTTTCACCGGTGTGGTGAAACGGTGGAGCTTCGGCGGTGGTAAGAAAAGCCACGGCGGTGAACAAGATCTCCGTCGCCCCGGTTCTATCGGGGCAAGCGCGACACCGTCTCGAGTCTTTAAAGGGAAACGGATGGCAGGACGCCACGGTGCCAAACGGCACACCGTCCAAAATTTACCCGTAATCCAAGCCGATTCTGAACGCAACTTGTTAGTGGTCAAAGGCGCAGTCCCTGGACCTCCCAACGGTTTGCTTCTGATTAAAAAAGCATCTAAAGCACCGAGTGCATAGGCCGGCAGTCGTCACTGAACGATGCCGAAATAAAACGAGCATACAATTATGTCAACTTTAGACGTACACAATAGATCCGGGGATGTCCTGCACGCAAAAGAATTAGCCGCTGCATTCACCGAGGCTGAAGTGAATGGTCCCGTCATCCACCAGTGTGTCGTTGCTTACCTTGCCAATCAGCGGCAAGGTACTGCATCAACGAAGTCCCGGAGTGAAGTGAGAGGCAGTGGAAGGAAACTCTACCGCCAAAAGGGAACCGGCAGAGCCCGTGTAGGTGATGCCAAGTCACCGATTCGAGTCCACGGCGGTGTAGCGTTTGGACCGAAACCGCGCAGTTATCGGCAGTACACGCCTAAACGGGTGCGGCGATTGGGGTTACACAGCGCACTCGCAGACAGGTTCCAGAATCAGCAGTGCATTCTTGTTGAAGATTTCACGCTTGAACAGCCACGCACCAAAGACATGGTCAACATGTTAAAAGCACTGAACGTAGACGGAAAGGCACTCCTCATCCTTGATGAACACAGCCAGAATATCAACCTCTCCGTGAGGAATATTCCACAAGTTCATTGCTGCACATGGAATACGCTCAACATCTACCAAGTCATGTGGCACGACACGTTGATAATCACTGAGAAAGCCGCTGAGAAACTCGAATCCAAATTCGTGAACATCGATCCAGATGCGGAAGGATAAAACTGATGAAAGATGCCTATCAGGTTATACTGCAACCGCTAATCACCGAGAAAAGCACGATCCTCCGCGACGCTAACAAGTACGCGTTTGTTGTTGATCGCAAAGCAACGAAACCGCAGATCCGCCGCGCTGCAGAAGAATTGTTCGACATTGAAGGAGATATCCTCAAAATTCGCACAATGCATGTTCGCGGCAAACCGAAAGGAAAAATGTTGCGTTACCAACGGGGTAGAAAACCGCATTGGAAAAAAGCGATTATCACCTTAAGAGAAGGCGCAACCATCCAAGAGTTTGAAGCTATATAGTCATTAGCTATCAGTTATCAGTTAAGCATTTGATTCACCAACATTTTTTGTCCCAGTTTTTACCCAAATCGGCAACGACATGGACAAAGAGACGATCGACACTCAAAAACCAAACTGATAACTGAAAGCGAAGCGAACTGACAACTATTAAAGAGGAAATCAGAGTGCCTAAAACATATTCACCTATCACCCCAAGTCGTCGGTTTATGACTGGGTACACCTTTGAAGAGATTACGCGTAGCAAACCGGAAAAATCTCTCGTTAAGGGTGCCAAGCAGAAAGCCGGTCGGAACGCCAAAGGACGCTTGACAGTTAGGAGGCGCGGTGGCGGACACAAACGCCGCTATCGAGCTATCGACTTTAAACGCGATAAGTTCGGTATTCCGGCAAAAGTTGCCGCAATTGAATATGATCCGAACCGCTCGGCGCATATCGCGCTGCTCCACTATGCTGATGGGGAAAAACGCTATATCCTCGCACCCGTCGGTATTCAGGTCGGTGATATGCTTACTTCGGGCGCAGACGCAGAAATTCGGGTCGGAAACGCCTTGCCACTTGAAAGAATTCCGCTCGGTTCCTCAATCCATAATATAGAGATGAAACCCGGTAAAGGTGGACAACTTGTCCGCAGTGCCGGCGGTGCAGCGCAATTGGTTGACAGAGAGGGCAAGTACGCCCGTATCCGACTCCCGTCAGGTGAGATTCGGCTGATCCCAGTGGAAGCAATGGCAACGCTCGGTCAGGTCGGCAATGTGAGTAAGATCGTCATCGGTAAAGCGGGGCGTTCAAGATGGCTCGGAAAACGCCCGAAGGTTAGAGGCGTCGCTATGAACCCGATCGACCATCCACACGGTGGTGGTGAAGGAAAGAGTTCTGGCGGTAGACATCCGGTTACCCCGTGGGGCGTTCCAACGAAGGGCTACAAGACCCGAAACCCGAAGAAGAAATCAAGCCGCTACATTGTCGGAAAACGAAAATAACTTTTTCATGGATGCACGCTAAGCAACTGATTATTTATAAGGTAGAGGAGAAATACCATGTCGCGTTCTATTAAAAAGGGACCCTATATAGACCCCAAACTCGCCAAGAAGGTAGCCGCTATGGAACGTTCAGGCACCAAACGGGTGATTCGTACCTGGTCCCGTCGTTCAACCATTACACCTGAATTGGTAGGACATACCCTGGCAATTTACAACGGGAAAAAGTTTTTTCCGGTGTATATCACAGAGAACATGGTAGGACATAAGCTCGGGGAATTCTCACCGACACGCACCTTCCGTTCTCACGCTGCGGGTGGTGGTGGTGCTCCTGCTCCTGCTGTTGCGAGAAGATAATTTTCGCGATAACTTTTATGGCAGATTGACAGTGCATTCATCCCTTTTTTCGGAAGATGCACGCATCTGCTTGGCAATAATAGTGATGCAATCAGAAACTTGCTTTTATTAGGAGATACTGATGGAAGCCCGATCTAAAATTAGGAACGCATCGGTCGCCCCGCGGAAAGCCCGTTTGGTAGCCGATCTCGTCCGTAATCAATATGTTGAAGATGCGTTAAGTCAGCTGCGCTTTACGCATAAAGCCGCGTCCCCTATAATTTATAAGTTGATTCAGTCAGCAGCCGCGAACGCACAGTATCAAGACCCAAGCGTCGATATTGAGGGCTTATACGTCAAAGAGATTCGCGTGGATGAAGGGATTACGCGGAAATGGATACGTCCCCGGGCACGGGGTATGGCAAACAGAATCTTAAAACGAAGTAGCCATATCACCGTCGTCGTTGACGAGGAGAGTACTGAAGATGGTGAGTAACGACGTGCATATTTACAAAGCACTACAGCACCACCTAAACTCCACGTTGCAACCGGGAAAAGTTTGACAGGAGGTTTGGCGTGGGACAAAAAACTCACCCGCGTGGTTTACGCTTAGGAATCATTGAAACGTGGGATTCAAAGTGGTACAGCGAACGGGATTATGCCAAGTGGCTTCATGAGGATTTTAAGATTCAAGCATTCGTCAAAGAGCAACTGGCGCGCGCCGGCATTTCGCGCGTTGAGGTCGAACGTGTTGCAGACCGTTGTAGTATTAACATCCATACAGCGCGTCCGGGGATCGTCATCGGTCGCCGTGGCGCAGAGGCTGAAAAACTACAAACGATGCTCGAAAAAGAGGTTGGCTGCCCTGTACGGATTAATGTCTCCGAAATCAGAGACCCCGAACTCGATGCCCAACTTGTATCCGAAGCCGTTGCGACACAAATAGAACGTCGGGCTGGTTTTAAACACGCCATGCGGCGGAATATCTCCAGTTCAATGCAAGCAGGTGCTTTGGGCGTTAAAATTATGGTGAGTGGTAGGCTGGATGGTAAGGAGATTGCCCGCGCCGAATCCAGCATTGAAGGACGAGTCCCGCTCCACACGCTCAGAGCCGATGTTGACTATGGGTTTACTGAAGCGAACACGACGTACGGTAAAATCGGGGTCAAAACTTGGATTTTTAAGGGCGAAGTTATCGGTGTCCCTGACAAACTAAAAGGCGAGACAGCCGTTCAGCGTCAATCTGGACGACGCGACGACGCAGGCGGTTCGCAACGTTCTGACCGTCGCCGTAACGACAGACGCTCCGGTTCCCAAGATGGACGCTCCCGACAATCCGGAGGACAAGGCAGAGGGAGAAACCAACAACGTAGGCAGCGTCAGAGTAAACAAGAATCCAGGAACGATTCATAACCGTACGAACAGATTGTAAGGAGGCATTTAAGGTGTTAATGCCGAAACGCGTGATGCGCCGCTATGTGCATCGTGGAAAACGCCGTGGAAAACCGCTCCGAGGTTCACAAATCAACTTCGGCGAATACGGTTTACAAGCAATGGAAGCCGGCTGGATTACCAGCAACCAGATCGAATCTGCACGTATTGCTATCACGCGATATGTACGCCGTGGCGGGAAACTTTGGATCAAAATCTTTCCGCATAAACCACTCAGTAAGCAACCTGCTGAAACGCGCATGGGCAAAGGCAAAAAAGGGCCCCCCGAACATTGGGTCGCTGTCGTCAAACCCGGTAGAGTCCTTTATGAATTAGGCGGCGTTTCGCTTGAAGACGCAAAAGGGGCGATGGAACGAGCCGCCCATAAATTGCCAATCAAAACTAAGTTCGTTGCACGGAATGAGTAATTTCGCCTGCGACTCCGACGTTGGAAAAATTACGCACACCCAAACGGGCAACGTAGTTTTGACAACACGCAAGGAGATACGAAAACATGAAAGCGGATGAACTACGAGGGAAAACGACCGAAGAATTGGAAAGTGAACTCAAGTCCTTGAAGGAAAATCTGTTCAATCAGAAATTCAGAGGTATCTTAGGACAACAAGAAGACACAACACGTATTGGTAAGATCCGAAAAGACATCGCACGTGTGAAAACGATCCTACAGGTACGTTCACAATAAACAGAACGGAAAGGACAAGGTTAAGTACCTGCACGCCAGTCCGTTTCATCAATTTCTAAGGTTTTGTGGTTCCACAGTGCGTACATTAACAGGTTTGGTTGATTTGGAGGATAAAGTTGAACGAAGAAAGGCGAAGGCATCGTAAATTTCGGACAGGTCTTGTTACGAGTAACAGTATGGATAAGACTGTTTCAGTCTCAATTGTTCGTCGCTATCAACATCCCCTTTACAAGAAGGTCGTCCGAAAAACGAAGAAGATTTTGGCTCACGATGAACAGAACAGTTGTAACGTCGGTGACGTGGTTCAGGTTGTTGAAACCCGACCACTGAGTCGTCAGAAACGATGGCGGGTCCAAGCGATAGTCAACGCAATACAACCCGCAAACGATTAAAAAGTGCCACCACCGGAGTGTCCCTCCCTGTCCATATATGATGCGGCAAAAGGGACTGATGGCACCGGAGAAGAAAGGGGTTCATCCACACTCTGGCGTTTCCAAGACACACCCTTTTGAAAACGATAGAGGAGGATACAAAAATGGTTCAATCATACTCTCGATTAACCTGTGCTGATAATACCGGCGCAAGGCAGTTAATGTGCATTAGTGTACTCGGCGGGACCCGACGTCGCTATGCACGCGTAGGCGACGTGATTGTGGCAAGCATCAAAGATGCGACACCTAATACACAGGTCACAGCGGGCGAAGTTGTTCGGGCAGTCGTTGTACGTACGACCAAAGAATATCGACGCCCAGACGGATCCTATATCAAATTTGACCAGAATGCTGCGGTTCTCGTTCATCCGCCGGATCGAGAAGGGAACCAGCTGCCACGAGGCACCCGAATTTTCGGACCCGTCGCGCGAGAACTCAGAGAAAAGGGATTCACCCGAATTATCTCGCTTGCCCCCGAGGTTATTTAGGAGGACAATTGTGACACGACGAAAACTGCATATCAAAAAAAATGACACGGTCGTAGTCCTTAGCGGACAGGACCGAGGCAAGGAAGGTGTGGTTTTGGAGGTGTTCCCAAAGAAACAACGCGCAATTGTTGAAGGCGTTCATATCGTTAAACGCCACCTCCGACCAAACCAAGCAGGACAAGGTGGTATTGTCGAACGCGAAGGCACCATTCACGTTTCTAACCTCAAAAAGGTTGAAGGGTAAACAGGACAGAACACCTCTGGGTACCGCAGACGAGAAGCGTTGCTTAGACAATCACACTGAATACGCGATTTTATAGGATATAAGGCTCATGAGCCCATTCAAAGAATTTTATCAAACCGAAGTCATGCCCGCATTGCAAAGCCATTTTAACTATGAAAATGTGATGCAGATTCCGAAATTGGACAAGATTGCCCTGAATATCGGGGTCGGCGAAGCACTTCAGGAACCGAAAGCATTGGAAGATGCCGTTGAAGAATTAACGCTCATTGCTGGACAACGCGCTGTCATCACGCATGCTAAAAAATCCGTTTCTGCTTTTAAAGTCAGAGAAGGTATGGCAATCGGATGTAAAGTTACACTCAGACAGCAACGGATGTATGAATTCTTCAACCGACTGGTGAATATCGTCCTGCCGCAAATTCGGGACTTTCGCGGTGTATCACCGGACTCCTTTGATGGTCGCGGTAATTATTCCCTCGGCCTCACGGAGCAGCTAATATTCCCAGAAATTGATTACGACAAAGTTAACGATACCCGTGGGCTAAATGTAACCGTTGTTACGACTGCCCCAACAGACGAAGAAGGTCGCGAATTGCTAAAACTGCTGGGTATGCCATTCCGAACATAGATCGGTTCAGGCGCAGAAGGTTTCGCAGCCAAATGGCTGCAGAAATGACCCGGCAGCTTCATTCATCCGGACACACTCAATAAATATGTCCCGGATACATAAGAAAAGGAGCATTTAGCTTGGCAAGTAAAGCATGGATTGCCAAACAGAAAAGAACCCCGCGGTTCCAAACCCGAAAATATAACCGTTGTAAAAGTTGCGGGCGGTCGCGGGGGTATCTGCGCAAGTTTGAATTGTGTCGTATCTGTTTTCGCCTCTTCGCTCGCGCCGGTAAAATCCCTGGGGTCCGAAAGGCGAGTTGGTAGAAAACTGGATACCATTTGCCCTTATCTGAAAAACATGACGGGCACAGCGGCTATTCAAAAACGAGAACGAAATAAGGAGAATCTTTCATGTCGATGACCGATCCGATTGCCGATATGTTAACACGTATCCGCAATGCCAATATGGCAGGACATGAACGCGTTGAAATCCCCTCTTCAAAAATCAAGGCGGAAATCGCACGCATTTTGGCAGAAGAAGGTTTCGTCCGAAACTATCGCTTACTTGAAGATGGAAAACAGGGGATTTTAAGAATCTATTTGAAATACGGAAATACGAAAAAAGAGAAGGTCATCACAAACCTCAGACGCATCAGCAAACCCGGTAGACGCATTTACGCCAAATCAGATAGGCTACCCAGGGTTTACGGGGGACTCGGTGTCGCCATTTTATCGACATCTAATGGTGTAAAAACTACACCGCAATGTCGTAGGGAAAAAATTGGCGGTGAAGTCCTATGTTACGTCTGGTAAAATTTCACAGATGACTCTCAATGAACCGGGAGAAGTAGAATGTCACGTATTGGAATAAAACCGATTCCAGTCCCTGAGAAGGTGCAGATCGCTTTAAACGCAAGTGATGTACAGGTGGAAGGTCCCAAAGGCAGTCTCAATTGGGCAGTTCCAGATGGAATCGATGTGACGCTCGAGGAAAACGTCCTAACCGTCCAAAGAAAAAGTGAACTCAAACAGTATAAAGCCTTGCACGGATTAGCGCGCAGCCTCATCGCCAATATGGTTACCGGTGTTTCGGAGGGCTTTGAGAAAAAACTTCGAGTGGTAGGTACAGGTTATCGTGCCGAAGTCAATCGTGAGAACAATTTGATTCTTGATGTTGGTTATTCACATTCCGTTACTTACGTGCCTCCCGAAGGAATAACGCTGAGCGTTGAAGCCACTGAAATGATAGATGGTCAAACACATACACCTGTTGTTATTAGTGGGATTGATAAACAACTCGTTGGACAGGTAGCGGCATCTATTCGTCAAATCAGGAAACCAGATAGCTATAAACCTTGTAAAGGTATCCGCTACGAGGGTGAGCGCGTCCGAGATAAAGAAGGAAAAGCTGCTGTTGGCTAATGCTGTTATATCTTACGCGTAATAGGGCGAGATTTGAAAGCCTGATGAAATAGGAAGCGCGTCTATTGTATAATTGGATAATAAGGAGACACCTTGGCACTTATAAAAAAGAAACGGATGGGCCATCTACGGCGCCGGAAACGCGTCCGTCAAAAGATTAGCGGGACCAGTGATAGACCAAGGCTCGCTGTTTTCAGAAGTTTAAAACACATCTATGCGCAACTCATTAATGATGAACTTGGCGTGACGGTCACCGAAGCCTCTACACTGTCCCCTGAACTCAAAGGGAGCCTTGAAAGCGGCGGAAATATAACGGCAGCGGAGAGCGTTGGTACACTTTTGGCACAAAAAGCCAAGCAGCAAGAAATTGAGGTAGTAGTCTTTGACCGGGGCGGGCATCTCTACCACGGGCGCATAAAAGCTCTCGCAGAAGCAGCGAGGGCAGAGGGACTGAAGTTCTAAATACCCCGAAAACCGGTCCCTGTTCCCGCAAATACACGGGTAAACAGGATGTATACCGGATAGGAGATTTTTTTGCTGAAAGATAGAATTAACCCCGACGATTATGAATTTGAGGAACGCATGATTACAATCAACCGCGTCATGCGAGTCGGTAAGGGACGGCGAACCCCGAGTTTTAACTCGCTCACGGTTGTTGGGAATCGAGACGGTATTGTTGGCATTGGCTTCGGCAGCGCAAGTGAAGTGGCTGGCGCACTCCGTAAAAGTTTCGCTGATGCCCGAAAAAATCTAATTCGGGTGCCAATCACTAATGGCACACTTCCGCATGAAATTACCTGTGAATTCAAATCCGCAAAAGTTTTGCTGAAACCGGCAAGTCCCGGAACAGGTATTATCGCAGGACACGCAACGCGTGCTATCCTCGAATTCGCAGGTGTCCGAGACGCACTGACAAAATGCCTTTCCTCTCGGAATGTGAAAAATATCGCTGAAGCCACGATGCTCGGACTCAAGAGCCTCAAGGATATCAACGAAGTCGCACGGCTGCGAGACCTATCCGTCGAAGAGCTGCTCAAGAAACGCTAACTGAGGCACTTCAGAATGGTTGTCGGCATCCATCAACGCTTGGCTATAAATGGTTAAGGAACGGAGTAAATCCTGATGAAATTGAATGAACTTAAACCCGCACCTGGCGCGAAACGCTCCAGAAAACGCGTCGGTAGAGGGAACGCTTCCGGTTGGGGCAAAACCTGCGGACGGGGGCATAAAGGGCAAAAATCCCGATCTGGCGGTTCGATACCAGCATGGTTTGAAGGTGGACAGATGCCCCTCGTCCGACGCTTACCGAAGCGGGGGCCCCGGCGAACCGCACACAAACGGTTTGAGTATGATGTTATTAACGTCGAAACCCTCAATCTTTTTGATGACGCAGCGGTCGTAAGTCCGGAATCTCTTCGCGAAGCTGGCTTAATTAAACGCAAAAACGCACTGATAAAGATACTCGGCGACGGTGAACTCGAAAAACAGTTGAAAGTCCAAGCACACCGATTCTCAAAATCAGCGATCGAGAAAATTGAATCCAAAGGCGGCACAGCCGAAGTACTCGCATTACGCGCAAATGCTGACAACGCTGCTTAAGAGTTCACAGGCGAGGAGGAAATAAAATAAGTGATTAAGGCATTTCAAAACGCTTTTAAAATCCCTGAACTGCGGAAACGTCTCATTTTTACAGGGCTGCTCTTGATTGTTTACCGTTTGGGTGCCCACATTACACTCCCGGGTATCGACGACGTGGCACTTGAAGCGTTTTTCCAACAACTCATGGAACGTGCAGGCAATGTCGTTGGGTTCATCGATCTGTTTTCCGGGGGCGCATTTAGTCAAATGACGATTTTCGCACTCGGTATACAACCGTATATTAGTGCCTCAATCATTATGCAGCTTCTCGGTGTCATCGTGCCTTCTTTGGAGAAACTCTCCAGAGAACCCGATGGCAGAAAGAAAATGACCCAGTACACACGATACGGAACTGTTATCCTTAGTATCATCCAAGGTATAACGATTAGTATCGTCTTGCGGAATCCAGAAAACATTACTGGACAAGCAGGTGAGATTGTCAGAGATCCGAACTTATGGTGGCATTTTCTTGTAGTCTTAACCCTCACAGCGGGCACCTCCTTCGTTATGTGGCTTGGTGAACAAATCACGGAGCGCGGTATTGGGCAAGGTATCTCGTTAATCATTACTGTCGGTATTATCGCAGGCTTACCCGGCGGTGTCACTACTGTTATCGGCAATTTATTCACAAGACCGGACTTCGGAATTTTACACCTCTCGGTTCTGGTCGGACTCATTATTGTAGCCGTCGCGGGGACCGTTTTTATTACACTCTCCGTTCGGAAGATTCCGGTACAATACGGTAGACAGATTCGCGGACGTAGGGTCATTGGCGGACAATCAACGCATCTACCGCTCCGAGTGAACGCAGCAGGCATGATTCCAATCATCTTCGCGATTACACTTATTCAGTTCCCAACGACAGCTCTTAGCTTCCTTCCACGGGACTGGGGATGGGTAACGGGCGCACAAGCACTGGTTGATACGGGAACACCGTTGTGGCTAACCCTTTATGCGTTGTTAATCATCGGCTTTACGTATTTTTACACAGCCGTGCAAATCAACCCCGTCCAAATGGCTGAGGACTTGCAGAAATATGGCGGTTTTATCCCCGGCATCCGTGCCGGAAAACAGACGGCAGATTACATCAATACAACGCTTACACGGATCACACTGCCGGGCGCAGTTTTCCTCGCTGCTATCGCTGTGATTCCGATTATTATCACAGAACGTCTCAATATCGGAGCAACCATGGTCGATGGTGCTTCTATCTTGATTGTTGTAGGGGTCGTACTCGATACAATGTCACAAATCGAATCTTATTTGACCGTCCGTCATTACGAAGGATTCCTAAAAGATCGAAAACTCAAAGGCAGACGACGTTAAGTACTTCACCTGAAAAAGAGGATATTATGAAAGTTAGACCTTCTGTTAAAAAGATGTGTAACCAGTGTAAAATTATTAAGCGAAAAGGCGTTGTCCGAGTGATTTGTCCTTCAAATCCGAAGCACAAACAACGACAGGGCTAACCCTTTAATAATTGTCAGTCATCAGTTAACTTCGGAGAGTTCCGAGTTTTCTCTGGTAACGTTCCTTGTCCAAACCGGTTATAACAGTTACCAAAAAACGCTATCGTTTCGCAAACCTCTTAACTGATAACCGATAACTGATAACTATTAAAAAGGAGGCATCCATGGCAAGAATCGCTGGGGTTGATTTACCCCGAAACAAACGGATAGACATTGCACTAACAGCAATTTATGGTATTGGTCGTTACACCGCATCGCAAATTGTCACCGATCTTAACATTGATCCAGGAAAAAAAGTTGACAGTCTCGCTGAAAATGAGATTAGCCAACTCCGAGACCAAATTCAAAATTACAAGATTGAAGGGGACTTGCGGCGTGAAGTCGATCAGAACATTAAACGACTGATGGATATCAACAGTTACCGTGGTTTACGACACCGTCGGCAGTTGCCTGTTCGAGGTCAGCGCACAAATACGAACGCTCGTACCCGTAAGGGGAAAGCAAGAACGATCTCAGTCGGTAGAAAAGCCAAAGAGGCAGCACGCAAGAGCGGCTAGTGTTAAAAGCCATCAGTTAGAGGAAGTTAACAGTTTTCAGTACGATTTTTTCTTCGAAAAAATCTTTCAGTTTGCCTCGCAGTGAGAGTTAAGAGACTTTGGAACTATCGAAAACCTCTTGTAACTGTTAACTGTTAACTGACAACTATTAACCGAAAGGAGAATCGTTTTGCGTGGAAGAAGAAGAGAACGCAAGAACGTCCCCGAGGGGATAGCACATATTCAAGCGACCTTCAATAATACAATTATTACGATCACAGATTTAAGCGGAAACACCGTTGCTTGGGCGAATGCCGGCATGACTTTCACCGGTTCACGGAAGTCAACACCCTTTGCCGCACAGCAAACTGCGGAAGCATGTGCACGCAGAGCAATGGATCACGGTATGAAACGCGTAGAGGTTAGAGTCAAGGGACCCGGATCCGGACGAGAGTCTTCGATACGAGCGCTCGCTGCAGCCGGACTCGAAATTAGTTTGATGAAAGACGTGACTCCTATCCCTCACAATGGATGTCGTCCCCCTAAGAGACGACGGGTTTAAGGAATTTGAGGAAAACGAATGAGCAGATATTTAGACTCAGTCTGTAAATTATGCCGACGCGAAGGTGAAAAACTCTTTTTGAAAGGACGGCGGTGCAATGGACCTAAATGTTCCTTTGAACGCCGGAGTTATCCACCCGGAGAACATGGGCAGACACCCCCGCGCCGAGGTCGCGACAACTTCCGGCGGCAATTGCGCGCCAAACAGAAAGTTAAACGCACTTATGGTGTTTTTGAGAAACAATTTCGGAACTACTACTTCAAAGCTGCACGGCAAACAGGTATCGCGGGTGAGAACTTAATTAGTTTCCTTGAACGCCGCTTGGACAACGTCGTTTACCGCCTCGGTTTCGCAACTTCTCGAAACCAAGCACGCCAACTTGTGAAGCACAATCACTTCACTGTCAACGGCAAACGGGTTAACATTCCTTCTTATATCGTGCAAATCGGTGATGTCATCACGCCACGTGAACGGAGCCGAAACCTTGCCACTATTCAGGAGGCATTAGAATACACACAGCAACGTGGCGCACCTGAATGGCTTGAAATCGATACAGACAAAGTGGAAGGACGCGTTCAAGGGGCACCTGTAGTAGAGCAGATTGCCGTGGACCTTGAAACGCAACTCATCATTGAACTTTACTCCCGATAGGTACATCTTCATATCCCAAGTGTCTCCTAAACAGATAGGCAACGCTATAATACACCTACATTAAGAGGCACATGGGAACCCATTTTCAAAACGGAAATCATGGGATGTCCAAAATGCTACATTAACATAGAATTGAGAGGCGAATGTGCAACGCGACAGCGCAGTGCCACTCAGTTCATGTGCGTTTTAACACTTAGTTTAATCTTATAGGAGAAATCGATGATAAGGTCCGAGCTAGAAATGCCCGATCGGTTGAAAACTGATACAGAATCCTTACGGCCCGATTACGCAAAATATACCGCTGAACCTTTCGAGCGCGGATTTGGAACAACCCTCGGTAACTCACTACGCCGGGTCCTCCTCTCCTCAATTAAAGGCGCAGCGATTACGGCAGTTCAAATTACGCAGGTAAAACACGAATACGCTACTATTCCCGGCGTACTTGAAGACGTGGTACAGATCATTCTCAATCTCAAAGAGATCCGGCTAAATATCTCAACTGATGATCCGATACGGCTCACATTGAAAGCAGATGGATCCGGTCAAGTCACTGCCGCTGATATTCGCCCGAATGCACGCGTTGAGATTATAAATCCTGACCAACATATCGCAACGCTCGACGAATGCGAAGGGTTAGATATAGAAATCCACGCACAAACAGGAAGAGGCTACTCGCTTGCCGAAGAACACAGACCCCAAACACAGGACATCGGGTTAATTCCAGTCGACGCTAAATTCTCACCCGTTAAAAAAGTTAACTTCTGGGTAGAGGAAACCCGCGTCGGTGATATGACTAACTTTGATAAACTTAATCTCGAAGTCTGGACAGATGCAACCATCACAGCAAAGGATGCTGTCACACGCGCTGCGGATATCCTGCTACAACAGATCAAACTGTTTACAGAATTCGATGAAAGTTACGTTGAACCCGAACCCGAGGTCGATGAAGCAAAACTGCGGAGAAACCGCTACCTCGCGAAACCGGTCTCTGAACTTGAACTCTCAGTTCGAGCCAGCAATTGTCTCGAAACTGCGAATATTAAAACCATACGAGAACTCGTCGCAAAAGAAGAGAAGGACATGTTGGAATACAAGAATTTCGGGCGGACTTCGCTAAACGAAATCAAAGAACAACTCGCCAACATGGGGCTTCATCTTGGAATGGACCCGGACGATGTCAACGACGCGGACATCGATGAGGAAAGTGCAGCGGACGCACCGCTGCAACCGCCCATATAATTCTTCACGACAACGCACACATGGAGGAAGACGATGCGTCATAGAAAACGCGGCAGGAAATTGGGACGAACTTCAAGCCATCGAAAGGCTCTCTTTCGCAATCAAGCTACCGCGCTATTTGAACACGAGCAAATTCGGACGACGCTGCCTAAATGCAAAGAACTCCGGCGAGTGGCTGAAAAATTGATTACCCTCGCCAAACGCGGAGATCTCAACGCACGCCGACAAGCAGCGAAAATGCTCTATGGAGCCGATCTACATTACAAGCCCCGAAGAGGTGAAGAAGCAAGCACTCTTGACAAGCACGCTGTCCTACGCAAACTCTTTGATGATATCGGACCGCGCTATCAAGATCGCAACGGTGGATACACCCGTATCATCAGAGGCGAACTCCGAAAGGGCGACGGGACACAGATGGGCTACATCCAACTTGTTTGACAACGTTCATTAGCACGCTAATTATAGTAAAATCCGAAAATAAGTTTACAGTTTATCAGGGAACAAACACCCCCCACCGCTGGCGAGGATTGTATCCTCGCCATTTTGTGAGTGTATAAGCAATTACGGGTCTTACTATAAAATATATACGGGCGGAGTTATCCACTCCGCCCGTTTCTGTTTAACTGATAACTAATTAAAACCGATACGCAGCAGAAACGAATACCCGATGCGAAAGCCGTTCTATCGTCAACCCATTCCTGTCCTGCTGCCATGTGCCGAGCATATACGCCACATCCAACTTTAGCGAATCTTCAAAGATCTTTCCTACACCTGCTGTTAAGAAGTTACGTACGTCCAAAGTCCCCACATCATCAAGGTCATAAATGAATGGAATCGGATCCAGAAGATAACCCAAACGGACATGTGTATCAATCACAGGTATCTGATATTCCGCACCGACCCGTACCTGAAATGTTGGAGCATAGTACGCTTCAAAATTATCCTTCGGAATGTCGTCCGCCGGTGCTGGATCATAGCGCGTCTGTGTCCAGTCCGTAAGTTGGACATCACTCGCCAAAATTAGCTGTTTGTTTAACAACTTCACAGCGATTCCCGCGCCAACCTCAAATGGACGTTCGATGTCAAATGCCTGCCCACCGCTTGTGGCATCCGTCGCCTTTTCTCCATCATCATATACATCCACCGTCGCCTGATCCCAGAGTTCGTCGACACCTAATTCAACAGGCGAGACGAATGTCAATCCAAGATTGATAGTATCTGTCAGGTGCGCGAGAAATCCTATCCGACCCCCTATGCCTGAGTACTCTCGGTCAATCGCGTCGTCGTATCTGAAACGCGACCATTGATTATCCACATTTAAGATGTCAGTTGCTTCCGTATCCAATTCATGCAGGCTATTCCCCTGCCAGAAATCCAACGCACCACCGACCAGTACCCGTTTTGTGACGTATACACTCGCACCGAAACTCCAAATCCCAATGCCGCCTCTGTTTATATTCATCTCATCAACAGCGAATCCACTGAAATCGGTACCGGAACCCGAGTCAATCCCTTGAATCGCAGTCTGGTAATCGAAATTTTGTGGACGATTGTAACCGAAACCGACCGCCAACCCGCCTTGCCGTGTCTCCAGTGGATAGACAAATCCGAGAGAATTCGGACGCAGCTGTGACCGACTTGTCCCTGTTGTTTCATCACCAGCGAAATAGGTATCCGCGTTTGCCCTATTATGCGAAAAACTGCTAAAAAACTCGAACTTCTGAATCTGTGCCATGCCTGCAGGATTCCAATAGAGCGCGGTGAAATCATCAGCGAGTGCAAGTGACGCGCCTCCCATTCCCATCGTCCGCGCCCCAACGCCGAATGTATTCCCGATCGCTATCTCTTCGACCTGCGCCATACCAATAGACACAAAGCACATCGCGGCGAATAAACACATAAGTGTCGCATACACTGCTCGCTTCATTGTTCCAACTCCTCCATTATTATACCATTTCTGTTAATAAATCCCTCTTTATGTAGAATAAACTGTTAGTTTGTTCCGCATCACTAAACATTCCATGAAAACTGGTAATGTGAGATAAACATTTAGAAATAGTATTATTTTTTATTCTGATCTCTTACCCGCAGTCGTTCCGATCTCGACCTCGGCGAAGGTGAAGTCACACTGCGTGAACTCCGAGAACGCCGATTGCCAACCCGTAAATCGCCTTTTTTGTAAGTCCGCCGTGAAAGCGGTGTATACCGACTCCCACTGTGATACCGCCGATAAACGTTTCTGTAAGGATAATAACCGCTATAGTAGCGATAATACGGCGCACGGTATCCATAATAATATCTGCTATATCCGTAAAATGGACGATACGGATAATACCAAACCGGTGAGTATGCGTAGGACGGATACGGTCCATAAGGCACCCAATAGGAGTCGTACCTATAAGGGGCAGCGTACGTCGTCCGATAACTCCGCTTCCGTCGTCCATAATACCCATCAGAATCCTCTTCATCCGCGCGCTCTAATTCAGAGGCATCCGAATCTACTGCGTCAGTATGCCCCGTCTCCGTTTCTGCTTTTGTTAGACCTTCATGGTGTTTAGGGTGTATCCGACCATAATCTGAAGACGCATGGTAACCGAGTTGCGTATAACACCCAGCAAATGCCACCATTGCCAAAAGCAACAGTATCGCAAAAGATATTTGCAACTTCATCTCCTTACCTCCTTTAGATCTGTCTGTCAGTCTTGACCATTATAACACATTATACGAGAGACCGATAAAAAAGTTTACATCCTCCTTATCTTTCCCGATCTTTTGTTGGCAACGAGCCAATGTTTACAAGGCACTACGAAATTTTTGCAGAGAATCATGAAATTTTTGCATTCACGTGCGATTTCTGCACATTAGCGATAGGAACGCAATATGACATTTTGGGGTTACTTTAACGCTTTTCTCTGTTTTTTAATAAATATAGTGCACACAAACATTTTAGAAAAATTAAAATTCTACATAGTCATATAATCTCACATTTACTAATATTATCCATAGAAAGATAACATGCCTCACACGGATGCTGGCACGAAATTTGCCTAAGCATCAACAATGCAAATCGGCTTTAAAGTTTTCCAAAGTAATATTAAGTCTTAATTTTAAAGTTTCTCAAAGTAATGTTAAGTCTTAACTAATTAAACTTAGAAAAAATATTTTGTGTCGGAATTCACGCAAAATTTGTGTCATGTATATATGAAGGCAATCATAAAATTGCCGCCAAATGAATCGGTAAGCAATTGAAATGGTGGACAACGTTAGTATAAATCGGCAATTCGTAGAAGCTGATGACGAAGAAAAGGCTTGTGAACTACTTTTCAACACGTATCACAAGTCTGTCTTTGCCAAAATTGACGGAATGATGCGGAATCATTCTGATCCCGCTGTAGATGCCGAGGATATCACACAGGAAACCTTTATCCAAGCCTTCAAAGAGAGGAAAACCCTCCGAGAACCGGAAAAGTTGCGAGGGTGGTTGCTCACTATCGCAACAAACTTAACGCTGAATGAGATTAGAAACGCAAAGCGGCGAAGGCAAACAGGAAACTCGCCACTTGAATCACTTGACAACCCTTCAATCGGCGAAAGTGAAGCCCCGTTCGCAACATCTCTCGCGGAGACCGATGCCGAACAAGCCGAGGCAATACGGTATCTAGTGAGGCAACTTCTCTGTCTCCTCCAAGGTAAGGACCGAAAAGTCGCAGAACTTAAAATTGAGGAGGCTGAGATTGAAGAGATAGCAGAAACGGTAGGCCCAAACGTTGAAGCAGTTCAGAAAAGATGGGAACGAATTCTTAAGGTGTTGATCCCCATCGGATGCAACTTAGACGCGTTGATGAACTGCCTTCCCGAAGAGAAAGACAGATGGATTATGGAACGGTACTTGGATGAACAACCTCTCTCGAAGATTGCGAAAGCAATTGTTGGCATCTCTCGTTCTAAAGTTGAGGAAACGGTGAAACGTGTGATAAAGCAGTGGAAGAAAGCCGCTAAGGAAAATCCCACCGATCCCGTCTCCGCAATGGTAAGCAACGAGAGATAATGTTTAATTGATTTGTTAGGCAAGGTCCCTGTGCCTCAGCCAATATTACTTATTAACTTGACAAATTTTGTCCGGAGGTCATAATGGTTTTCACAAGAAAATGGGTTTATTTAAACCTTAGCTTAATGTTAGTCGCCTTTGTAGCAGGTATAGCTTGGGCAGTTACTCGCACAGCCGAGGGTTTTGCAGCGTGTGGTGTTTGGGATTTGGACGTTAGAGAAAACGGTTTTATGGGTGTTGAGTTTTTTCATTATGGAGAGGTGACAGATACACGTGAGGACACCGCCAGAAATCGTAGCAATCAAAATAGACGACACGCGCAGTTTTATACGGGTGCTGCCTTCTATCCAGACGAAGGCGGATTCCGTTTTGGCCAACACAACAAAAAGACAGATGTTGACCAAGCGACGATCACAGCCCAACCTGCAGACAAGCATGCCTGGTTTAGGTCACCAACCTACCGACTCATGCCTCAAGCAACATCAACTTTCTGGGATTGGACTTACATCAGTTCTGATGTAGCCGACCCAAGTCATTGGTGGGTAGCAGGCACCACCTACTCCGGTTACGGTAAGGATGGACTCTCACATCATATACGTGCTGTGACAGAATGGAATATAACAGTAACTCCTACCACGGCACATAAGGTGAATTACCGTAAATCCATACAATGGGGCAATGAGGAAAAGGGTTTTTGGGCTGCTTGGCCTTGGTAATCAACATAATTGAAGGATGGCATCGCTGCCATCCTTCAATTCAATCAAAAGGAGGCATGATGAAGTTTCTTTTTGGTGTTCTTCTATTGGCAATGTACACGAGTGTCTCGGCTGCGGTTGTTCCTTCCCCTGCTGGCGGCGGTTACTTTCAAATTTACGCCCCTGGTGACTATGCCTATGTGGCCGACCACGAAGACTTTGATGCAAACATGGCTGCAGGCACTAGTTTCACCATTGAGATGTGGATTTATCAGAAACGCGAGATGAAGCCATTTGACAGAATGAGAATTGAACCTGATGAACGGTGGTTTCTGATTACCAAAACAGGAAGTTATAGAATGCAATTCTCACACGACAATATCGCCGGCCATGACGTTTCCTTTAGCATAGAGAATTCAGGACTCGGAGGAACCCACAATGATGTAGAAGCACCTTTGAATCAGTGGCACTATGTCGCTTTTATGGTAGAAACACAGTACCGGCAGGAAATCATTGACAAACATTTATGGGGATCAGCCTTAACAGAACGTACTAAATTCCGAGGTGTTTTGGATACCACAACTTCCTTACGAATTGGTGGGGGTGTCACACCTCTCTTAGGATTGCCTGGAGGACCTTTTGAGGGGAAACCTCTTTGGACTGCGTTCACCAGAGGGTTAATTGACGAAGTACGAATTTCAAATATCATCCGTTATCCGAGGGAAAAGTTAGACGAAAGACTTTGGAGAGATACTATCGTAGTCCCGACAGGGAGCTTCAAATCGGATGAGCACACGGTTGCCCTATGGCATTTCGATTTCGATGGATCGCCTGGTTCCAAGTGGCGCGATGCATCTGGAAACGGACATCACCTTACCTATCATGGGGACTATCTCAGTGTTGAACCTACTCAAAAACTGTCAGTTTTGTGGGGTGAACTCAAGAGACAATAGGATGAATACAACAAAACAAATAGTTCTCGTAGCACTTGCTCTTGTGGCTACCGTCAGTTCCTTAAACCAATTCAATAGTCATAGCGAACAAAAAACAGAATACGAAACGAACGCCTTATTAAACCAACTCCCTCAAGACAGTGTTATTGCTATATCTTCTAACTCGGAACATACGACTGCTTTGCCAACAGTGCCTTTTTCAGATTTAGCGAGATTAAGCGAAACTGACATTTGTGCTGCGTTTAAAACACAAGGCGTTACTCATCTACTACTCACCAGCCGGGATATCTACTCTCATGTATCAATCTACGGAGATTCGATATCCCTTGTCGAAACAGATGAAGGGCGTGTCGTTTTCCGGTATGCCTCGCAAAAGCCTTTGATGCAAACTTCTATGCTGAAAAAATCTGATAATCAACTGAGCAGCATTTATGTGAGTGTAGATGAAACATTAAAGCACTTAAAGCACAGTTCGCTAGCCAATATAAAAATAACAAACGTCGTCTGTGAGTTTCTCAGCGAAAACGAAACCTTGAGACTTCCACCAAAAGAAATCTTCTTTAAAGACATACAACTTTTTAAGGAAGAAAATACTTGCCCCTATACTATCTTCATTGACATACCAAATGAAAACCCTTTTGATTGGACACTTATCTGTGTCAGTTCTATCCTTCGGAACTCCCTTGCAATCAAACTCTACTTACTAGATGAGCCTTCTGAATTCTTCAAGCTTGTACATGCATTTAAGAACAAGAACGAATACATCAAAGTGTGGAAACTCAAATGAAATTAACTCGAAAGCAATTTCTATTTCTCTTTTTTTTCCTATACTTCTACTAAGTGCAGTTACCTTCTGGCTAGGCACCCGGGCAGGTCTCCGTTTTTTAATCAAAAGGAACCAAACAGAATCTCCACCGTCTGAAAATCCGAATCGTGTCGCTCTTCGAGCTGTCGCTCGGCGCGGATTCGCCTTTGAACATGATATAGAGAGGGGAAACCTGCGCGAAGTAAAATTCAAGAAGCACTCGCAAAACCTCAAAACAAATTTAAAAGCTGTGCTTGTCCACCATCCAGTCAAACGCCAAAAATTTCGGGTCACATTACAGAGGACGATTGTGATACCGAACGGAACACCGGAGCAGATTGAAATCTATCGGCAATTAATAATTGCAGGCGAACTCGCTACCTCAACAGTCCAGAAACAAGCAATTGAACAAGAAAAAAAGCGTGTTTTGAATGGAATGAAGGTTGCTCCTACTATCCAGACAAATTCATCTTCGCTAAATATTACTTCACAATAAACCAAATCGGCATAACTCTACTGCCCATTCCCTTTGTTCATCGTTTTTTCTTGACCCTCTCTCATCTCCATGCTAAACTGACAGCATGAAAGTCTTTATCCAAATCGGGCACGGGATCGTCGGCGCTGCTGTTATCTCAGGTTTATGTATATGGCAAGCAGGCAGCTTCGGTGAAGCGAGACATACCATTAGCATCATCGGTGCTATCGCCATCGTCATCGCCAGTCTCTACATTCTCCGAAGCCGCTGGGTTCGATGGGGCAATCGTCAGACTTGGCTCAAATACCATCAACGCCTCGCGTCCATGGGTTTATGCTTGGTGCTATATCATTCTGCGTTCCAACCACTCGTATGGCACTCATGGCTGACGTTTCTGCTCGCCTTCTTGAATTTAGGTGAATTTCAGAAATGGGACCCTTCACACCACAGACGGAGGAATAACCTTGACGAACATACTCAAGAATGCAGTCAAGGGGTTTTGTGTATGTCTTGCCATCTTCTTGCCCCTCACAACGCACGCCCAAACGAATGGGAAAATTATCTTTAGGCATCCGCTGGATTACCACGAATTATGGTTCGGCATCGGGGATGACGAAGACCGCGCACGCCGTATTTTCAGACTGCCGCGACCTATTAAGGGATTATCCATACAAAAAGAAGGGCACTACATTGTCGCTGTCGGTATAGAAAAGGGATTCGTAGGTGCTCAGTTGAAATATTGGGTTGATGTTTATCTGCTTGATAGAAAGAGACCTGGTGCAGAAGCGAAGAACCTAACACGGGGCGAGTATAGTCAGATCCCGGGGGCAGCCATCTCACGCAACGGAGATATCGTCTTCTCAAATCTGTCGTTTGTCATTCCAAAGAATGGAAAGTTAATTCGTGGGCTCTATCTCATTCCGTTTCGTGAGATAGAGAAACCGCGTCCGAAAGCGGAACTGTTATTGCAAGTGAATGCGGGAGGCGTAGAGTGGGCACCGAATGGGAAAGAAATTCTATACGGAACGGATTGGGGTATTTTCCATTTTGATATTCAGACAAAAGAAGTTTCACATATAACCAAAGAGGGCTCTTCCTCTGCTTTCTCGCCAGATGGGGAAAAGATCGCTTTTTTGATAACAAAAAGCCCCAAGAAAATAGGCATAAGAACAGCCGGACAGCGCGCCATAAAGTACATAAAACTTGAAGATAGAGGACTTGAAGACGATCCTGATCTCTATGTAGATAATATCATGTGGTCAGCTGATGGGCAGTCTATTGTATGCACAATATTCAACGGATTTGACGGTACATATTCCAATTTTGCGGTGCCAATTGGCAGTGGCGATGCTGAACAAATTTTTAAAGCATACCTCGAGGAGGGCTTATCATTGTTTGAGTGGACGCACAGCATACACTGTTGAACCTGCGAACCGACTGACCACACTCTGGGGAGAACTCAAACAGCAAGACTTAAAATGAAAAGTTCGTTTCTCTAACTCGCAAGCATTTTCAGCCGCTACCACTTCAAAGGAAGCATCTTGATGATTCACAAATGCCACATACTTAAATTATTTGCCGTGTTTCTATCCTTGAGCATGCTTCTTTTTTCTGGGTGTGCGGATAAGCCTGACGATATCTTCACACTGTCCGAGGAAACAGCACCCGTTTCTACTCTGGATACTGTACCTGTCGCTAACCTTGAAGAAAGAACTTTTTCTGAACTCCGAGCAGCATTTCCAGGACCCCTTTTAGATGAGAACCTTAAAACACTTCGTGTGCTGGCAAGCTCAGATACCTACTTAGCGTTTCTCTCCCGTGTTTCCAAGCAGGTAAAGCCCTTTCAAACCTTTGATGAGTTCCTTAGCACAACACCACCGGATGCGGAAAAGAAAATCCGTCCTATTTTTAAGCAACACTTGCCACATCTTATAATCAATGATCAAGATATAGCAAACTTTCATAAACTCGCCACTATAGAACAAAGTCTGGCTATCCTTACTAATCTCCGTGTACATCCCAAACCACTACACATAAAAGAGGCAGAAGCTCGTGCAATTAAAAATGCGCAATTTTTCAGATGGCTTCCACCAGAAATCCAACCGCACATACGCTAGGCTTCTGGAAAACTTATGTAAAATTTGTCGTAGATGCGAATGAGATAGCAAGAAAAGAAATACAAGACACCTTATCGGGCACGGGATCATCGGTGCCGCTGTTATCTCAGGTCTATGTATCTATCAGGCAGGTAGCTTCGGTGAAGGGAGACATACACTTAGCATCATCTGAAGGATTTGAGGGATCCTCAACCTTAAAGAAGTCGTTTTCTGTGTATACGATCCTGAATTTCTCTAATACTTCAGAAATTGTCTTGAAATCACTAAATGCCATTCTCCTTTCCCTCCTGCTCCAATTATACCCTTATCTGTGGAACGTGTCAAATTAGGGTTATCTGATTTTCTCAGCACCATTCAATTATCACATAGTCTCAATGTTCACACCGTGTGCAGTAATTTTTTAACCGGCACTTCCACTTTTTCATAAAAATAACGCAAGTTGCCTCCTTGTAGCATAACCTGTTAGGTTGTGCCTCTTCGCACCGAAAATAACACGGAACACTCCGAATTTTTCGCAAAAATGAATGCTGCTTGCTGAAAAATGATATCCTTGGGTCTAAAATCATATAGGTAGCAAGTTGAGTTAAAAATAAGAGTTTGTCTTGAAATTCACGCCAAGTTTGCATCATAACGGTTATAAAAAGACAAATTTTGTATCAATACATACATTTAGAAGTCATATTGAGTAAAACATAAAAATGTAGTAAAATAGTGGAATAAAAGGTGATCCTTTATGTCCCTTTATTTCCACTTTTGATAGTCACTTACTTTATGAGAGGTGCTCTTATGACGGTCTCCGAGTCCGAAAAGTCTCCGAGATACAACGGTATTCCGAAGCAGGTTTCGCGTAAGGATTTTAATCGTTATATCTTGCCACATCTGAAGAAACGTGTTAAAGGTCCAAAGCCGAAACTCTCTTTCTACAAGATATTCAACTACATTCTCTATGTTTTGCATACGGGTATTCAATGGGAGCAACTCCGAACACGGCGGAATGAACTCCATTGGTCTAATGTCTATAAATGGCATCATCGCTGGTCAAAAGATGGCTCGTATCAGAACCTCTTTGAAGCGTCGGTTATACACTTGCTTGATACGGATCAACTTGATACGACACACCTTCACGGTGATGGTTCAAACACCGTCGTGAAAAAAGGGGCGACGGTATCAGCTACTCAGGACACAAACATCAGAAAGGCGAAAAAGAGTTGACGCTCACCGATAATCATGGGTTCATCATAGGACCGATAACGCTGAAACCCGTCAACGCACATGATACAACGATTTTGCCCGAAGCCCTGAGTGATATAATCGCTTTTAGCAAACGTATTGGCATGGATCTTTGCGGTTCGGCTCTGACACTTGATTCTGCCTTTGATTCTAAGGTGAATCATAAACTTATTAGAGGACACGGGTTGAGACCCGTGATTTATCCTAACCGTCGCAATGCTAAAGAACCTATTGTCATTGCGCGTAAGTTCCGTTGGTTTGACAAAAGGATATACAAAGACCGATATAAAGTTGAGCGAACTTTCGGGTGGCAAGACACTTACCGAAGACTTGCCCTGAGCTATGATAAACTCAAAGAGACCCGTCTGGGGTTTCGTCATCTCGCATATTCAATGATTAACTTTCGTATAACTTTCAACCATTCATAGCGCGTACTCGCTATGAGTTC
>PYJC01000068.1 GCA_003635255.1 Candidatus Poribacteria bacterium | reverse complement strand
TTTTGTAGAAACGAAACCTCTGTCGGCAACAGGTAAAAGCGTTGGGGCAGACTTCGGCATGAAAGACGCATATTTGACACTGAGCACGGGTGAGAAGATACAACACCCCCAACCCTTGAAACACTCCTTGAATAAACTTCAGTCTCTCAACAAGGCACTGAGTCGTAAAGTCAAAGGTTCTAACAGTTGGTGGTGGTGTGTGAGACAAATCGCACGCCTCTATCGGAAAATTAGCAACCAACGCAAAGATTTTCATTGGCAACTCGCAAGCAAACTCTGTAAGACGTTTGATACGATTGTCCTTGAAACTTTGAACATTGATGGCATGAAACGCTTGTGGGGACGTAAAGTCTCCGACCTCGCCTTCTACGAGTTTGTTGATATATTGAGGTATAAGTGCGAAAAACATAAGCGTCACTTTATTCAAATCGGGCAATGGACTGCTACGACGAAACCTTGTAGTGCCTGCGGATTTCATAATGAAACCCTAACATTGAACGACAGGCAGTGGACGTGCCCCGAATGTGGTTCTCACCACGACAGAGACATCAACGCTGCGATAAACATTTTGCGGGCAGGGATAGCCGTTACCTAACGATATGCCTATAGTGTAGGAGACTATAGGGAAACGCCCGCTGGTGGAGACGGAGTAAGACGGTCTACTCCTTGAGAAAACCGCACTGTCTACGAAGCCGAAGCCCCTACCTTTAGGTAGTGGGTGCTATCACTATGCAAAACTTGCAGTATGCAAAACTTGCAATGCAAATTTTGTAGGAAATGCGCTTTTTATCCGTTTGATCATCAGACGGGCAGAGGCATTCAGTCGTCAGTGATCGTGGGAATGATTGTCAGTTATTAGAGGGATAGCCGCTGGTTGTCGGCTGTCAGTTTCTCGTTGTCAGTTGATCTGGATCGCTGATTACATGGATTGGGCGATTTTTGGAGGATCGGATTCGGAGATCCTTCCTACAAGAGATATTACTGAATGGTTCTGGAATCAACTCATATTAACTTGACCGGTAGACTCTATTTTGGTATACTATCCGAAAATGGCGTAAGCCAAATAGAAGGAGTTATTATGGCAACACAAAACGTGCTTTCTGCGAAACAGATCGCAGCACAACTTTATACCGTCAGGGAATTTACCAAAACTGAGGCGGATATCGCTGAGACGGTCAAAAAGGTGCGGCAACTCGGTTATGAGGCGGTGCAATGCTCAGCACTCGGTCCGATTGAACCTGCAGCATTGAAAAACATCGTTGATGGAGAAGGTATCAGTATCATCGCGACACACACAAGTTACGAACGGATGCGTGATGAACCGCAATCCGTTATTGACGAACATCAATTGTGGGGATGCAAACATGCTGCGATTGGTGGACTTCCGGGTGAATACCGTACGGCTGAAGGGTACGCAACATTCGCGAAAGAAGCCTCCGAAGTCGCAGCCCGTCTCGCCGAAGGCGGTTTGACCTTTTCCTATCACAATCATAGTTTCGAGTTGGAACGCTACAACGGACGCACTGGATTGGAGATTCTGTATGCGGAAAGCGATCCGAACTATTTTAAAAGCGAACTGGATACGTACTGGATTCAACACGGTGGTGGCGACCCTGCAGAATGGGTGCGACAGTTAAAAGGGCGCGCCGACATCATTCATCTCAAGGATATGGCGATGGAAGGTTCTTCACAACGTTTTGCGGAAATTGGTGAAGGGAACCTTAATTGGCCAGCCATCTTAGATGCTTGTGTCTATGCGGGGGTTGAATGGTATATTATTGAGCAGGATAGCTGCTATGAGCGTGATCCGTTTGAAAGTTTAGGCATTAGTCTCAATAACCTGAAAGAGATGGGTTTTGCGTAGTGGTGTAGATTGCATGCTGCATTGAGGGCGAGGCATGGCTCTTCGCCCTACACCTCTAAATAAATCGCAAACAAGGCAGCAATGGATTTGTCTTATAGAGACTGAGGGTTTTCAACGAGTGTCTATTTTTTATTTGACTTTCGCTATGACCTATGATACAATTAAAGGGATTAATTCTGTTAATAACGGGGCGTGGCGCAGCCCGGAAGCGCGCTTGAATGGGGTTCAAGAGGTCGCTGGTTCGAATCCAGTCGCCCCGATTTTTGATATGTAAATTCGGTTTGCCAGTGTTGCGGTTACAAGCCGTTTAGCAAGTGGCAAAGAAAAGAGGGAGTCGTAGTAGTGGACAAGTCGTGCATTAATGTTGGCATTTTAGGATGGGGTACCGTTGGCACCGGGGTTTCCAAGATTCTATTAAATCAGGATGCCCTCATTGCGAAAAATAGTGGCATCGAATTATGCCTAAAAAAAATAGTTAAACGGACGTTACCCGCGACACGGGAAGGCGTTGAACTCCCAGCCGACTGTCTGACAAGCGATCCCGCGGAAGTTGTTGATAATCCTGATATTGATATCGTCGTTGAGCTCATCGGTGGTACCACAGAGGCACATACGCTTATCAGTCGTGCGATCCGAAATGGCAAACATATCGTCACGGCCAATAAAGCCCTCCTCGCCGAGCACGGCAGCGAATTGTTCCAACTCGCTTCAGAACACCGAGTTAGCCTTAATTTTGAGGCAAGTACAGCGGGTGGTATCCCGATTATCAAAACGCTGCAAGAGAGTTTCGCAGGTAACCAAATCCACTCTCTCTACGGCATTGTGAATGGAACGTGTAACTACATCCTCACGGAGATGCACGAACGCGGTGCTGATTTCTCGGATGTTCTGAAAGCTGCGCAAGATAAAGGCTATGCCGAAGCCGATCCGACGTTCGATGTTGATGGTATTGATGCCGCACAGAAACTGATTCTCCTGATCGCTCTTGCCTATCGGAGCAATATCTCACTATCGCAATTCCATGTTGAAGGCATCACAAGTATCACGCAAAAAGAGATCCAATACGCCCGTGAACTCGGCTATGTTATTAAATTGCTTGCTATCGCGAAGTTAGGCGACGGAAACTGTGTAGAGGCGCGTGTGCATCCGACGCTGGTGCCGGAGCGGAGTCTGTTAGCGAATGTCGGCGGCGCGTTCAATGCGGTTTGCGTTATCGGTGATGCGGTTGGTCCGACGCTCTTTTATGGGCAAGGTGCGGGTGAGATGCCGACGGCGAGTGCGGTTGTAGCGGACATTATTGATGCTGGAAAATCTGTGCAACAAGGGGTGCGTACGCCGATTTCGAGAGCATGGCTTGCTGGTTCACAAGCAGAAGTTGATGTTTCCCCGATTGACGATATAGAGACGCGTTACTACCTCCGTTTTGTGGTTGCTGACCGACCGGGAGTCCTTGCGAAAATCGGCACCATCTTAGGGAACTGGCAGATTAGCATCGCTTCTGTGATTCAAAAGGACCCGCATGGTATGGAGACTGTGTCGCTCGTTATGCTGACGCACAATGCGCGAGAAAAGAATATGAAAGCGGCACTTGCCGAGATCCATACGCTTGAAGATGTGAAAGGTGACACACAGCTTATTAGGATTGAAGAAGAGGTCGATTTTTAATTTTAGCAGAACTTACGCAAATTTAGACGCGATGAGAGATTTTTTAGTTTTAAACCCCCTAAATCCCCCTTATCAGGGGGACTTTAAGAGGAGATGCGTGAGTCCTATTTAAAAAACCGAGAACAACCCGCGTGTTCGCTACCGTTGTATAACAAGGAAAACCTGAAGACTGCCTGATAGACACTTGAGGGGAAATTGGATATGCAGGAGGGTATAAAAGACACGTTAGTATTTGATATGAAAGACCTTCGACACGAGGACTTCAAGGAATACGAAGCACTTGTGCCGCCCGCGTCCCTGAGTTTGAATTACGAAGAGGCAGAATTTATTAAACCGCTGTCATGTGCAATCCGACTGTTTCGCCAAGGCGACGACAATGTTTATGTGACAGCTGATATTGAGACAGAAATTTCGGTAGAGTGCCGACGTTGTATTACGCCGTTTGCGGTAGATATAACAACAGAACTTGAACTGTTATTTTCTATCGGTAGTGAATCGTCGGAAGAAAGTGAAGCGGATGAGCGATATTACGATGGCGAGACCTTAGATATTTCAGAAGATGTCCGACAGATGCTCGTGCTTGAGATACCGGCATGGTCACTGTGTTCTGAGACCTGTGAAGGTCTATGCCCAGAATGTGGTGCAGAACTCAATAGCGATGCATGTTCTTGCGAGACAGCTGATGCGTCACCGGCACCTGCTTCTAACCCGTTTTCGGTTCTGTCGAAAATGCTGGAAGATAACTAAGACGATCCAATTGTGTGGCGAACTTCAGAACTGCGACTTTTAAGACTACAGAAAATTGTAAGGAGATAACCGATGGCGCATCCAAAACGGAAAACGTCAAAATCGAAAAAAAGAATGCGACGGAGCCATAACGCGCTCCATGACAAAGCCACAAGCGTCTGTTCATATTGCGGGGAAACGATCATTTCTCATCGTGTCTGCTCCGAATGTGGGCATTATAACGGACGGCCCGTGCTAAAATCCACTGACGAGGCGTAAATAAGGGTTGGTCGGAAAAACCGATCGGATTTCACAGCGAGTTTCAGCTTGCCAGTAAGACCTTACAACGCCAAAAACGCCAAGAGAGATATAATGACGCAACTTCGATATGCAACCATCACGGGAACAGGTTCTTACCTCCCTGAACAGGTTGTTACCAACTTTGACCTTGAGAAAATGGTGGATACAAGTGACGAGTGGATTCGTCAACGCACAGGCATTACGGAGCGTCGTATTGCTGAAGACGATGTGGCTACCTCTGATCTCTGTGTGCGTGCTGCACGCTGGGCTATTAAAAGTGCTCACATAGATCCGCTTGACATTGAGATGATTCTTGTCGCTACCGTTACACCTGACACGTTTTTCCCGTCAACGGCGTGCTACGTCCAGAAAGGTATTGGCGCAAAGAACGCTGCTGCGATGGATGTATCTGCCGCGTGTGCCGGCTTTCTTTATGGGCTGGATTTGGCTGACGGAATGATTAAATCTGGACGGTACGACACCATTCTTGTTGTCGGTGGCGAAGTTTTCAACAACATCGTCGACTGGAATGATAGAGGTACATGCGTCCTCTTTGGGGATGGTGCGGGTGCTGCTGTAGTCCAAGCCACAGATGAACCTAAGGGCATTCTCGGATCTTATATCGGGTCCGATGGAGATTATGCTGACATTGACCTCCTTGGTATCCCTGGGGGTGGCTCCAGAATGCCGATTACTCCGGAAGTAATTGACCAAAAACTCGACAAACTTCAGATGAATGGTCGTGAAGTGTTTAAACTGGGTGTGCGGCTTATGCCTGAAGCTGCGCAGCGTGTTTTACGTGAAGCAGATGTCAGCATTGAAGAGATTGATCTGTTGATCCCGCATCAAGCGAATCTGCGCATCATTGAGGCGGTCGGTGACAGACTCGGTGTGCCACGAGAAAAAGTCTATATTAACGTTGATAAATATGGGAATACCTCTGCAGCAACAGTGATTATCGCGTTAGACGAGGCGATTCGCGAGGGACGCGCGAAGCCAGGTGACCTACTTCTGTTTGTGACTTTTGGCGCAGGCTTAACATGGGGAAGCACACTTCTACGGTTATAGCCGTCAGTCATCAGTGGTGGGCAATCAGCAAGAATACCCATCAGCGATCAGTTTTAAGAGATTTTTGTTTCATAATCCCTCCTCTTGCTGATAACCGATGGTTTCCAACTGCTGAAAGCCAATTTACTGAAAGCTGATAGCCGATAGCCGTTCATCAGAAGAAAATGACACGATTCGCCTTTATTTTCCCAGGACAAGGTTCACAACAAGTTGGCATGGGTGCGGAATTAGCGCGGACTTATCCAACTGCCAGTGATGTTTTTCAGGAAGCCGACGCATTCCTTGGGCGTGCCTTGAGTCAGCTCTGTTTTGAAGGACCGGTGTCAGACTTAAAGGAGACGGAAAATACACAACTGGCGATTTTGACATGCAGTGTCGCAACATTGCGAGTGCTAAAAGAATTTAGTATCATACCAGGCGCAGTCGCGGGACATAGTTTGGGAGAGTACTCCGCACTCGTGGCGGCAGGGGTTCTTGATTTTTTGGATGCTTTGCGGTTGGTGAACGCACGTGCCAGTTTAATGGCAGAAGCGGGTGAAACACAGCAAGGCACCATGGCGGCAATCCTCGGAATGGAGATAGAACAACTTCAACAACTCTGTGACGGGACCGAGGGGATTGTGAACATCGCTAACTACAACTGCCCTGGGCAATTAGTAATTTCTGGAGAAGTGGATGCTGTCAATCAGGTTGTTGAACTGGCGAAAGCCGAAATTGGGGCGCGACGGTGTCGCCTCTTACCCGTAAGTGGGGCATTTCATTCACCTTTGATGGCACCCGCGCAACAAAAATTTGGATCCGCACTCAATTCGGTGACGATGCAACCGCCGAAAGTTGATGTCGCGATGAACGTAACCGGTGAGTTTGTGACGGATGTGGAAAACATTAGACACCTTCTATTTCAACAGATAACACAACCTGTTCAGTGGGAAAAGATACTGCATACCGTTGCGCAAACTGGTATCACACATTTTGTAGAAGCGGGACCGGGGAAGGTATTGTCCGGCTTAGTAAAGCGGACCCTGCCGGAAAGTCGTGTTATGAATGTTGAAGACGTTGAGACGCTGTCCCTCGTAGCAGATGAAATGGGTGGATAAATGGACGTGACAACGGAACAGAGTATCTTTAGAGCAGACTTACTGGGTGGCAAAACGGCAATTGTTACGGGTGCTTCGCGTGGTATCGGTGCAGCGATTGCACGCAGACTCTGTGAAGCCGGTGCGAACGTGGTGCTTTGTTCGCGTTCGGCTGAGTCGGTCGCACAGATCGCCGACACATTAGCAGATAAAGGCTACACTACATTTTCAATGGCGGCTGACATCTCGGAAAAGACGGATGTTGAGGCACTTATTAAAAAAACGATTGAGCAGTTTTCGCAAATCGACATTCTCGTGAACAACGCAGGGATTACGCGGGACATGCTGCTGATGCGTCTCAAAGATGAAGACTGGGACGCTGTATTACAGACAAATCTGACAGGCACGATGTACTGCACCCGTGCTGTTCTACGTCCCATGATACGTCAGAAAAGTGGACGTATTATCAACATCTCGTCAGTCGTTGGATTAATAGGAAACGCGGGACAAGCGAATTACGCCGCAGCGAAAGCAGGCATCATCGGTTTCACAAAGGCTACAGCAAAAGAGGTTGGCGCGCGTGGTATCACTGTGAATGCTATCGCTCCGGGTTTTATCACAACAGAGATGACGGCACAAATACCGGAAGCGAGTCAGGAACAACTGCTTGAATTGATTCCACTACGGGAATTTGGGCATCCGGAAGATGTAGCAGATGCTGTGTGTTTTTTGGCATCGGATGCTTCACGCTATATCACCGGTCAAATACTTCAGGTTGACGGTGGGATGGTGATGTAATTCATCGGCTTTCGGAAACCCAACGGTTTTCTTGCTGACAGCCGATGTCTGCCCTCGACAGCCATAATTTATAGGAGAATCAGAGAAACGCTTATGGCAACAAACCAAGAACGCCTCATCGAAATTATCGCTGAACAGCTCAAGGTTGACGAAGATAATGTCATTCCAGATGCCTCCTTTGATGATTTGGGTGCCGACTCACTTGATAAGGTTGAATTGGTCATGACCCTTGAAGAGGAATTCGATCTCGAAATCCCGGATGGTGATGCGGAGAAGATTCAGACTGTTCAAGATGCCCTGAGTTACCTTGATGAACATATAGGCTAAGGTATACCGTTGGGGCGTGTAGGAATACGTTGTTAAGTCCTCTTTCGTGTGCGTTTGGTCGCGTTACCATGCGTGCTTATAATTGGAAAAAACAAGATGCTGGACGTAATACCACTCGTCAAACATTTCAGGTTGATGGTGGTATAGTGATGTCAATTGAGTTATTGATTGAATTGCCGTGTAACATCAGAACAAATTTTTACCGCAACACCAATCTTGCGGACAAAACACTTTATAGGAGATCAGAGAAACGCTTATGGCAACAAACCAAGAACGCCTCATCGAAATTATCGCTAAACAACTCGGTGTTGACGAAGATAACGTCACTCCGGATGCCTCCTTTATGGAAGACTTGGGTGCTGACTCACTCGACACCGTTGAATTGGTCATGGCACTTGAAGAGGAATTTGAGATCGAAATTCCCGACAGTGATGCGGAGAAGATTCAGACTGTTCAAGATGCCCTGAGTTACCTTGACGAACATGTATAGATTTTAGTTATCAGTTATCAGTTGTCAGTTTGCCTCGCAGTGAGAGTTAAGAGGTTCTCGTTTAATAATGCCCTCTTTTAACTGATAACTGATGCCTGACAGCCTGCGTAGCAGGCGAACCCATAACTATTTAATAAAGAAGGATCGGTCTCGTGGAGCGTGTAGTTATTACAGGAATCGGTGTCGTCAATGCGATTGGCAACACGAAAGAAGAATATTGGGATGCGCTTGCCATCGGTAAAAACGGAATCGGACCTTTAACCTATTTTGATGCCTCTGAGCATCGCACCCAAATCGCTGGAGAGGTCAAGAATTTCCAAGCGGAACAGTATATGGACCGCCGCGCAGCGTCAAGGCTACCGCTGTTTATTCAGTACGCGCTGGGTGCTGCAGTCATGGCACACGAAGATGCGGGTTTGGATCTTGACAAAGTGGATCCGTATCGTGCGGGTGTGCAAATCGGTTCTGGGATTGGTGGCATCGGTGTGCTTGAAGACAACGCAAAAATCCTCGCCGAAAAGGGTGCTAAACGCGTTAGTCCATTCCTTGTGCCATATATGATTATTAACATGGCGGCGGGTCAGATTTCAATCCATTTTAACCTCAAAGGTCCCAATTCGACGTCCGTCACGGCGTGTGCGAGTGCGAACCATTCTATGGGGGATTCGTTTCATATCATTCAGCTGGGTAAGGCGGATGTGATGTTTACCGGTGGGACGGAATCGGCGATTACGCCATTAGCTTTCGCTGGATTCTGTTCAATGCGAGCGATGTCGGAGCGGAATCATGAACCTGAACGCGCCTCGCGGCCGTTTACGAAGGATAGAGATGGCTTTGTCATGGGTGACGGTGCGGGTGTATTAATCCTTGAATCGCTATCACATGCCAAAAAGCGAGGTGCCCATATCTACGCGGAGATAGTTGGCTTTGGAATGACTTCGGACGCTTACGATATGGTAAGCCCACCCGAAAATGGTGAGGGTGCGGCGAAAGCAATGGAATTCGCACTTCAAGATGCTGAATTGCCGTTAGATGCCGTCGATTATATCAATGCACACGGTACCTCTACACCGATTGGCGATATCGCTGAAACGAATGCTATTAAATCGCTGTTCGGTGAACAGGCGTATAAAATCCCCGTGAGTTCTACGAAGTCGATGGTGGGGCATCTGCTGGGTGCAGCGGGAGCTGTAGAACTTATCGCCTGTTTAGGCGCGATGGAAAAGGGGTATCTGCCGCCGACTATTAATTACGATATGCCGGACGAAGCCTGCGACCTGGATTACGTCCCGAATGAGAGTCGTGATGCGAAAATTTCGGTTGCGCTCTCTAATGCATTTGGCTTCGGTGGGCATAATACCTCTATTGCCCTTCGCAAATTCACAGGTTAGTGCTTCGGAGACTCTATGCATGCGGTCTACATTGGTTTCGGAAGCAATATTGGCGACCGACTGGCGCATATCCAGAACGCTATCCATGCCTTATCAAAAACGGAGGGGATCACTTTACAAAAGATTTCCTCCGTTTACAAAACCGATCCTGTCGGATACGAGGCGCAAGCGCACTTTTTGAACGGTGTCGCTGCGATTCAAACCGACCTCCTTCCCTTATCTTTATTACATGCCTTAAAAGACATTGAGACCGCTATTGGTAGACAACACCGCATTCGCTGGGGACCAAGAGAGATTGACTTGGACATATTAATCTATGGAGATATGTGTCTTCAGACGGAGAAACTCGTCATCCCTCACCCAGAGATGCATCGTCGCCGTTTTGTGCTGGCTCCGTTAGCGGAAATCGCACCTGATCTTGTGCACCCAGTTTTTCAAGAAACCGTTCAAACCCTGCTTGATTCTCTTGAAGATGATAAGTCTGTTGTAAAAAAAAGAAGGTTGTGTTTTATAGACTTCCATGCCTCAATCTGATATAATCTCTACAAACCCTTAGAGGAGGACAGAAAAGTGAGATGGTTTGAGACTCGTGGTCCGGTCTATCCTGAGGATAACTACGTCGTCGCCCGCAGAGATGAACTCGCAGATTTGGTCAAGCGGATAGAAAGAGGCAGGTACATTGTTCTCTTTGCACCGCGACAGACTGGCAAAACTTCCTTCTTCCGAAACGCACTCACCACACTTGAAGCTGAAAGAGACACCTATTTTCCAATACACCTTAATTTTGAAGGATATGTAGACAGTGATGCTAACACTTTTTACCGGTCTCTTGGCAAAGAAATTTGTAAGGAGATTGAGAAAGTCTATCAAAAACGTCGAGAGAATCCTTCCGATGGACTTACCAGTTGTTTGGCAAATGCACAGATAACCGAACCTATTTCGATGCGTGAGTTTTTTGAAAATCTGGGGAATTTGCTTGAAGACCAACGGTTTGTCATGATTATTGATGAGTTTGATAGCATTCCACGAGATGCTCTCAGAGGGTTTCTACACTCGCTTCGCCAGATTTACCTTTCTGGAAGGGAGCGATGCCCACACAGTATCGGCATCGTCGGTGTCAAGAACATTACACAACTCAACTATGATCGCTCCATCTCTCCGTTTAATATACAAGACGAATTCAAATTACCCAATTTCACGCTGGAACAGGTGCATGAGCTGCTTTCACAATATACCGATGAAGTCGGGCAACCCTTCACGCCTGAAACGATTGAAGCTATTCACAAACAGACTGCTGGACAGCCTGTGCTTGTCAATCGTTTCGCGCAAATTCTTACCGAGGAATTAGACATTCCAAAAAGCGAACCAATTACAATGGAACATTTTTTACAAGCGCATGTGCAGCTCCTGCGCGGACGAAGTACAAACATTGAACATCTGGTAACGAATATCCGCAGGGACCGACGATTTGAGGCACTCCTCATGAAAATCGCTTCTTATGATGAAGGCGTGGACTTCAACTTGGACAGTGACATTATCAGCGAACTTGCTACTTATGGCGTTATTGCTGAAGGTGCTGATGGTATGTGTGAAATTGTCAATCCGATTTACCAGTATCGTATCATTCGAGTATTTAAGCCGATAGTGAATGGATTGGAACAGGACTATCTACCAGAAGACAATCGCGAAGGCTTTCAGGGTTATCTCACACGGGACGGGCAGATTCAGATGGCGGCACTCCTTGATAACTTCAATGACTTTATTGCCCGTGTGGGTTTCAAAATTCTACAAGTCCCGGATACCCCCCAGGAATATGTCGGACAACATCTCCTTTTTGCTTATCTTGAGCAGTTTGTCCAAATTGTAGGTGGGTCTATGTATCTTGAGGTGCCAACAGGGCGCGGTAGAATGGATCTCCTGATTCTCCACAGAAACCAAAAGTACATCGTTGAAACAAAAATCTGGGGTGGAGAAAGTCGGTATCAGACAGGTAAAACACAGCTCGCAGCGTACGTCAGATCAGAGGGTACCGAAGAGGGATACTACGTTGTGTTTGACCATCGCAACACGCCGGAACCACGTGTGGAGACAGAAACCATAGACGGATTGATAATTCGGAGTTACGTGATTCCAGTGATACAAGAACGGCCTACAAATGAAACAGGACTTGTCTAAACCTGTTTTATCTGTTGCGGTCTAAACAGGCTTTAGCAGCATAGTTAGCGAACCTGAAAAACTTGCAATTTTCTCCCAAATATAGTATAATTCTTGATATATTAATTCAAGATATATTGGCAAAATACATCAGTTCTTACCAGTGCTAAAGGAGTCTTACCGAAGAACCACACCAAAGATATGAATATCCACGAATACCAAGCCAAACAAATTTTAGAATCCCATGGTGTCAATATGCTACCCGGTGAAGTTGCAGAAACACCAGAAGAAGCCGAAACCGTTGCACGGGAGCTTAATTGTAACAGATATGTTGTCAAAGCACAAATTCATGCGGGCGGGCGCGGGAAAGGCGGTGGTATCAAAGTCGCAAATTCACCCGCGGAAGTCAGACAGCACGCTGAAACACTCCTCGGCATGCAGCTCGTAACACCGCAGACCGGTCCCGAAGGAAAACGCGTCCGTAAAGTGATGATCGCCACAGCTGTAGAAATAGAGAAAGAGTACTATCTCGCTATCTTGCTGGACCGCGAGACTTCTCAACTGACTTTAATTGGTAGTGAAGAGGGGGGTGTCAATATTGAAGAGGTTGCAGCAAAAACCCCCGAAAAGATCATTAGAACACACATTGATCCGGCTTTCGATTTAACCGAATTTCAAGCGCGGGCGTTTGTCTATAAATTGATTACAGACGCGGCGTACCGTCCAGTTATCGCCAATGCGACTAAGTTAATCTTGTCACTTTACAATACGTTTACCGGATGCGACTGTTCACTCGTAGAGATTAACCCGTTGGCAATTGTAAGAATAGATAACGCGTTGGATATCGTCGCTCTCGACTCCAAGGTTAACTTTGATGATAACTCACTCTGGCGGCATCCTAATATTGCTGAGATGCGGGACCCCCACGAAGAAGATCCGAGTGAATTGGAAGCGAGCGAATCGGGTTTGAGTTACATCCGTCTTGATGGCGATATCGGTTGTATGGTGAACGGTGCTGGGTTGGCGATGGCAACAATGGATATTATCAAACAGAACGGTGGCGAACCGGCGAATTTCCTTGATGTCGGTGGTGGTGCATCCGTAGAAGCGGTCGCGCATGCTTTCCGTCTTATCCTCGCGGATGAAAATGTGAAGGCTGTCCTTGTCAACATCTTTGGTGGTATCATGAAATGCGACACCATCGCGAATGGTATTGTTGAAGCGGCAAAACAGGTTGAACTCAACGTCCCGCTCGTGGTTCGATTGGAAGGAACGAACGTGGAACTCGGCAAACAAATTATCGCTGAGTCGGACTTGAATGTTCAACAAGCAGAGGGACTCTCTGAAGCGGCACAACTCGCAGTAACGGCAGCGAACGCTGCATAACCTTCCGAATTGATGGGGAACCGGTCTTGGACAGGTAAAGGGTCTTGAGTTTTCAGTAGGTGGTATTGACAGTTTACGTCCTTGCCAGATCATTATCCGTTGTTGATGGTTACTGACAACTTCTAAAAAATATGGAAAAACTTGAATTAAAGGACATAGACGTTGCCGGAAAACGCGTTCTCGTGCGGGTAGACTTCAACGTTCCAATGAAGGAAGGAAAGATTACAGATGAGACCCGCATTACGGCTGCGCTGCCGACACTCTTATCACTCATTAATACGGATGCCAAAATCATTTTGGTGACACACTTAGGCAGACCCGAAGTGGGTTCGATTGCTGATCGAAAGACCCTCTCTACAGAACCGATCGCCGTAGCCCTCAGCAGAAAGCTCGGCACACGCGTAGCACACGTCAACGATTGCATCGGTGAATCGGTGCAAAGTGCTGTAGAATCTTTGCGCAATGGCGAGGTGCTGCTCCTTGAGAACGTCCGTTTTTACGCTGAAGAGATAGAAAATGACGCAGTGTTTGCTCAACAACTCGCTTCGCTTGCAGATGTCTATGTGAATGATGCTTTCGGCACCGCGCACCGCGCACACGCTTCAACCGAGGGTGTAACGCACTATCTTAATCCATGTGTTGCGGGACTCTTGTTGGCACGCGAAACCTACTATCTCAGCACGAGTCTTGAAAACCCCGCACGTCCTTATGTCGCTATTCTTGGAGGCGCGAAGATATCTGACAAAATTACGCTGATTGAAACGCTCCTCGAAAAGGCAGATAAACTCCTGATCGGCGGCGGTATGGCATATACATTTCTGTCAGCAGTAGGACTCAGTATCGGCAATTCGCTTGTTGAAACTGAGAAACTTGACGTTGCGGGATCATTGGTTGATAGGTCAGACTTTGCAGACACTGTATTACTACCGGTGGACCATGTTGTGGGACAAGACTTTGATCCTGAGACTGAATCTCAGATTATTGGAGAAAGAGATATCCCTGACGGATGGCAAGGGTTAGACATTGGTCCCGAAACGGTATCAGTGTTTGGTGAACAGATTGCAGTGGCAAAAACAGTGGTATGGAATGGTCCCTTGGGGGTCTATGAATTCGAGAAGTTTGCCCAAGGCACGATCGCGGTGGCGAAACAGATTGCAGATTCGGAATCGGTGAGCATCATCGGTGGCGGCGATTGTGTCGCAGCGATCCAACAAGCCGGTGTCGCAGATCGGATGACGCATATCTCAACGGGCGGCGGTGCTTCATTAGAGTTTTTAGAGGGAAAGCCGTTACCCGGCATCGTCGCTTTAACGGACAATTAACGTGGATCCGTAAAGGAAAAGAGATGTTTGATAAAATAGTTCCCCGTAGTGAAGACTACGCAAAATGGTATACTCAAGTCATCCGTCAGGCAGAGATGGCAGATTACACGCCTGTGCGCGGTTGCATGGTTGTGCGTCCTTACGGTTACGCGCTCTGGGAAAATGTCAAAGAACAGTTAGATATCCGTTTCAAGGAGACAGGGCATCAAAATGCCGCTTTCCCGCTCTTCATTCCGATGAGTTTTATTGAGAAAGAGGCAGAACACGTTGAGGGCTTCAAACCGGAACTCGCTATTGTCACACACGGTGGTGGTAAAAAGTTGGAGGAGCCGCTTGCGGTGCGTCCGACATCTGAAACCATTATCGGCTATATGTATAGCCAGTGGATCCAGTCTTACCGCGACTTGCCTGTACTTATCAATCAGTGGGCAAACGTCGTCCGCTGGGAGCAGCGTCCACGTCTTTTCCTCAGAACGATAGAATTTTTCTGGCAGGAAGGGCATACCGCACACGCTACACACGCCGAAGCGGAAGAGGAAACGCTCCGCATTCTGGATATCTATACCGATTTTGCAGTCAATGAAGCCGCGATACCTGTTATCCCTGGTCGCAAGAGCGAAAGCGAAAAGTTTCCTGGTGCCCTGACCTCTTATACGATTGAAGCGATGATGGGTGATAAACGCGCCTTACAAGCTGGGACATCACACGACCTCGGGCAGAACTTCGCAAAAGCCTTTGATATTCAATATCTCGATGCCAATCAGAAACAGCAACATTGCTGGACAACGAGTTGGGGGGTAAGCACTCGAATAATCGGCGCGATTATTATGACGCATGGGGATGACCAAGGGTTAGTCCTACCCCCGCGACTCGCACCTACGCAGCTCGTCATTGTGCCAATCGTTCCTAAGAATAGAGACGATGATAAGCAAGCAGTCATGCAAGCCGTTGACGGTATTTGTGAGACCCTAAACGGTGTCCGTTATCACATTGACGATAGGTTCGAGTATTCACCCGGATGGCGATTCAACGAATGGGAACTTAAAGGCGTGCCGCTTCGTATTGAGATCGGTCCCCGTGATCTGAGCAACCAGCAGATTGTGCTTGCACGTCGTGATATACCGGGTAAAGAGGGCAAAACGTTTGTTCCGATTGATAACGTCGCGGAAACGGTAACACAGATGCTTGAGACTATTCAAGCGGATATGCTCAAACGGGCGACGGATTTCCGCGATGCGAATACATTTGAACTCGACACTTACGACGCGTTCAAGGAGGTCATTGAGAACGGATTTGCGCGCGCACGTTGGTGTGGTGATGCCGCATGTGAGGATCAGGTTAGCGAGGAGACACAAGCGACGATCCGATGCCTCCCGATGGAACAACCGGGTGGAGATGGTGAGTGTATCGTCTGCGGTAAATCTGCGGAAGACATCGCAGTTTTTGCTCGGGCATACTAAATTAGTTATCTAACCGACAACGATAAAAAAATATGAGTATACTTGTTAACAAAAATACAAAAGTGATTGTTCAAGGCATCACAGGACGTTCTGGACGTTTTCATACGGAGCAGTGTGCGGCTTATGGGACCCAAATTGTTGCTGGTGCGGTCCCCGGTAGAGGCGGAACTGATGTAAATGGTATTCCGGTGTTTGACACTGTAGCGGAAGGTGTCACAGCGACAGGCGCGGATACCTCGTTGATTTTCGTTCCCGCGCGTTTCAATGCGGCGGATTCGGTGATGGAAGCCGCGGCGGCGGGTGTTACGTTGATTGTCTGTATCTCCGAACATATTCCTGTGCTTGACATGGTGAAAGCGAAGGCATTCCTGAAAGGGAAACCGACAAGGCTAATTGGTCCGAACTGTCCCGGTGTGATTACTCCAGGCGAATGCAAAATCGGGGTGATGCCTGAGTTTGCATATACGCCTGGTAACGTTGGGATCGTTTCTCGGAGTGGAACACTAACATACGAAGCAGCCTATCAACTGAAACGGCTCGGCATTGGACAGTCCACCTGTGTCGGTATCGGTGGGGATCCGGTGATTGGGACGAGCTTTGTTGATGTCCTGAAACTCTTTGAAGTGGACGACGACACACACGCCGTTGTTTTAATTGGTGAAATCGGTGGAACGGCTGAGGAAACGGCTGCGGAGTTCGTGAAGGACAAAATGACGAAGCCTGTTGTTGGGTTTATTGCTGGACAGACCGCGCCGCCGGGTAAACGGATGGGACATGCGGGGGCAATTATCTCTGGTGGACAAGGCACCGCTGCGGACAAAATTCAGGCACTCAAAGGTGCTGGAATTGCCGTTGCCGATAGCCTCGCCACGATCGGGGAAACCGTGGCAGAGGTCTTGGCTTAAGACGGAGGCAAAATAGGAAAGTGAAGAAAGACATCGCTTACCTACACGCTAAAAAACAGGAACGGCAACCAATCACTGTGCTGACCTGTTACGATTATCCTACCGCTTGCTGGCAGGACGAAGCGGGGATTGACATCGTTTTTGTTGGGGATAGCGTCGGCACGAATATCCTCGGTTATAAAAGCGAGACGGAGGTGACGATGGCAGATATGCGTCATCACCTTAAAGCAGTGCGTCGCGGTGTGACGGATGCCTACCTCCTCGTTGATATGCCTTATGCTGCCGATCGCGATGTCAAGCATGCTGTTGCCAATGCGAAACTTTTCTTAGCAGATGGGGCAGACGGTGTTAAATTGGAAGGCGGTATAGAGAAAGTTCCGATTGTTACGGCATTGGTTGAACAAGGCATAGAGACTTGCGCGCACATAGGACATAACCCGCAAATCCATGGCTCCAAAGCGGCGACGCACGGAAAAACCTTTACCAGAGCGAAACGACTCATTGAAGCAGCTGCAGCACTTGCCGATGCTGGCGCGAAACTCATCGTCCTTGAGAAAATCACTGAAGAGATCAGTCAAATCATAACTGAGACTGTCGATATTCCGACGATCGGCATCGGGGCCGGACGATTTTGTGATGGACAGGTGCTTGTTATCAACGATATATTAGGCATCGGTCCCCTTTTCAAACACGCCAAACGCTATCAGGATTACGACTATTGCACCTTTGAGGCAATATTGCAATACACAAATGAGGTAGAAAATGGGGATTTTCCAACAGATGATAATGTCGTTCATATCGCTGCTGACAAGTTGGCGCGAGTGCAGAAGTGGCTAAAATCAGAGCGTTAACATGTCTCTGCTTATTCTCCTACCTTTATACCTTCAAGGACTTCCTCCCAATCCCACAAAAGAATTGTGCCATCTGCTCCTGTACTGACAATTGTTTTCCCATCGGGAGAGAATTTCAACGTCTCCACGCGAGCTGTATGTCCGGTGAGTGTGGTGAGCTTGTTCCCAGTTATAACATCCCATAACTGGATATCGCCACTTATACGTCCATTCACAAGCACGCCATTATCCGGCGAAAATACCAATACTTCGGAACCATGAGGTATTTCTTCCTTCATGCCAATATATTTCTCACTTCTGAACAGGCGAATTCGTTGATTACTTCCCACGGCAAGCAACGTTCCATCTGGCGAGAATGTCAATGCTGTAATTGGTTCCTCAATAGTATTTGCGAACTCATCCAAATTCTGTCCGTCAAGAAGGGTCGCTAATGCAACACCGGTTTCCGTATCCCATACTTGAACTTTTCCTGTCTCAGTAGAACTGACAAGTTCTTTTCTAACCGGGGAAAATGCCAGTGCGCTGATTTCAGGGCGATAAGATGATCCGGGATGATCGTTCGGATCAAAGAAGGAAATGTCGAGTGTGTGCCCTGTTTCTGTATGCCACAAATGGATCTTATCCGAACCGCTGAAGGCTAACATTTTTCCATCAGTTGAAAATGTTGGATTTGAGGGAGAAGATGTCTCTTTCAAAGTTACCTCATGCCCCGTGCGGGTGTCAGTTAAACGGATCAAGTTATCAGGTGTTGTTAAGGTAAGAACGGCACTCCCTATTTTGAAGATCATGTTTGCACGTTCTACACCGATACTGGCGAGCCTCGTGCCATCTGGTGAAAACACTAAACTCCTGAACCAATCCCGATGTTCTCCCATCTGAAGCGTTGGATTTTGTGGTGTTTTTAAATCCCAAAAGGTAATTATGCCGTTAGATGCCGCGCTAACAAGCGTCGAATTCTCTCTCAAGAAAGTAGCCGCCTTTATCCATTGTGTATGTCCGTTGATAGGCATAGCAAGCGATTTGCCGGTCTTGGTATCCCAAAATCGTACGGTGCCGTCTGCACTTGCACTTGCAAGCCTACTACCGTCGGATGAAAACGTTAGGGCAGTAATGCCGTTAATATGTCCAGTGAGTGCGGCGAGTCGTTTACCTGTGGTGGTATCCGACAAAAGCACGGTCTTATCGGTGCTTCCGCTTGCAAGCATTTTTCCGTCCGGCGAAAATGCTAACACATTTACCCAACCTTCGTGGTGCTGGTGGAGAATGGTCGGTTCATCGTTGCTGGTGGCATTCCATAATCGTACGGTTGTGTCTCCACCGCCGCTGGCGAGTTGGGTTCCATCGGGCGAAAATGCCAAGGCTAAGACACATCCCTCGGAGAAGGCGCGTTCTTCAGAATGAGCAGATAGTTCCGCATGTCCGCTGAGCGTGAATAATTTTTCACCGGTTATTGTATCCCACAACTCAATTCTTCCGTCCTTCCTGCCGACAGCAAATTTATTGTAAGTGAGTGCATCGGGGGCAGGGGAAAAATGTGAAGATTGGTCTTTGATCTTCTTCACATTTCCCTTTTTGGTATCAATATCTAAATGTCTAATTGAGTGCCCATGATTTGCCAAACTGATAAGCGTTTTGCCGTCCTCAGAGAACTGCAATACTGCGGCAGAGAACTGCAATACTGGAAGATCCACTTTCTGTCTGGTAGCGACTTCCCACAGCTGAAGTGCCTTTCCACTGTACTCATCGCCTCCATGGGCAAGGAATCGTCCATCTGGCGAAAATGCGAGGGATTGGCACCTACCGGGGAACATGGACCCTTCTTTTCCTGTTTCCACATCGTAAAGCCACACCGCAATATTACTGCCTACGGCAAGTTGGGTGCCGTCCGGTGAGAATTGAAGTACGTTGATTCCGCCTTTTCCGAGACGCGCTTTTGCCTTTTCAGGCAATTCCCATTGTGTCCAATCTTTCACGGTTTCCTCCGTTTGTGACTCTGCAATTGTTGCGGGCGCATCGTTAGGTTGCTGTTTAGGGGTATGACGCTTACCCACTGCGTTGGTCCTTCCTATTTGTGTCCGCACATCTATTTTTGATTCAAGGTTCGCGATGATAGGTGCGTCAATGATGTCAACTGTCATTTCCGAAGTCGCATCTAAACTATAAGGTTTCTGAAAGCGCACGAAGTATTGTTGGTTTCCAAAACCGAGTACGAGCAACATAACGGCCAATGTGGAAGCTGCAACTGCCCACGGTACGAACGGTTTACTACCAGAAGACGGGGGCATCGGTTTGATACGTGAAACTTCACGCATGATGGTTTCAGTAAGATTCGGTGAGATTTGGAAATTCTCTAAAGCCTCTCTTATGACGGGTTCTTCCCTTTTTAAACGCTGTTGGGCACGGCGCAGTCGACTCTTAATCGTATTTGCGGATACGCCTAAGAACGCGCCGATCTCCGTACACGACATCTCTGCGAAGTAATGTAACGTCATTACAGTGCGTTCGCTCTCCTCAAGTTTCGCAAGCAGTTTTTTGACGACCTCGCGTTGTGCCTCTACAGAGATGCGCTCGTTTTCTTCAACGACATATTCAGAATACGACGCTTTTTTAGGTTGTGCACCGCCCTTGTTTTTCAATAACTGCGTCCGAAAATGCTTTTTATGCAACCATGTGTTGCAGCGGTTTGTGGCAATCACATAAAGCCAACTTGCAAAACGCTGCGGCTTCTTCAGCGTTCGGAGTTTCTGATAGGCTTTCAAAAATGTATCCTGTGTAATTTCTTCGGCGATGTGAAAATCACCGATTTTTCGCCACGCGAGTGCGTGCACCTGTTTTTGATATTTTTCCACAAGTTCTGAAAAAGCGGTTTCATCGCCGTTGAGAACACGATGGATTAACTGGGCATCACTGTTTTTCATGGCTCACCTCCGATTTCACCCTATAGTGACACCACGAAACGGCGAAACGGGTGCATAATTCTATAATAATCCAAGTTGCCACCTATTTATGAGACATAGCACTCCTAATGAAGATTAAGAAGAATTTAATCGGGTAATTTTTAGGACGTGTGATAACAAACAGATCGGTTCGTAGTAGTGCGATTCATCGCACGTCGCAAGGCCTGAATTACCCAATTTATTTATTAAACTTCATACGGAGTGCAGTCGCTTAAATATGCCGTTTCTATAGACATAGCACCCCTACGGGGTGAGGAAAGGACTTGAAAACGCTTTTGAAATCCGCAGAAATACCGTTTTTGCTTAGAAGAAACACCCAAGCAAAAACACCAACATCTCTTAAGTAACAACTTGGATTATACTAATAGGAGTAGGTCTATATAACGTGAGCTCCACCAAATGACCCTATACAGAAGAACCTACCACCAACAAAATTCACATCGCTAAATTGCTTGTTCGTAGGTGAGGTAGCAATACTCGTCAACATCAACTACACGTGTGCCTTCTAACTGCACTGACTCCTTGAAGAACGGTGCGTCTAATACCCATGTGTGGTATTCACCCTGTTCACCGCATGCGTCAATTGGGAGTTGCTTCAGTTCTGAAATGAGTTTAGCATCGAAATACCTACCGGCAATAGTCGGTTGGAAGTGCTTTTTGTAAGCGAGGGAACAGACGACCTTAAATTTGTTGGCGATGAGGGTATCCAATATTGTATGCCGATCCGATTCCCACAACGGTTTGTAGACTTCCACCAAACCTGCTGCGACTTCCTCTATCCAATTCGGCATCCCACCGACAGTAGAAATATCTCCGGTAATTAACACTTCAGTACCACTGTCTCTAATCGCCTCAATTTGTTGGCAGTAACTCTGTTTATAGGGTTCGGAAATCGGCACGAATTCAATTGGCATCCCGATCTTTTGTGCTTGTAGTTCCATGAGTTGCGTTGGATGCGCGTAGAATTGTCGGTTGTCCGCTGGCACAAAACAGACAAGCCTCCCTATATCGTAAAGATTCAAGGAGACTTGAAATGCGAGTGCGGAATCTTTTCCGCCTGTCCACAGCACAGCTGCTTTCTTCCAATTATTCATCTATAGGTACCACATCAGCATAGATATAAGTCGGTGACGTGTTGCTGCTTGTGTGAATTTTGTCATCTTTATCCTTTTTAGAGACGATGTCTCTCTGGACGACTTCGCCCGGTTTCGCGGCGACAGGTGAACTGAACATCGGTCCATCCACGACGCAGGTATGGAACTCCCCGTTTTCACCGAGTGGATCCACGCCGTCTGGCAAATCTGCGAGGAGGTCCGCGTCAAACCATCGTCCTGCAAAGTCGGCGGGGACTTTGGTAGGATTAAGCGCAGTGATGATAGCGCGCAAGCCAGAAGCAATCATCTTTTGCGCAAGTAGCGGTGTGTCCTCTCCCCACACTGGGAAAATTGGTGTGAAACCGGTGCCTTTGAGTTTATCCTCGCGGTATGCACGGATGTCTTCCAGGAAGAGGTCCCCGAATGCGAAATGTGACGCTGTCAAATGTTCAGGCAACGCTTTGACTTCAGCAAGGAACTTTCGCATTGCCTCCTCATAGATTGTGTTGGAACACGGATAAGGGATCGGTATCTCGTATAACGGCACGCTGAGTTTTTCTGCCTGCTGTTTCAGTACCCATGCAGGTGTAGAATGAATAGAGACCCGGTCAAACGTCTTCGTGACGGTCGTAAAGATGCCACGTACGTCGTAGCGTTCAGGTTGTTGGCGTAAGGTATGAAGTGCCCACGCCGAATCTTTGCCTGACGACCAGGAAACTAAGACCGGCGTAGCACTTGTCTGTTTTGTCATTATTAAACCTTTCTGTTGGTCTATAGCGTTAAGAAATTGCTGAGTAGACTTTTCCCGGCGGCTGTCAGAATGGATTCCGGGTGGAATTGTACGCCCCAAATAGGCAAACTCTTATGCCGGAGTCCCATGATTTCGTCCTGATCTGTCCACGCGGTAATCTCAAGGCAATCGGGTAACGTATCTTTTTTCACGATGAGTGAGTGGTAGCGTGTCGCTTCAAACGGGTTATCCAATCCCTCAAAGAGTTCGGTGCCGTTATGGTGGATCATTGAGGTTTTGCCGTGCATCAACCGATCCGCACGAACGACATCACCACCGAATACGTCTCCGATGCACTGATGCCCAAGGCAGACGCCTAAGATCGGGATTTTCCCGGCGAAGTGTTGTATAGTATCGTTGGATATACCCGCCTCTTTCGGTGTGCAAGGTCCGGGTGAAATGACAATCCGTTCGGGTGCCAGTGCGTCTAATGTATCCAATCCTATCTTTCGACTCCGATGGACCTCGAGTTCAGCACCGAGTTCACCCAAATACTGCACCAAGTTATAGGTAAAAGAGTCGTAGTTATCAATCATTAAAACCATATTTTAAATTTTCCTTGCGGTTAGGTAGAGTTGCTATTAACTGAAAACCGCTAACTGTTCTTCAGCCAATGCGATGGCACTGAGCATTGCTTTCGCTTTACTGAGAGTTTCGTAGTACTCAGTTTCAGGTACTGAATCTGCGACGATCCCGCCACCGGCTTGCACATAAGCGGTGCCGTCTTTGATAACCGCGGTTCGGATGGTAATCGCTGTGTCTGCACTACCGGAAAAACTGAAATAACCGACAGCCCCGCCGTAAGTGCCGCGCCGTGTAGATTCAAGTTCGTCAATAATTTCCATTGCCCGTACCTTCGGCGCGCCGGAGAGGGTGCCAGCGGGAAGACATGACCGGAGGACATCAAAAGCCGTAAAATTTTCGCGCAGCTGTCCAATAACGTGCGAAACGATGTGCATCACATGTGAGAAGCGTTCAACTATCATGAGTTCGGTGACTTCAACAGTGTGATATTCACAGACCCGACCAAGGTCGTTGCGTCCTAAATCCACAAGCATAACGTGCTCGGCGCGTTCCTTTGGATCAGCAAGGAGTATCCGTTCCAGCTCTTTGTCTTCTTCTGGAGTCGTGCCGCGCGGGCGTGTGCCCGCAATTGGAACCGTTTGGACGAGCCCATCTTCCACTCTTACCATCATCTCCGGTGATGCCCCCACAATATCAAAATCATCAAATTTCAGATAATACATGTAGGGCGATGGGTTGACCACTCGCAACGCCCGATACACATCAAATGAATCTACAGATACCGGACAACTGAACCGCTGCGAAAGTACGACCTGGATAATGTCGCCTGCGGCTATGTATTCCTTCGCGTGTCTGACGGCGGCTTCGTAATCGGATTTTGTGAAATTCGATTGGGGATCGGCTATGATTTTATCATACCGTCCCTGATGTTCACCCCTATCGGCGCGTAAATGCGGTTCGGAAGCAGCCATGAGTTTTTCGACCAACGCTTCAATTTTCGTAATAGCGTCGGCATAAGCGGTATCTACATCTCCATCAATATGCGCGTTCGCCACAACCTTGATCTGGTGGTTGACGTGATCAAATATCAGGATGGTCTCGGCAATCATGAAGAAGCAATCTGGCAATTGTAGCTCATCCTCAGTATTATCTGGCAGCTCCTCGACAAATCGGACCATGTCATAACTCATATAACCGACTGCGCCGCCGTGGAATTTCGGTAACTCAGGATTGTTAACAGGTCGGTAATCCTGCATCACTTCTTCAAGGGCACTTAACGGGTCTTCGTATTCCTGAACTACGGTTTCGCCTTTTTCCAGGTATTCAATGGTAACCTGATGCCCTTTACTGTGGAAAAGCACTGAGGGTTGACTCCCCAAAAAAGAGTAGCGCGCAACGTTTTCGCCGCCTTCAACGCTTTCGAGCAAAAACGCATAATTGTCTGGCATCAACTTGTAAAAGGCAGACACTGGTGTCTCCATATCTGCCAGAATTGATCGGTATACCGGTATGGTGTTTCCTAATTTCGCTGCCTCGCGAAAGTCCTCTAACGTCGGATAATACATTATAACCCCTTTTCATACCTTTAGCATCACAGTTTTTCGTTCTATAGTACCACACGCAGCGATACTGCTCTTATCTGTATAAAATAGTAACGATAGGTGAACTAAATCAAATAACTTCCGAAGGGATGCCAAGATACGAAATCGGGCTTACAAAGCCCTCCCACAACTTGGAGTCTAATAGACCGTATCAGCCTCGAAAATTTTATCACCTACCACACGCGTTGACTCTCCGTCGGGGGAGACTTCCCGAAAGAAGCAGGAGCGATAGCCGACATGGCACGCTGCGACTTTTTGCTCAACCTTTATGAGCAGGGCATCGCCGTCGCAATCGACTGCGACAGATTCCACTGTCTGTGTATGCCCTGAAGTCTCCCCCTTGATCCATAGTTTTTGGCGGGAACGGCTCCAGAAGCAGACGCGCCCGGTTGTCAGCGTTTCCGTTATTGCTTCGGCGTTCATATAGCCGACCATTAGGACTTCATTGTTTGTGCGATCTTGAATGACTGCGGCGACCAAGCCATCACTGTCATATTTGAGTTCCGACAAAATTTTCATTCGGATTCTCCTCTTATTTTCAATAGCAAGTTTTGGTAACCTGTGAGCTATGCAAAAAAAAAACTTATGCTACCGGGATCGGTGTGCATAAGGCTTCAACAGGACTTAAAAATGAAAAACGACGATTTTCAATCTCTATTTCAGTTATCCGTTTGAGCGCACACTCCCCCACAAGCAACTGGACCGCCACCAATGCCAATGGTTAGATACGCTATGCGGGTTGGAGTGTGAGCGTACAAGTATCATTTTTCTCACTTTCAACAAAATATTTGATTTTGAACACTGCTATTAATAATACCACATCTAATTTGTGTTGTCAAATTTTTTATATTTTTATTTTTCCACACTTCGCAAAAAATTTGCAAAAAATGTCGTAATGTGATATAATATATGCATTACAATAGAATAAATTAACGGTTCAGGTGCCGGAGAAAGCCGGAGAATAGGGAAGTGCGGTGAGAATCCGCCACGGCCCCGCCACTGTGAACGATCACAAATATCCGCTGAAAAAACCACTGTCAACCAACTGATGGGAAGGTTCAGGGGACGCAAGATCGGAAGTCAGGAGACCTGCCTGGATCGTGTTTCACGCATCTGCTTTCGCGGGAAAGCGGTGGAACAGCGCGCAGCAGTATCCTGTTAGTATAGAAGAACCCGTGTAAGGTACAATATCTTCGGACACAATTGCAGGATTTAGCATACATAGAGTGTCGCCGCATCCCCTGTCTTTTCAATGAAAGCAGGGGTTTTTTGTTTCATTACGGAGGTTTTAATGAACAGATTTTTTTTCACTTGGCGACATTTCTCGCGCTATTCGCTCCTGTTTATAGGCGCGATCCTTTTCACTCTCACCCTTAATCCTGCTTTAGGACAAACAGAAGAGGCGAACACGGCTGTTGTCATAAATGCGCTGACGCATCCGGATTTGGGCATCATCGCCTCAGTTTCACTCATTGATCTGGAAGAGCCAAATGAGAGACAGGCTGTTGACAACGAGATACTCTCCATCGGCTTTGCTCCGAGATTGCGGCGGCGGGCAATTGGTCTCTCTGTTCACGGGCATCTCGCCTATGTCACGAGTTTCAACTTACCTATCACGGGTGGAATGAGTTCCGGTGACAATATTTTGATTATTAACTTGGAAGATCGAGAGTTTGTTGGCGAAATCCCGATGGAAGCGGGTACAACCCCACAGCAGGTCGCTTTGGTCAGTGATCAGAAGTTATACGTTACGTGTGCCGCGGCGCATGAGGTGCATGTCGTTGACATTCCGAATCGCAATGTGACGAAGGTCCTCACGGGTTCTTTCAACAAACCGACGGGTATCACGCTTCTCAACGGCAAAGCCTATGTCTCGAACCCCGCATGGGAGTGGGATCCCGTTGCCGGGAGAGTAAGTTATTATGATAGTAGTGTCACAGTGATTGATACAGAGACAGATATCATATTGAAATCTATTCCGGTACCGACGAACGCGGGTCAAATCCTCAACGATGGTGAATCGACTGTTATTGTTAAGACGACAGGCAATTACAACGATGTCCTCGGGCATCTCGTTCTGATTGATGCGAATACTGATGAGGTAGTGGAAACGGTTAAACTCGATTTCACACCCGGTTCCATCGCTCTCAATTCAGAAAAACAGTTGTTTATGCAAGGCAGTTGGCGAAACCCCGGCTTGCTTATCTACGATATCGTCGCGCGAGACTGGATCCGTGACGAAGATAACACGATTGCCAACTTCAGCAACGATGCAGATACATCTGTCAGTGGCGGCTTGACCTTTGCGCCAGATGGAAGTCTCTATATCACACAACCTGACTGGGGGGGCAGCGGACAGAATTACGTTCGCGTCATGGACGTGGCAGATGCGTCACTTTTACGATCCTATCACGTTGGTCACGGTGCCAATAATTTGGAGTTCGCAACGATTATACCGCGCCGCGAAGACCTAAACAACGACGGGTTTGTCAATGCGTCAGATTTGGTAATTGCAGCTCGGTTCTTGGGTGATGAGGGACCTGGTATCATCGCCGATGTTAATGGTGACGAAGTGGTGAATATCCTTGATCTGGTGCTGATAGGACAAGGACTTTAACTTAGCATCTGCAGCGCGGTTTGATGAAGATTAAAAAATTAATTCGGTAATTCTTTGGGGCAGTCCGGTGCGGTTGATGAAGATTAAATAAATCGGTAATTTGCGAATCATAGATATCTTGTTTATGTTTTCTTGTGTGAGGTGCGTTATCTTGTCGTCTGAATCGCGGAGTGCGCGGAGAACGCGGAGAACGCGGAAAAGGCGACGCTAAATTCTGCATGGCACTTCCTAAGAGATGTGGGCGGAAAGAAAACAATCTCTTAGTTCCGCGTCCTCGGTGTCCTCTGTGCCTTCCGCGATTCAGACAGAAAAGCGATCAGAATTACCGATTTAAATAATTAAACTTCATCAAACCGCACCTACCGGCCTGGGGAAAATAATGACAGCGATAAAAAAAGCAGTCTGGTGCCTGTCACTGCTCATTTTCCTAATCAGTTGTGCTTCAACCTCCAAAGAGGAACCACTTTCATGGAAAGTGACGTTCTTTTCGTTGGGTGCCAAGGTGCAGTTCAGTGCAGAAGCACCGGTCCAGCGTCTGAACGCTTTTAATGCGGACGATGTAATGGTCGCACAACTTAACTTCCCTACATCACCTCGGCAGACAGAGCCACTCTATTTTGAATGGGATGCGGGAGAGACCTATAGATTTGAAGCGATCTTGTCGACAGGAAGCGTTGATAAGCAAAGGGTAACCGCGCCGCGCGTATACACACAAGGAAACTTGGACATTGCTATTCCGTACGGTGCTGCGATGCAGTCGGATCCGGAAAATGTGTCGGGTAGCAATCAAAAGGCACTTGTTTTGCACGAAAGCGAAATGACAGCCACAGTTCTCGTTACAAACGGGAATGTCCCAACAACTTTTGATCTCAAACTCTGCTTGCCCCGGACGTTAACTATTGTTAGATCACCTGCAGACTGGAAAAGTGAAATAGTCGGCGGGGAGACCTGTCTCTCGACGACGGACAGATTTAAGGTTGCCTCGGAAGTTTGGTATCGGGAGTTAGTTTTGAAGACATCCGAGGTGAGCCAAACGGATAATCAAGAAATTTCGGGTATTGCTCGTTTCAGAACAGATACAGGGCAGATGTGGGAGCAGCAGGCAAGGGTGCAGCTGCGGATAGCAACTGTTCCAGAGATCGCCGAGCACCTCTCCATAGCATCGATTGAGATGCCTACAGATGCAACAGGGATAGTGGACCCGAGACAGCGAGAAGATACTATCTACCATGCGCGTCCATTATTCAGTTGGCTCGGAACACCACCGACGAATGCGTTTGAACCGATGACCTATCAGGCCATACGGCTACGGAATACGGGTGAAGAGACGATCCATGTGGTCGTCTCATCGGTCAACACAGATATGAAGAGTGGTGCAACTGTTGCGTTTCTCGCGCCTCCAGAAACAACGAACGGCGGTACAAATCGGAGCATAGCGTTTGCGAGCCTACCGGCGGGAGTGGTTACGGAGATCCCACTGCCTATCTATTTTCATCCAGTATATATGAGGCAAGGTGAGCCAGAACAGGCGATCCCTGGGGCGTATATGCGTGATATTGCGGTGAAAGTTTGGGGCAGTGACGCGACGATTCTGCGCGAACAACGTCCACTACACTTGGTCGTTCCAAACCAACAAGCGCTGCTCATTAGTCTATTGGCGATTATTAGCAGTAGTATCGGCTTTGCGATCGTTGGACGATTTCACGAGCGAATTTTTTCGGGCTTTACAACAAAACAGATTATTGTGATCTCGCTGTTCGGTACGACGGTTTTTGTAGCGGTGATGGTCCCGTCAACGCTGTTCCTCAACTTAATCAGTGCGCTCCTCGGTCCGATCTCTGTGCTGGTGAGTGGTTTGATTAATGAGACGCTCTATTACGCCTTGCTGACTGCCTTGCTAATTTATATTAACGGGGATCCGACGAGTTCCGATCGCACCGACGCGAAACGGCACAATAAAGGGAGCGGCGTAATCCTGCTTGTCTCTGCGGTGCGTCTACTGCTTAGCGGCGTTACGTTCGGACTTTTCACACCGATGGCGATTGTCTATACCGGCACGAGTGTTTTGCTGTTGGAAACAGGATTCCTGTTTGTGCGGGGACGGAGTATATTGGCGTGGGCTGTTGTGCTGGGGATCTGCGACGCGCTCGCTGTCTATGTCGATTTCCAACTTTCTATGCTGTTCTATCGACTTTTCTATGCCGATTGGTATATTGTGCTTCGAGTTCTGATAGAAGGGTTTGTCTATACATTTATCGGTGTACTTCTCGGTGCGAGATTAGGACGGGGTTTATGGCGTGTGGCGGATTAGTTCAGACCGATAGGTGTTATTTCCTAACTACACCATAGGTGTCAATTTAGGGATATTTCTCGTTATTTCGTAGTAGCATCTCTACAAATGCCGCAGAAACACCCTATCAAAAACCCCCTCTGGGGCTTGGGTCTTTGGTCGATACACATTTCTACACAAATACTGAAGAAACACCCAAGCAAATAAACCCTACGGGACTGAAGAGGTTTTTGAAGCCTTCAAGGTTTTCGCGTAGTATCCGGTTCGGTTGGGAAACCGAACCTACCGGGCCTGGGGCCGAGGCTGTTATTTTCTCTTAAATTGACACTTATGGTGTTATTTCCTAACTACACCGATCAATGATGAAAACAACATAAGGAACACGATAATGAAGCGAATTCAATTTTTTACTTTTCTCTGTCTGTTTGTTATTTTACCGATTGGTATTTCGACAGCCGATATGCGTGTCACTTGGGTTCGGACAGGCGTAGTCGTTGAAACTGAACATAAAGAGGGTATATCAGACAAAATCAATGTCGCGATGGTATTTAACGGCACGGCACAGGAATTAACCGAAGTACCCGCAGTCCAACGACTTGATACCAATCGCATTCTACTGCAATTCACGTGGCAACCGAACAAGGATTATCAATTTCGCTTAGACGATAGCGAAGTAACAACGACCTCGCCGCTGAAGCCGACATCATACCTTATTCGGACGGTTGAATTAGATGGACTTTTGTCGCTCATGGAAAGCCTCCGTCAACCCGCGAAACCGACCGCAATTGCTTTAGGACATCGAAAGGCACCATCTACCCATAAATTGGCAATCGCTACGGATAGCGGACACATCGCAGTTCTCCAAGCACTTACAGGCGAAACACTCTGGAAAACTCGGATTTCGGAAGGCTATGTCAGAAGAATGGTGTTCAGTCCAGATAGTAACTTGCTCTATATCGGTGAGCAGGCGGCAGACGGGTTCATCTATTGTTACGATTTCACATCTGAGAATCCGACACTCCGCTGGAAATATCGCACCGCCGATGACATTGAGACCTCTACGCCGAGCAATCCCGACAGCAACTTTGCGTGGGTCAGTTACCCTGGTCCATCATGTATGCGAACATTGGCGAACGGGGACCTATTGGTTGCGGGTGTGCATTCGTGGAAACAAAACGAGGTGCCGGTTAAGAAATCGCAACTTTATAGGTTTAACAGTGAAACCGGAGATGTTATCTGGAAATGGCCGCGCGACGGTGCGACTCGGAAGATAATACGCTGGTTTGATGTAGGTGCTGACGGGAAAACACTCGCCCTCGTAGCAGATGCGGGACATAATCTACAAGGGAGCGCAACCGATGGAAATGATGCTGGTAACGGAAAACTCGTTGTTCTTAACGCGGAAGACGGCGCGGAAAAGTGGCAAGCGGATATTGAACCGCTGCGCGAGTATTTCCCACAGGTCACGTTTTGGCGGGGGGTCAGCATGTCAGCCGACGGTAAATTCATAAACGTAACAGCGGACGATGGTCGTGCGTTCATTTTCGATACGAACAAGTCGGAATCGATATGGCAGGAGAACTTGACGACACCATTGGAGGTGAGTGGTGTTCCTGTCGTCGCGACTGCTGGTACGATTGGTGCAACAGATGCGGCGGCACTCTTCGTTACCGGGGTCACCTATATCCCGTATCATCTCCGGAAGGGGGCGCAAAGACCGTCGGCATCACATCCGAATGCGATGACGCTATTTGCTTATTCATGGGGTGGAGAAAAAATCTGGCAGTGGAAACTTGAGAATATGCCGCAGGGTTTACGTATTGATGCAATGGATCGTTACGCCGTGTTGTCTGTTTCTAAGCGTACACAGGACCCAAATGAGAGCCTCCATGGCGTGTCAGTATTCGACCTGATGGCGGAAGGCAGCGGTTTATCAAAATACCTGTACACCTATCGAACGGAAGGGCAGCTGCCTTATGATACGCTTGCGATCAGTGAGGATGGCGCGTTAATTGTTGTCGTTGAGGTGCCAATGACGATGCCAGATGAGACGGTGCGTGGGAAAAACCGCGTGCATGTGTTGTATTGATTTTCGTAGCATAAAAATCAATCTTGACAAATGTCATTATTCTATTTTATACTCATTGTATGGACAATGATCCGTGATTGTAGAAAATACGTACATAAATGAGTGTAAATCACAATGCGGTATTTCACAGATGCAGAATTACTACAAATTATTGAGGACGATGAATCTGACAGGGTTGAGTTCAAGGAGTCTTTGTCTGGTAATGCTCCGGAACGAATTAGAGAGGCGATTTGCGCCTTTACCAACGATTTGCCCAATTATGAAAAACCTGGATTTGTTTTCGTCGGAGTGAGATGGGACAAAACTATTGTCGGTCTATCGGTTACAGACGAATTGCTCCGGCAATTGGCGGATATGAAAACCGACGGGAATATTGTGCCTCCGCCATCTCTGACGGTGGAAAGGCGTTTACTGCAAGGCAAAGAAGTGGCAGTGGTCAAAGTAGAACCGTCCAATTCACCTCCGGTTAGATGCAGAGGGGCGATTCATATCCGAACAGGGCCGCGTCGAGATACCGCCGCAGCACAGGATGAGCGGATACTCAATGAAAAACGGCGATATTTAGAGCACCCGTTTGACCTCTATCCTGTCTTGTCAAGTCAGATTTCCGACCTTAACTTGGCTTTGTTTAGCTATGAATACCTACCCAAAGCGTTTTCTGCGGAAATATTGGATGCCAATGATCGGAGTTTGAATGAACAGCTCGCAGCCACAAAGATGATCGCCGCTGCAGATGATCCGACAGCAACGGTACTCGGAATCCTCACGCTTGGAAAGAACCCACAGGATTTCCTACCCGGGGCTTATGTGCAATTCCTCAGAGTTGATGGGAACGAACTCACGGATGATATTGTTGACAGTCTTGCAGTACGCGGGGCGATTTCTGACCAGATCCGCCGTTTAGACGATAAACTGATAGCACATAACCGCATCGCAGTTGATATTATATCCGGTCCCATTGAAAAACGGACAGCACTTTATCCAATAGAGGCGGTGCAACAGATCACCCGAAATGCTATTATGCACCGGACCTACGAAGGCACGAATGCCCCGGTTCATGTGTATTGGTACAACGACCGGATTGAGGTTTTAAGTCCGGGCGGTGTATTTGGTAGTATAACGGCTGAAAATTTTGGGAAGCCCGGGTTTGTTGACTATCGAAACCCTAATTTGGCGGAAGCGATGCGGACTTTTGAACTTGTGCAACGTTTTGGTGTGGGCATACGAATAGCGAGAAGGTTGCTGGCAGAAGCGGGGCATCCAGAACCGAAATTTGAAATTAATAGCACACATGCATCGGCGATAATACACGCAAAGTAAGCAGAACAACAGTTACGCTGTTCCCTTAAAGATAATGGACAAATGCCGTGGGTTTTCCAGCCGCGGTGTAAAGGGAACAACAAGATTGTTCCCCCTATCGCAACTTTAAAGCAGACACAAACGGCACTGAAGATGGCTACCTACTTTGAGACTCCCCGTTGGGCGGCCGCGTTTTGGGTTGCTACAATCACACTTTGTAATGCCTGAAAATAACTCATCTCAGCCATTTTGATTGTGTGCGTATCTTCGTTTTCACGTGCGCGTCTGAGTGCTTCCCAACTCAATGCCAGCATCTGGTTGGTTTTTTCTAAGATTCTCCAATCCGTATTTGAAATCATGGTATCCCTCCGAAATTTTTACGCTATTGGCGGCTTGTTATTCCGCTCAAACAGCGCATTCAACGCTTCACTTAGCAGATTTTGGATACTCGTGTCCCTCTCAATGGCGAGCATCTTCAACTGCCGATGTACGTCTTTATCGAAATGCCCTGAAATCATCTTTTTGCCTTGGCGGGATGGCGGTATCGTTGCGACGGGTTCCGGTGTTGTCCCGACAGCAATCTCGCCTTCACCTGACAGAATCGCTACTGTTTTCATAATGTTTATGCCTCCACACATGTGCACATGCAAACATGTATACATGTGTGCAAGCATAAAACGTTAGGTTTACGGATCGGTTTCAGATTTGGGAAATTTAATTTTCGGTTTTCGGTGAAAGGGTGGGACAACTCTACACACGTCGCTCCGTGGGCCTCAAGGTAGCACACGCAATTCCTTTAGATGTCGAGTTTTTCTTGATTAAGATTGGCACGGGTATTAAAATGGAACACTTATCACGACAATTTTGCTCATTTTGAACGGATGCCAAAAAATGAAAGGAGTGAAAAAGATGAAAAGACTGTTCTTGATTTTCGCAGTTTTTGCTTTTTGTGTTGCAACTCTCAATGCTACAGCACAAGTTACGAAAGGTTTACACTTCTACCTGCCGTTCAACGAAGGGAAAGGTGATGTTGCGAAGGATGTCGGTCCGAAAGGATTTGAAGCGGAACTCCACGACAGCGCGAAATTTGTTGCGAAAGGCAAGGTCGGTGGTGCAATAGAATTCTCAGGCGGACCTGCACTGATCATGGATCCGGGGGGTCAGAGTGAATTGTATGTGGAGCATCTGACTGTTGCGGTTTGGATACATCCTTTTGAAATATCGGATGTCGCTCTCGGCAACGGACACGTCTATGGGAACATCTTTTACGACAAATCAGGTAAAAGCGACGATAACGTCGAATTTGGACTCGGTAGCGGTGAGGGGTTGTATTGGTATATCAATTCCGGTCAAAAGAAGATGGGACCGTTTAATGGTGCTGATGTCGATACGACGGTTTCACTACCAAATTTAGGATTAAAACCGAAAAACTGGTATCACGTCGTCGGGACTTTTGATGATGAAAGCCTTAAAGTCTACGTTGATGGTGAACTTGTCGGTGAGAAAGCGACGCCAAAGAACGGTCCTGTGATGGTCTGGAACGATAATAACATCGAAATCGGGGGGCGACCCGATACGAATGGCGGTGCTAATCTCTACAAAGGCATGCTTGATGAATTGGCGGTATATGACCGGGCGTTAACGGCGGAAGAAGTTGAGACAGTCATGAACGCGAGAGACATTCTGACTGTGGATATCGCTGGTAAACTGACGACGACATGGGGTGCTCTTAAGACAAGGTAATAAATGGTTTTCCGGCTAAACTGGTGCGGTTTTGAAACCGCACCTATCTCAATTGCGAATAGAACGAGGTCCAGCAATTTCGCCAAACAATCCACTTGACTAATTCAATCTCGTTTCCTGCCGTATTTGCAAGCATGAAAATCGAAAATATGCTATACTAATTGTAGATTATAATCGGAGTAGTAGGAGAAAAAAATGATAAAATGGATACTATGCTTAGCGACAATCCTCTGTTTCGGGATTGCTGCTCAAAGCAGCGCAAAAGAACTGACATTAGACGATATTTTCCCAACGGATCGGGTGATAGATGTGCAGATTACTGTTTCGGAGAAGGATTGGGACACAATCCGGTATCAGTCACGGGATTTTGTGAGTGCACTCAACGAGAAGCGGCAGTTCGGGCCGCTGGATCATCCGTATACCTATGTCGATGCAAGTGTGAGTATTGACGGTGTGGTTTTCCCGAAAGTTGGGCTCCGTAAAAAAGGGTTCATCGGTTCGCAAAGTCATACACGCCCCTCTCTTAAAATTAGATTAAATCACGTTGACAAAAAGAGTGGAATTGAAGGGTTGACAAACCTGACGCTTAATAATAACAAACAGGATACAAGCCAAGTGAGTCAATTTGTGGGGTATGCGTTGTTTAACGCGATCGGTTCTCCCGCGCCGCGATGCGCGTATGCGAAGGTAACGGTGAACGGCAAAAGTTTAGGGATATATTCTCATGTGGAAACCTTTCGCAAACCACTTTTGAAACGTGCGTTCGGAAATGACGACGGCCCACTCTATGAAGGCACTGTCGTCGATTTTAACGAGGAATGGGAAAACAGTTTTGAACATAAAAGAGGCGACGATGCCCTTGGCAGAGAAAAAATCATCGCGTTAATTGATGTGCTTGCGGATAACCAAGTAACGGAAGCAGCCATCGGTGAGTTCGTTGATTTAGATCGCTTTTACCGATTCTGGGCAATAGAAAGTCTACTCGGTTTCTGGGATGGCTATTCTGGAAATGGTAACAATTATTTCATTTACCTTAATCCTGATACAGACAAGTTTCACTTTTTACCGTGGGGCGCGGATTCGCTATTTACAAATTTCAAGATGGACTTCCGGAGAAATACACAAGGACCGATCTCCGTCAAGACGCAAGGGTTGATTGCATACAGATTGTATCAACTGGAGGCAGGACGCGAGCGGTACGCAAAAACAATGATGGAGCTCCTTAAAAGCCACTGGAATGAGGAAGAACTGCTTGCTGAGCTGGACAGGGTCGCTGTAATGATTCAGCCTTACCTCTTACCCGAACAACGTGAATTTCGAAAGGAAGAATGGGGGGGAAGAGGCAAAAAACAGACCTTTGAGGACCAACTCGCGAACGTTCGTGATTTCATCCGTACCCGTAAAAACGACATACTACAAGAAATCGGCGATGGGATGCCTGTCTGGCGTAGGAAACCGAATCCGCCGTTCGTTATGGGACCTGAAGGCTTTGACATGAAAAAATTCATTCAATTGCCCGAGGAGGGGCTGTGGCATGCCGCACGCACCGGTGATCTCCGAGCGATGAAACGCTACATCGCTGAAGGTGCTGATGTCAACGCACCAGACGAGAGTATGAACATATCCCCTTTGGCATGGAGCGCGTCTCACGGACAAACCGAAGCGACTCGCCTCCTTATCGAAAACGGTGCTAATGTTAATATAAAAGACGATAACGGCAGCACACCCTTGCACGGTGCCGTAGTTTTCGGTAGAGCAGAGGTCGCGAAACTTCTTGTCGAGAACGGGGCAAACCTACAGGTACGCAACGACGATGGCGGAACACCAGCGGATGCCTTGCATCTCGATTGGAGAACTACCGGCTTTATTGGCGGTTTGATGGGCGTAGAGGTCGAGAGGGAAAATATTCCTGTCATGCAAAGCGGTAGGAACGAAATTGCGAAACTCTTTGGGGTCAAAGAATTTGATAGCAAGGACATAGCCTCCGCCAATGATCTACCGGGCGCAGTTTTTATCGGAGATCTCGCGGCGGTTAAACAAGGACTCACAGATGGAGCAGACCCTAATGCGCAGGACCCGCAATCTGGAAGCACAATGCTATCCATTGCTGCACTGATGGGGCATACGGAAATTGTAGCACTCCTCCTTGAACACGGCGCAGATGTCAATGCGAAAAGCCGGGACGGTGGAACGGCTCTGCACTCGGCGGCATTCCTGGGACGTGCTGAAACAGTAGAACTGCTCCTTGAGAAAGGCGCAGATACGACACTCCGAAATAATACCGGTAGCGCAGCGATAGATGGGGCAAAGTTGGACTGGGCGTTTACCGAGGTCATAATCGGTATGCTACAAATTGAGGTCGACAAAGCAAAGGTCAAATCGGGCAGAACCGAAGTTATAAAACTCATTACCCAACACAATGGAAGATAGACCCAACACGGGAGGTGAAACGGATGCATAACTCGCAGACCAACCCTGAATCTATTCAGGAGATACCAGTACCTCGTACAATGACATTGGAGGAATTCCTTGAAAATGACTTTGAGGGTTATGAATATATAAAAGGAGAATTAGTTCCTATGGCACCTCCATCCATGGAACATGGTGAAATAAGTATCAAGGTGATTCGGTATTTGGATTTACATGTTCATACACATCAGTTGGGACATCTGTATACTGCTGAAACAACGTTTCAATTGGGGGACCGCGTCGTGAAACCAGATGTTGCGTTTGTTTCAACAAACCGGCTGCCCGAGGACAGGCGTCAGGGGTCGCCTGTACCCCCGGACCTCGCCGTTGAAATAGTTTCACCGTCAGACAAACACTACGATATCACTGAAAAAGCGTTCGCCTATCTGAAAGCGGGAACACAACTCGTCTGGGTTATCGAACCGGTCGCAAAGACAGTGATGGTCTATCGTTCCGAAACAGATTTCACGCTGCTGGCTTATGAAGACACATTGACGGGTGAAGATGTCGTTGAAGGGTTTACATGCCCAGTTGCTCAGTTGTTTGAATAGGAGGAGTGAAAACTAATAATGGCAAAACAGATTAACTACACAGACATCTTAGAAACCGGTGATAGCGAGATTTATGATATTCAGACGCACGCCACCGGTCCCGAAGGCAGTCTGCCGCTCACGGCGGAGATGCTTCTCAATCGACCGAGTGGCGATGTATTTGGCTTGACGCACAATGCTGCTATGGGTTGGGCTCCGGCGGAGCTGCGGCGAGAGGAATTTCTGATTCTCAGCACACAAGGGGGTATCCGCGCCCCTGATGGCAGCCCGATTGCCCTCGGATATCACACAGGACATTGGGAGGTCGGACTTCTCATGCAGGCGGTCGCGTACGAATTGAAGAAACTCGCAGCGATTCCGTTTGCTGGTTATTGTTCGGATCCGTGCGATGGAAGGACACAAGGTACCGTCGGGATGATGGACAGTCTCGCTTACCGCAACGATGCGGCGCAGATCTTCCGCCGACTCATCCGCTCTTTACCGACACGAAAAGGCGTTGTCGGTGTTGCGACTTGTGATAAAGGCTTGCCTGCGATGATGATGGCACTCGCCTCCATGCGAGGTTTACCAGCTGTCCTCGTGCCGGGTGGCGTGACGTTGCCCCCTACCACAGGCGAAGACGCTGGGAAAATCCAGACGATTGGTGCGCGTTTCGCACACGGTGAGATTAGCCTGCAAGACGCAGCGGACATGGGATGCCGTGCCTGCGCAACTCCCGGCGGTGGCTGTCAATTCTTGGGAACTGCGGCAACTTCACAGGTTGTTGGTGAAGCGTTGGGAATGAGTTTGACACATACGGCATTGGCACCGTCTGGTCAGAACATCTGGTCGGATATGGGACTCCGTTCGGCGCGTGCTGTTGTGAATTTAGCCGCGAAGGGGTTGACGATGAATGACATCGTTACACCGGATGCGATTCGGAATGCTATGGTGGTGCATGCAGCGTTTGGCGGTTCAACCAACCTCTTACTACATATTCCCGCGATTGCACACGCTGCTGGGCTTGAGCGTCCGACAGTGGATGATTGGACTAAAGTGAACCAAAGCGTCCCGCGTCTCGTTGATGTTCTACCGAATGGACCGGTTGGACATCCGACAGTCCGTGTTTTTCTTGCTGGTGGTGTGCCTGAGGTTATGCTCCATCTACGTGAACTGGGATGTCTCAATGAAGACGTACTCACGGCAACAGGCGAAACCCTGGGTAGCAACCTTGATTGGTGGGCAGCCTCTGAACGGCGTGCGCGCGTCCGTGAAACTTTGGAAGAACGCGATAACATTGCTCCGGATGATGTCATCCTGAGTCCAGATGCTGCGCAGGTAGCGGGATTGACAAGCACCGTCACATTCCCCCGTGGCAACCTCGCCCCCGAAGGATCCGTTATTAAAAGCACTGCCATTGATCCGAGCGTTGTTGATGCAGACGGTGTGTATCGGATGACGGGACCGGCGCGTGTCTTTGTTCGGGAATCTGAGGCAATACAGACACTCAAAGGTCAGGGAAAAGTTAAGATCCAACCGGGAGACATCATGGTCTTGTGCTGCCGCGGTCCGCAAGGCACAGGCATGGAGGAAGTTTATCAGATAACCGCAGCACTGAAACACCTTTCATTCGGTAAAAATATCGCCTTGATCACGGATGCCCGGTTCTCTGGAGTCTCAACGGGCGCATGTATTGGACACGTTGGACCGGAGGCACTCGCTGGTGGTCCCATCGGGAAGGTGCTTGATGGCGACATAATCCAGATTGAGGTTGATACCCAGCAACTGGTAGGAAGCATTGATCTGGTTGGGCATGATAGCGATCAATTTGGTGCCGAAGCGGGTGAACATGTATTAGCGGAACGACAACCTCGCCCTGATCTTTCGTCGGATGAAGCGTTGCCGGATGACACGCGACTCTGGGCAGCACTGCAATCGGTCGGTGGTGGGACATGGGGCGGCTGTGTCTACGATGTAGACGCGATCCTCAATGCACTGAAATAGTTTTAACCATCAACTCGAGTTTTATAGTAAAACCTATAATTAATAGGGCACTCTCAAACAGTCTGAATGCCTATAACAGGCATTCAGACTGGCATAAACTAAATGAAGTTTAAAAAAATATATCGGTAATTAGGCGAGGATACAATCCTCGCCTGCAGGGGGGGACACCCGCCTCGTGCAGAATAGGGAATTACCGAATTAATAAATTAATCTTCATAAAGTTTATGCTACAAAGATGTCCACTTATTTATGGGCTTCACTATAATATGTATGGCAGAGTCGAGTTGTTAGGGAGAACTTACGCAATCCGCTTTGCATAGGGGTTTTGTAACCCCGCTTATTATGTAGAGACTCATGAAAAAATGCGTAAGTCCGATTAAGGCTTTCTGGAGTACTCCGAGTTTGGGGATATTGTTACAAACCGCTCTTAACCAACAACCGACAACTAACAACTGATAACTACTAATGAGATATTGGATACTGTCTCTGCTGTATATGGCACTTATTTTTTGGGTCTCGTCTTTGGAGCAACCGCCGCTGCCGATGCCAGAATTTGAGTGGCTGACGATTGACAAACTCTACCATTTTATTGAATATGCCATACTGGGTGGACTGCTCGCCATAGCCTTTGTAAAGGCGAAACCCGCGGTAATTCCATCAAAACTTATATGGCTTGTCGCAGCGGTGCTCTCAATTCTCTATGGTGCAAGCGATGAATGGCATCAGACCTTCGTCCCGGGTAGATTCGCTACGCTTGCAGACTGGGTAGCAGATGTGCTTGGATCAATCGCCGGAGTGCTGGCGGTCTATCTCTATTATAGAAGCAATCAGCCGTCAGCCGATAGCTGATAGCGAATAAAAAAGGAACTAATATGCATCCACTTGTTGAATTGAAGGTGCCGGAGGGTTCTGTCGCTGTTCATTGGTTTGAACAGAGCAGCTTTGCGTTAAAAGATTCCGCTGGCACTATTGTCCAAATTGATTCCTATTTTCCACGGGAACGTCCGGCTGATCGTTTTATTCATACCGAACCACCGCTTGATGAATCGGCACTCCCGACGGATTTTGTGCTTTTAACACACGCGCACGGAGATCACACTTGTCCAGAGTCCATTCGCCGTATCTGGGAAACCTCCAATGAAACACGATTTGTAGGGCCTGAAGAGAGTGTGCGCCAAATCTCCGCCGAAACAGATGTCGCCTCAGCGAACGTCTCGGAGATTCGTGCTGGAGAATCAACGGCACTCAATGGTCTCACCGTACATGCCGTCTATGCCAAACCGCCTGATGGCGATGCATCTGCTGACATAGCACCTCCCGATGTTACGCATTTGGGATACGTCGTAGTCAGCAACGGTGTAGTGCTTTACTTCAGCGGCGATCCTATCAACAATTTTGCAGAACATGACGCACTAATTTCAGCGGTGGCAGCACATAAACCGGACATCGGTTTCTTGACGAACCATCCGACTGAGGGTGAGTTTCCGTTCTATGATGGGTGTGTGAAAATGGCAACGCGCATCGGACTGAAGCATGCGGTTCCGGTGCATCGCGCCTGTTTCGTCACCCGTGATTATGATCCGAATGAGTGGGCAGCGCAGTTTCCGTCAGGTGGTCCCGAACCGTTGATTATTGAAAGAAATTCACATATTATTTATCAATAGTTATCATGCTTCGCAGTGAGAACAGTACGATTTTTTCTGCGAAAAATCTTTCAGTTTTCAGAAAGAGACTTTGAAACTATCCAAAACCTCTTGTAACTGATAACTGTTAACTAATTCAACCGATAACTGACGACTCTAAAAGAGGTACAGATACAGATATGTCGTTACAAGCACACAAAACTCCCCTTGTTGGTATTGTGATGGGGAGTGATTCTGATTTGGAAAAGATGGCAGAAGCCGCGAAGGTTTTAGAGGAATTTGAAGTTCCATTTGAAATAACAATCTCCTCGGCGCACCGTTCGCCGGAACGGACGATGGCCTGGACAGAAAGGATTAAAGCGGAAGGTGGAAAGGTCATTATTGCTGGTGCGGGACGTGCAGCACATCTTGCCGGTGTCATCGCAGCGCATACGACCCTGCCGGTTATCGGTGTGCCGATTGACGGTGGACCCCTCAACGGCGTGGACGCGCTCTATGCAACAGTCCAGATGCCTCCGGGCATTCCTGTCGGTACAATGGCAATTGGCTCTGGTGGTGCGAGAAATGCAGGACTATTTGCTGTCCAAATTTTGGCACTCCAATTCCCCGAATTGGAGGCAAAGTTGTTGGCATATAAAGCAAAATTGAGTGATGGTGTTGCCGAGAAAGCAGCGCGTCTCCAAGAAGTGGGTTACGAGAATTATTAAGGTTAGAACTTACGCAAATTAAGGAAATATTGGACATTTCGATGCAAAACGTGGAAATTTCCGCCCTTTAAACCCCCTAAAGAATCAATGGTATGAATGCCTTATGGGCATTCCCCGCCCCTTATCAGGGGGACTTTAAGGAAAACTATGGAAAACGAAAACAATAGACAGTGGTCTAACGATACGGAATTGTTTGATATGATGAAAGAGCAGTTATACGCTGCTGTGGTTTCGGACGCATTGGACGCAGCCGGTTACCGCGAACAAGTCCTGCGACACACCATCCGTCCCCTTACTCCAACAACGGTCGTGGTAGGTCGTGCGATGCCGGTGTTGTGTGTAGAGGTCTACGAGGTGCCAGATGAGCCGTATCAGCAGGAAATCGCGGCGGTGGATAGCCTCAAACAGGACGATGTGCTTGTCTGCTCAACTAATGAGAGTACTCGAATCTGCTTTTGGGGCGAACTTCTCTCAACGGCGGCACTCGCGCGAGGTGCGCGAGGTGCTGTCATTGACGGATTTATCCGAGATGCGCGCCAGATCCTGGCGATGGGGTTTCCAGTGTTTACGACGGGGCTGTCGCCTGTTGACTCTAACGGACGCGGCGATGTGATCGCGTATAACGTTCCGATTGAGTGTGGCGGTGTCACGGTTAATCCTGGGGATATTGTGTTCGGTGATGCAGATGGCGTTGTCATTATCCCACAAGCAGTGGAAACAACAGTGATTGAAGCCGCGCTGGAAAAGGTGAGCGGCGAGAACCGTACTCGCGACGAACTCCGAGCCGGTGCAACACTGCGCGAGGTTTATGATAAATACGGGATTCTGTGAGGAATAGTTGTCGGTTATCAGTTATCAGTTAAAGAAGTTGTTTGACTATTCGAGTCTCTCTTCACTGATGGCTGGTAAATCTGAGATAGAAAAAGCGCGTAAGCCCAACCAACGGGCCGGGCTGGATATACGGAGAGGAACGTTTTTCGCGAAACCTGCCTGACCGAACCGCAAGGAAAATTAAAAAAATGATTTATGAATTGCGAACGTATCAAGTTGTGCCGGGGAAGATGAAAAATTTGAATGACCGATTTGCCAATATCACCGTTCCGCTGTTTGAGAAGCACGGTATGAAAGTCATCGGATTTTGGGAAACTGCTATCGGTGAGGCAACGACCACAGAACTTATCTACATGTTGGCGTTTGAAGACTTAGGACATTATCAACATGCGTGGGATGCGTTTATCGCCGATCCCGAATGGCAAGCGGCGAAACGTCTGACGGAAATCGGTGGTCCGCTGGTAAATGTAGCGAGTTCAAAGATTATAGAACCGACAGATTATTCGCCCTTACAATAGATGTATCACCGGCTTTCGTTCTCGCTGCGAAGCACACTGGTAGCTATTCTTATCGTAAAATGGCGAGTTTTCCGACCTGTTGTATTTTTCTATTCTCCGTGTGGGCAGTGACGCGATAAAGATACACGCCATTAGCACACCGTATCCCATCTTCATCTTTGCCATCCCAACCGGTTTCGTTGGTGCCTCGGTTTGCCCTTGCATCATCAAGCGTTCGGAGAAGTCTGCCATTAATAGTGTAAATTTTGATTGTGACAGTATCTGGTGCCTGCGCGAGGTGATAAGTGAAAAAGGTCTTTCCATCATACGTAGGATTTGGAACATTGAATACCTCACTGAGTGTGACTTCCTCATTTAAGGTGAAGGCGGTAACAAGTTCTCCTATATTCCCACTGGTATCTGCAGCGGTAACTTGGAGTTGATATTCCCCGTTGGCAAGGTCCGGTGCATACGTGATAGCGGCATCCGCGGGTACATCTGGATCGAAGGTTTCGGTGTAACTATTTGGATCCAAAAGTTCTAGCGTTTCATACACACTCCCAAAGTTGACTTGAAAAGTAGTTTCATCAAGCGCACTATCATCCGTGAGGACAATCTTGAAGCGAGGTTGCTCTGTGAGTACTGCGCCGTTTGTTAAAGATTCATCAAGCAGTCCATCTGCAGCCCCAGTGCCCGATCCAGTGACCTGGACCTCAATAGTGGGAGGCGTAATGTCAGGTTCTTCAATAACAACGAACCGATAACTGACAATCCCTGCATCGCCGCCGATAGCGTTACCGTTGAAATCTTGTGCGCCGATATTGAAAGTGTACTCACCCGGGAAGAGGATGGGTCGGTAATCAATCGGCACCGTGTCAATGCTACTCTGTGTCCGGAGTTGATAATCGGTGACAGGTTCAAAAGGTCCATCATTTTTTTGTTTATCAAAGGTAAAAAATTCCACATCAACGCCGTTTGCATCTTCTATAACAATAGAGATAGCAGGCCGCGGTGGAATGACGCTGCCGGTCTGTGGTTGGACCCCATCCACCCAGAGGTTAAAAGCAGGTGGCTGGTTATCGGTGCTACGCATGAGGGCAAATCGCGTGAGTTCACTGACCTCCGTTGTAATCGTAGCGACGCGAGCACTGCTGAACTTAACTTTATCGCCGAACCCAAATTCTTCGGGACCTGCATTGACGATGATTTCAAAACCGAGGTGGCTTAGGAAAAGCGGTTCGTTTACCTTTCCATGGACTTTGACACCATTGGGGTAATGGACAGGTTCATTAGATGCATCACGAAGTTCATAATAATTAGGATCAATAAAAAAGAGGAACCAGTCCCCTGTTTCAAATTCCTTTTTGGGTCCAAGTTTGTTATTCACGGTTGCAGTGCCGTTGCCGAGATTAGCATTCCATGTGCCCTCAAGGATAATATCGCCCTGCGGATTATTATTGGTCTTAAAAGCGAGTATATCGGCAAATTCAAATGCATAATTGACATCAGAAGACGGATTCTCTTGACTCGGGATCCGCAGTTCCAAACCGTACACCTCCACTCTGAACGGATTATCGAGTTGTCCGGTTTGATCAAGTTTTTCGATTTCGGTCCGTTGTACCCCTTTTCGCTTGAAAAAGACTTCATATTCATTAGCATCAAGGAACATGATAATCCAAGTGCCTGCGGGGGTGAGGTTCGAGTTGATAGTTATAGCATCGGTTTCTAATTTCTGTTCACTTGCGTTCTCTATCTGTGTTGGTGTGACGTAATTTTCGAGCAGAAAATCGCCTTCAGGGGTGTAGTTAATCTGTGAAGGCAAGCGGCGCCATGCAGACAGCTTAACATCTACTTCTGCCGGTGTGGACGTGGCATCCTGTTTCGCCCTTGATGCTAAATCTGTCTGCCACGCATAAATTGCGACTTGGTTTGTGACCTGCGTAAATTCATATTCAAATGCGGGATTTTCAGGTTGAATTTCGGTTTCTTTCCGTACGATGTCTTCCAAAGCACTCACATCAAAACGGAACTTGAGTTCGGCAGGCTTTGCGAGTACTGATACGTTCGTACGAAACGCGGGTTCATAGTATTGCGCAACCGCTGTCCCTTGCCGAATAAGTCCACGCCGGAGTGCAGCGACACGCGGAATTGGGGCAAAGTGAAGGTCAGGTTGGAAAGGGTCGGTTGGCAATTGTGATGTAACGGAGAGGGGGATACCTGCCGTACCCCGTGTTTCGACTTCAAGTACGTTTGGAGGGAAATGGATGTCGAACACCCTATCTAAACTAAAGGCGAGTAGCTCTTCCTCGGGTAGATAGTTAAAGTCGTTGACGACAAAAGAGACATGCTGCTTGTTATCAAAGACGCGTGCTTCTTCGACGTTTCCATCAGCAATGTCGTCGTCAATATCCGGGTTCTCTGGGTCCGCGAGGACATAAATCTTGTGGGGTCCTGTCTTAAGGGGTGCCTTGAGATCCAGGATAGCCGTTGCACGTTGCCACACGTATGTTCCCTCTACCCAGTCGGTGGGTTTGACGATGACAGTCCCAAGGATGTTTGCGTCCTCGTCAACTATGAAATCTCCATCTGGATCCGGATTTCCTTCGGCAAATACAACCTCAATATCAGCGATGACGGGACGTCCCCCGTTATTGATTAGCTCTGCGACGAGTTGATAACCGTCTTTCTTTTCGTCAAAAACGTATCGAATCGGTGCTCTGTCTGTCTTGTCTGTGCCGATTGCAATATTGGGGCCTAGAGGTGCCCTGACGATGTTCCGTTCAAATTTTGATGGGATAATGATTTCGTGCCCGCTACTATCGGTGATGAAGACCTGGTAGCGTATCTGTATTCCGGCTCGCGGGAGAAAGATAGGGGTTTCGAGTTCGTACCATTGTCCACCGGGTGGAACATCACCGAGCGGTGTGCGTGCTGGAACCATAGGGGTTGTCATAACTTCAAAGTCATCTGTGTTATCCCATACAACCCTGATGCTGCGTATTCCTGCTGCTCCTTTGTCGTCAAGGACAAGTGCACTGATATTAAGGGTATCCGTGATTTTAGTATCAAGCGTTTCTTGGAGGTCGTATAGGACAGGTGAATCTACCCAGAATTGCGTGCCTCCGATAGCGGCGTGGGTGTCATCAAAAGCAAAGATACGTGCAATCCCCCCCCCGGGCAGTGCCCTGTTTGGCACATCAATCCGAATGGTGCCGTATTCGCCTTGCCAAATTCTACCACCAGTGCGTAGTGTGATATCATTGCGGAGGTTATCATCAAAATTATTTGCGAAAATTGCGAAAGCAGAGAATGCTTCTGTGCTAAAATCGGCGATACGCGTGAAACTTAAGCTGCCAGTGCCCCCAATCTCTGATTCTCGGACGATGCCCACCTCATTTGCCTTAATAATGATCTGGTGTTGACTGCTGAGTGCTACGCGTTCCAACTCGACCTTTACGTTGAGCTGCGGACGCGCAAGGCGGGATGCTGGGTCACCGAAAAGCGTATATTGTTCGGTGCCAGGAATCCAACTGGGATTGCGAATCCGATTGAGAAAACTAATTTTGGCATCAGCAATAATATGTCCTATCGTCGGCGGTAAGGGAATACTTTTAGTTGCGAGTTCTGGAGACTCCGGTGCCACACGGGAAAAGGCTTCAAAGAGGTCTCTATCAAATTCAGCATTTGCTGAGCCGTAGGTTAGCCGAGTCGCGGAGAGTGCTGCAATGGCACCGTATTTTCCGAACAGAAATTGTTCGCTGAGGCAAAAATTTCCAGCTTGTTGCGGTTTATCAAACTGTCCATTGAGACAGGTCGTTGTGATGACAAAAGGTAAGTATGAGTTCCGCAAATTGACGACATCTTCAATTCGGAAAATAGACTCATCCGCCCATGTCTGGATGCCCCCGTGCCCTGTGTATTCAATGGCGAGTGCGCCTTTATTAATTGCGGATTTGATCATTGAACGTGTGAGTTCAGGACTTTTAACCTTTCGGAGATAGATTTGGCGGGTGTCATATCCGAAAGGTATAATCTCTTGTATCAGTTCGTCGCGTGATTCCTCAAAAACGCTATCGTTCGGCTTATCTGTGTGGTCGTCTGCGACTTGGATTAATGTACCTTGCCACAATCCTGTCCGAAGATTTTTTTCATAGTTGATAATTTTTTCAACCATATCGTCAAGGGTTTTGGGGGTTTGCACCGAGAGTCTTCCAATAAGCATGTCGGGCAATGGGTCGTCTCCACTCACGTTGACAAAACGCTGATCCATAGAAGTTTCACCACTTTCAGGTGCCCACCCATGGTACGTGGGTACGAAGATCGGATAGAGATTATAGGTTTCGCCAAACTCTCGGCGGTGAATCTCAACGGTGGCTCTCTTGTAATCGTAATGTGCGTCGCCAACAAGGAGGACATAAGTCGGTGCGGGCTGCTGCCAATTGTTATAGGCGTAACGTAGGAATTTTTGGATTGCGAAAGGATTGAAAAGACCGTCGCTAAATTCGTTGTAGATGTCATCAATATCAACGACCATGGTTGTCAAGCCTTGCGAACGCCGGAATTCGACGAGTGGTTCAATACTCTCAGTGAAGGTCGAGTGTGTAATAACGACATAGTCAACTTGGTTAGCGGGGTTTCTTAATGGTGTTGGTGGTGTTGGCACGAGTGCGTTAATGCTTTGATAGGCACCGCGACTTATTACAAAATAGCGCGTATACTGGTTGACGGTATCTTCAAAGCGAATCTGGCGACTGGCACCGGCTCTGGTAACTTCGCCGCCAATGAGTTTGCTGCTAATGCCATTTTCGTCCAACTGATATACGTCTATTTTTTCACTAAAGATATTTCCGACTCGGTACTGAACTTGCCCGCGATTGCGGGGTTCAGTCTTGGTATTAAATTCAAGGCGATTCCTCTCCGCCTGAAAATTTCGCCAATAGTCCAGTTCATACCAGTCGATATAGAAGTCGTAGGATCCCGGGGGTGTGTCGTTTCTATCCCGTGCTTCAATGCGCATATAATTCGTCTCGTTATTAAAGATGCGTTTGTGCAGAATGTCCCGGGTTGCCACCTGTTGAGTTTGACGTTTCCATTGCTCAGATCTGCCAAGTTGGACGTTGTTGAAAATGATATGCGCTCGGTGGAGCGCGTTTCCCCTGCGGGAGGCACCTTGGAATTTAATACGTAAGATTGCTTTGCTCTCCTCGAGTCGCTGATCGAGTCGCGGTGCTGCATTAGGCAGTTCTATAGGAAAATCTTTTCGGTCTCCCCCACGGAAAGCGGTTCCGAAATAGTGGTCTGCGAGTTCGGATTTAACGTCATTGCCGTTCAGGACATCATGATGTCTATTCTCCTCAAAACGGGTCCGTGCAAAAAAGGCGGTGGGTACTACTAAATTTTTCAGTTTCGGTGTTACGTCTCGTGTCGTCACACGGGATGTCTCAAGACCTGCAGCGGGTTCTCCAATCAATCCGAAACGCAGCCAGTAGACGTTTTCATCGGTAAATTTGTTGTCTGCTAATGCGCGCCCGTAAAAGACGATCTGCTCGCCAGGGTCAAGCGTATTGTTCTCATTCTCATCAAAAATATAGAGACCCTGCTTCACTCCGCTACTTTCCAATTGAAGTGTGTCAAGATTTATGGTTTCTGGTTCAATGCCGGTGTGAGCCTTGATGTTGTTATAGGTGATGCGATATAAGTCTGTTTTGATGACAGAAATTTTAAAACGACGTGTGTTTGCTGTTATTGGTGTTGGTGCGCTGGGAGCATGGTTCCTGTCCGTAAGACCCCCATAAAGCGATTGGCGTTGTTTCCGCCACGGTTTTGCTTGCTCGTAATTTCGCAATGTGCTTTGGAACATGTCCTCGAAAACGCGCGGAGATTCTCGAGTAGAAAGGGGGACAGTAGGGACGGTGCCGCCAGCAGTTACAGCACCCGGAAAGTGGACTCGAAACGTCACGGACGCGAAGATTTTTAATTGCTTTGTCCCTGGATTGTATTGCACCGGGTTGATTTGTAAACTGCCAATACGCTGATCTCGGACCAAGCCGCTGGGGATAACCTCTACAAGGTGTGTGGGATAGAATTTTTGAGAAACCGGCGGGTTCTCGGAAACCAGCGTCGGAAAGACCGGATCATCAGGTGTGACACGCACCTTTCCAATTGTCCTGGTTTCTGAACGCGCTTGAATGATGGTAACAACTGGGGTTCCTGCTATAGGGATTCCAATGCGCTGCGTGTAAATTGGCAGGCGGGGTTTGCCTACGTCAAGTGTCCAATTCGCACCCGCAAAATGAATTTCAGTTCCGATATCTCTGGCATCGTCCACGGTGGCAGCGGCACGCGTCGTTATCTTAAGCTCTGGCAGGGTAAACCGTGCTGTAAAAGTATCTGCTGTGGTCGTAAGCATCTGAAGCGGTGGCACCTTGTTCCCAGTAACAGGTAGGGACCCCGACTGTGTTTGACCTACGGCAGCCAGCATCGGAACAGTAGAAAACGTAAGGAGTATAGCGAAAAAAATAAGGGTCTTTTTCATAGGGTTCTAAGTGGTTGGTTCTAAATGGTTGGTTAAGAGATATGTTGTGGCGGTTACCGATTCTGTTACTGCCACAAGGGATTAACTTATAACCTCTTAACTTATAACTTGTAGACCGCAGCAAAAACGGTCCGCCTCCGCTCGCAAGTTTTTTTAAGTTTGTTGCTTTACAATGTCACTTTAATTTTAAAATCTACCATAATTAGCAATTTGCTGTTCTCACTGTGAAACATGACGGAAACCGATGGCTAATTCGTGAGTCGTGAAGCGCACTTTAATGCTGCCACAAGACTGGTTTCGCTGGCGATACCTTTACCGGCTATGTCAAATGCTGTGCCGTGGTCCACACTGGTACGGATTATTGGTAGACCTAAGGTAACATTTACAAGTTCTCCAAAGCCGAGAAGTTTTATCGGAATATTACCCTGGTCGTGATACATAGCGATAACAGCGTGCCACTGCCCCTGATTCGCTTTGGCAAACAGCACATCAGCAGGAAGGGGCCCTTCTATTGGCATCTCCGTTTGTGCGTGTGCGTGTGCGATGGCTGGACGGATAAAACGCGTCTCTTCTTCTCCGAACATACCCTCTTCACCTGCGTGAGGGTTCAATCCCGCAACGACGAGTTGAGGTTCAGAAATGCCACAGCGGATCAGTGCTTGTTGCGTGATACGGATAACCTTCACGATTCTTTGGACAGAGAGGCGTTTTGGCACGTCAGCCAATGGTATATGATTTGTCACAAAAGAGACTGCTGGAATGGCAGTCGGCTGACAGCTATCCAATGCCTCATGTGTACAGAGCATCATCACTGCATCGGGTGTATTCGTAAACGCTGCAAGCATCTCCGTGTGTCCCGGATAGGGTGCGCCCGTTCGGTTTATGGCGGCTTTGCATATTGGAGCAGTAGTGATCGCATCAAGTTCACCCTGCATCGCGAGGCGCGTTGCTACCTCTATCGCTTCGACAGCAGCGGCACCGGCACGAACATCTATGGTACCCAAGGAAATGTCTTCAGGAGAGGTTGAAGATGTTTCAAGGACATCAATTGTTCCATGCATCGCGCTTGCTTGCGTCAGGGTCTTGATGGTATTAATTTTTAGCTGCGGTGCGCCGGTGGGTATAAATTGGCAAGCCTCCTGAAGAATAGCAGGACTCCCAATCACAATTGGCTGGCACATTGAATATATGCTTTCGCGTGCAAGTGCCTTGACAATGATTTCGGGGCCGATGCCGGCTGCATCTCCCATCGTTATACCAATTTTGGGTCTATTTTCAACGATCCTACTACCTGATTGGTGCGTGGCATCTCTGCATTGGACCTGGAACTCTTTGCGAGTCATGGCAATTTCTCTTTCTTGATTGAGTAGGGTGCGATCCCGAATGGGAGATGACTACCGGTTTAATTGGCGGTAAAGCGTTGTCGCCCGGGCGCGTGAGACGTTTCCGGTGGGTAGTTCAAGAACCTCATACTCAGCTTCAGGAGGCTCTTCAATGCCTGTTGAATGCCCTTCCGCGGTAGTCGATGCCCCCGGCATGCGAATCACATCACCTATAGCAAGCATCTTCCCAGCTTTTGCGACGTGTCCATTGACACTCACTGCGCCTTTGCTACAGAGGGTATTAGCAACCGTTCGTCGTTTTACGAGGCGACTCACCTGCAGGAATTTGTCTAATCGCATTTTTTAGTAGTTTTCAGTACGATTTTTTTTCAAAAAATCTTTCGGTTTGCCTCGCAGTGAGAGTTGTCAGTTAAGAGAAAGACTTTATTATCAGCGTTATCCTCTTAACTGATAACTGAAAGGTTTTTCGGAGAAAAACCGATCTGACAACTGACAACTATCCTACACAGATGGTTGGGAGGCGACTGGCATTTCTACAGGAACTTCGGGGTCGACGATAGATTCTGTTAGTGCCAATTCTAGTACCTCCATCATATCGTTGACTTTATGGAAACGAATCCCTTCACGAATCTCTGTAGGGATGTCAACTTCATCTTTCTCGTTGTCCACAGGAATAATGATGTCAAAGATACCGTTTCGGTAGGCAGCGAGTGCTTTCTCTTTTAAGCCGCCGATCGGCAGTACTCTACCTCGGAGCGTAATTTCGCCAGTCATCGCGATATCTTTACGAACAGACTTACCTGTCAGCGTGGAGAGAATCGCAGTAGCGACGGTAATTCCAGCGGAGGGACCGTCTTTCGGAACTGCGCCTTCTGGAATGTGGATATGAATATCCTGCTGCTCAAACTGCTTATCAGGAAGCCCGAAGAATTCTGCGCGGGAACGGATATAGGCGACAGCGGTCTGGACAGATTCACGCATGACTTCCTGAAGTTGTCCAGTCATATTCAGTTTACCTTCACCTTGCATCGTCGTTGCTTCAACGGAGACGATATCGCCCCCGATCTGTGTCCATACCATCCCAGTAGCGACGCCGACTTCGTCCCGCTCTTCGGCTTTTGTGCGCGTCCACTTAGCGGGTCCAAGATAGTCGCTCAAATTCGCCGGTGTTACTTCAATATTGAGATCTGGTGTTTCTTCGGTAACAATCTCTCTGGCGACCTTCCGCATGACAGTAGTGATTGCGCGTTCAAGGTTTCGCACGCCTGCCTCGCGCGTATACTTATGTATCATCTCGTAGAGGGCTTCATCTGTGAAGGTGATGTTGTCGCCTGAAAGTCCATGCCGTTCAAGCTGCTTGGGGATAAGGCCATTCGGTGTAAAGGTGGCGATATTATGCTTCTCGAAGTCGGTATACCCCGGCAATTCAATGATTTCCATCCGGTCTTGGAGTGCTGGTGGAATGGTAACACGGGTGTTAGCAGTTGTAATGAACATGACGTCGGAAAGATCGAAGGCAATATCCATGTAATGGTCTCGGAACGTGGAATTCTGTTCAGGATCAAGAACTTCAAGGAGTGCGGAGGCGGGATCGCCTCGGAAATCCGAGCTGAGTTTATCGATCTCATCAAGTAGGAAGAGCGGATTTTTCGATTTCACATCACGGAGTCCTTGAATGATACGTCCGGGAATTGCGCCGATATAGGTGCGTCTGTGTCCCCGGATTTCTGCTTCATCTCGAACCCCTCCGAGCGACATTCTGACGAACTTCCTACCCGTTGCGCGGGCAACCGATTTGCCGAGTGAAGTTTTCCCCACTCCGGGTGGCCCGACGAGACAGATAATGGGCCCCTTAAGATGTTTGACGAGTTGTAAAACAGCGAGGTACTCAAGGACATTCTCTTTCGGTTTCTCCAAGCCGTAGTGATCTTCGTCAAGTATGCGTTGGGCTTCGGGAAGTTGGAGTTGGTGTTCGGTGCTCTCTTTCCAAGGGAGTGCGAGTATGCAATCGACATAAGTACGGATGACACCGGATTCAGCGGATTGAGGTGGTATTTGTGCGAGCCGATCGAGTTCCTTGAGTGCCTTTTCTTCCGCCTCTTCAGACATCCCTGCATTTTTCACCTGTTCTCGGAGTTCATCAACTTCGGCGATGTCATCTCTGCCAAGTTCTTTTTGTATGACCTTCATCTGTTCCTGAAGGTAGAATTCTCGGTGTGTCTTCTGGACGGATTCACGGACTTGATTGTGAATATCATCTCGGAGTTCATTCCGCTCCAATGCCTCGTTCAAGAATTGGACGACAAGTTGCAGCCGTTTAATAGGGTTGAGTTCGTCAATAACACTTTGGCGTTCTGGTGCGGTAAGGTCGAGAAACCCGGCGATAATATCGGCGAGGTGTCCGGGTTCGTCTTGCTCTTTGATGGCGCGTTTGACTTCTTCTAATGTCAAGACATGGGGTTGTGAGCTGCGCCCTTGATCCTTTGGCCGTGTTTTTGCGTATTCACTGAAAAGTTTCTTGGTATCTTTGACGAGAGAGCCAGCAGCGTCTGCCAATCCGATCTCTTCATGGACAATTTGCACATCTGCTTGCAAAAAATCTGCGGCCTTTGTATAGCGGAGGACAATCGCGCGGTGTTCAGCGGCAACGGCGATGCGGATAGTGCCGTCACCAGGTTCATAAGATTCAATTATATGTGCGACAGCACCAATGGTTTGTAGATGTTCAGGTGTGACATCTTTTCCTTCCTCTATCTCCACTTTTTGGTGGAGGAGGAGTACCCGCTTATTTGACTGAAGCGCAGCATGAGTTGCGTGGACTCCCATCTTACGAACGGCAATTAAAAAAGATTTTGTCTTCGGGAAAGGCGAATACCTATCGAAATCCGGAGGCAAATCAATAACCGGCAAACTTACGGTTCCGTGTTCTGTTGTTGCTGTCGAATTCATAGTTTTTGTTCCAGTGCTGGGCATCAAACACCAGCATTTTTAGACTTCAATGTGCTGTGGAGGTCTGCATTTCTGTTCATAAGGGTCTTAGAACTACACCCTAAAGAGAATGCGGACAGCACCTTACTATCTATGGGAATGAAATACTATTAATTTTGCCAAAGTGGCAAACGACTCATTTACAAATCTGTGGCTAAGCAGTCTTCAATTCTTCAGATTTCCTATAAGTGAGTTCAGGAGGTTCACTGTTGCGCACGGAGTCTTCGGTAATCTGGCACGTTTCAACATCGTCAAGCGATGGCAGCCGATAGAGCGTATCGAGCATAATCTTTTCAAAGACGGCTCTCAACCCGCGTGCGCCTGTTTCACGTTCAATGACTTCGTCGGCAATAGCAACTAACGCTGCGTCGGTTGCGTGGAATTGTACGCCTTCATAAGCCAAAAGATGCTGATACTGTTTGACAAGAGCGTTCTTCGGTTCTGTGAGGATACGGACGAGTGCGGATGCGTCCAATTCATGTAGCGTTGTAACGACCGGAAGCCGTCCAATCAATTCGGGTATAAATCCGTATTTAATGAGATCTTTTGGCGTTACCTGCGCAAGGATTTCGTGAATTTTTGTCTCGCTTTTCGGCTGGATAGGTGAACCGAACCCGATACTCTGCTTTCCGAGTCTATCTTTAATTGCTTTATCCAACCCAATAAAGGTTCCGCCGCAGATAAATAATACCTTTTTGGTATTTACCTCAATCATCTCTTGATGCGGATGCTTTCTGCCGCCGCGCGGTGGAACATTCGCTGTTGTGCCTTCAAGAATTTTGAGCAACGCCTGCTGAACGCCTTCGCCGGATACGTCGCGCGTAATAGATGGGTTTTCGGATTTTCGCGTAATCTTATCAATTTCATCAATATAAATGATACCCGTTTCAGCGCGTGCGACATCGCCATCCGCTGCTTGAACCAGTTTCAGGATGATATTTTCGACATCTTCACCGACGTATCCAGCCTCGGTCAACGTTGTTGCATCGGTAATCGCGAAAGGTACATCTAAAACTTTAGCAAGCGTTTGAGCGAGGAGTGTTTTTCCCGTGCCGGTCGGTCCGATAAGTAAAATGTTGCTCTTGTCTAATTCAACATCATCAGTTGTATTGCTATGATGCAAGCGTTTGTAGTGCGTGTAAACTGCGACAGATAATGTCTTTTTGGCGTGTTCTTGACCTATTACATATTCATCAAGTTTTGCTTTAATATCTTCAGGTGAAGGCGGTTCCGCGAGTGTGTTCCCCTCGTCATTTGTTTCGGCGTTTACTGTACTGCTTGCTGTATTGGTATCCGTTCGTTCACGAGCACCACGTCCACTCTCCTGCTGAGGTTTCTCACGGTCCTTCTCAAGCTCAGACTGTTCGTGTGATCCCTCTGTTTCTTTAAGGGCCTCCATAGAGAAATCAAGGCTACCATCTGGTTTGCGATTAAGAATGTCATTACACAGATCAATACATTCAGAAAGACACCTCTCACAGATATTTGCCTCAAGTCCATTAAAAAGTCTCTCAACATGGGTATTATCACGCCGACAAAATGTGCATGAAGCAGTATCCGCTGTAGATGCTGATAGGCGGACAATACATTCAACGCAGATATTTGCCTCCCTACCCTGAAGAAGTCGTAGACGGACTTGTGTACTGTCCTGCTGACAGAAAGAACAGGACACTTCACGATGGGCAGATTGTGACATAACGGTTTCTCCTTTTTTAGGAGTTATCAGTTCTCGGTTATCAGTTTTCAGTTAAGAACTGCTTGTGGTAGTCCAGTTAGCTGTTCGCTAAACTGACACCTCTGACGCTGACAACTCTTCTACTCTGTGGCACGTTGCGCGACAACATGATCAACAAGACCATATTTCAATGCTTGTTCGGCGGTCATATAGAAATCACGGTCAGCATCGGTAGCGATTTTCCCAATATCCTGACCGGTATGCTCGGCTAAAATAGCATACAGCCGATCTCGCTCCTGTAAGATTTCTCTGGCATGAATGCTAATGTCGGAGGCTTGACCACCAATACCACTTGCCATCGGTTGGTGAATAAGCGTCTTTGCGTGCGGTAACGCGTAACGTTTGCCTTGCGCGCCAGCAGCGAGCAAGATTGCGCCCATACTATATGCTCTCCCTAAACACCAAGTCTGCACATCTGCTTTGATGTACTGCATTGTATCGTAGATTGCCAAACCGGCGGAAACAGATCCTCCGGGTGTGTTAATATAGAGAATAATATCTGCGTCCGGGTCCTTCCCTTCAAGGAAGAGCATTTGTGCTGTTACGATATTTGCGATAACATCATCGTCAATCGGTGTTCCGATCATGATAATCCGATCTTCAAGCAGACGAGAATAAATATCGTATGACCGTTCACCTCGGCTGGTTTGTTCAACAACGATAGGTACAAGATTCATTTTTTATAATACCTTGCGGAGTGCTCAAGCGACTTGTGACTTGAACATTTCTCGTCAAGGAGTCGCCTCTCCAGTTCATTACGAGGCTAACCACTAGGGGCTAAGAGAAAACCCGATTTTTTGACCATCAATTCGGCTCCGAACATAATAGCGTAAGGCGGGAGTTGATGATCAACTCGGAAAAATCGGAGCAGAAACCCAATATTTAAAAAATCAGGTAATTATGAGTGATTGTTTAGCAGACGCTCGATGAATGAGGAACTGATAGATTTTTTCTTGTTGGAGTTGACCGCGAAAATCTTCCAATCGGTTGCTTGATTTCAGTAATTCAGCATATTTTTGAGCGTCCCGGTTTTGTTGTTCAGCGGCACGTCGGATTTCGTATTCCAATTCATCGTCAGATACGTAGATACTCTCCGCTTCAGCAATCGTATTGAAGATCCATGATTGCTTTGTTTGTTGAATAACATCTCGTCGGAGTTCATCAGGCAGGGTATCCATGTTAATTCCAGCGTCTTCCGGTGTTTTCCGTTCGTTTGCCAATTGTTGTTTGACGTTCTGAAGCGTCTGTTGTACGTATTGATCGACCAAGGGTTCCGGGATGGCAATATCGATTTTTTCAATGAGTTGCTCCAACAATTCCGCCTTCTGTTTATCAACTTGTAAGCTTGTTTCTTCCTCAACGAGATTGTTCCATATCACGCCGAAAAGTTGAGAATAGTTTTCGTACCCCAAATCTTTAGCGAACTCATCATCTAAGAGTGGAAGATGCTTTTGTGTGATGGCGTGCAGTGTAATCTCATATTGAACAGATTTTCCTGCGAGTTCAGGGTTATGGTGTTCTTGTGGGAAATCAATATCCACGGATTTTGTCTCCCCAATTTGCATACCGATCAATACCTGTTCAAGTTTCTCATGTATAGCCTTAATACCGAGTTCTATATCAACATCTTTCCTTGATTCATCATCAATTCGTTGACCATTGAGCAAGCATTCCCAATCCACGCGGACACAATCTTTCTCCTCAACTGGACGTTCAATGTCAAGTGGTTCATAAGTTGCTGATTGCGCCTGCAGCCGTGTAATATAAGCATCGACATCTTCACGCGGCACGTCAACCGGATTTTTATCGGTTACAAGTTCATCATAAGGTGGGAGGTCTATATTGGGTCGAATATCAACTGTGGCTGAAAATTGGAGGGGTTCGTTTTCCTTAACCTGTAATTCGTTGAGAGGCGGTGTGAAAGTTGGCTGGGAGAGCGGATTCAGTTTTTCTCTATGGACAGCATCTTCATAAGCAGGAGCGATGAGATAACGAGCAGCCTCACTATTGACGTAATCAGGAAATCTTGATTTGAGGATTGCTACGGGTACACGTCCCTTCCGGAACCCCGGAATGGAGACTTGGGTACGCAACGCTTCATAAGTTTCCTCTAAAGCTGCATTAACATCTTCAGGAGGCACCTCTATGTCCAGACGGACTCGCGTAGTGTCTAATCTTTCAATTTGAACTCTCAAACTTTTGTCCTCATGCTGGGTATCCAAAGTGAGGATACCTTACATCACAGTTCACCTTAGGTGTCGTTTTGCTGGAATGCCAAGAAAGACAAACTGTGCTTTGATAGCACACCCCGATTTTTGATTAAACCGATCTGCTGCTATGGTGCGTACGGTTGATTTTCGTTAGGGCAATCAATTTTGCTGGTCCCTACGCCCCTTAAATACGACGATGGGCGAGGAGGGACTTGAACCCTCACGAGGTGTAACCCCAATAGATCCTAAGTCTATCCTGTCTACCAATTCCAGCACCCGCCCAAATTCCGTGTATCCTATTACAGATGCGCCGTGAAGGAATCGAACCTTCAACCGCCTGATTAAGAGTCAGATGCTCTGCCAATTGAGCTAACGGCGCGTTGCTCGCTGCCCTGAATCGTAGACGCGCTTTGTAAGCACCCACTCGCTGATTGCTTTTGTGTGCGCAAGGCGCGCACCTGATACTCCAAAGATATTCGCGTCCGGAGGGATTCGAACCCCCAACTTATAGTTCCGAAGACTATTGCTCTATCCATTGAACTACGGACGCTCATGAGGGTGGATGATGGGATTTGAACCCACGCCCTCTTGATCCACAGTCAAGCGCTCTGCCCCTGAGCTACATCCACCAGATTTTGACTTTGTCTTCGTGCGCGATAAATAAAAAGTACGCCTAGCAGGAGTCGAACCTGCAACCTACGGATTAGAAGTCCGTTGCTCTATCCAGTTGAGCTATAGGCGCTTGTGTTAGAAATTTTTTGGATCGGGGCGAGAGGATTTGAACCTCCGACCTTCTGCTCCCAAAGCAGACGCGCTAGCCGGGCTGCGCTACGCCCCGAAAAGGCATACAGAGCATAGATTTACAAGCCGTTGGGACGCTGTTAGAAACACCAGCAGGGGGTATAATACACGCTCCCAAGATACTCTTTAAACACCACTTTTTAGTTTTTAAATTATACACTATTTTCTAGGGTATGTCAAATTAATATGAAAAAACCTTGTGTTTTTTCGACGAACCGTGCTATAATGCTGGCATGATTGTAGAACGGAATTTTTGTGCCTCGCGCACCCATTTTTCTCCTATTCCAGATATTGATAGCGATGCTGCTGACACCCCAATTCCTGAAACAACTTGATCCTTTCCATATTCGCGCGAAGCACTCGTTCCGTGGTAAATTCAGAGGCGAACGGCGAAGCCTGAATCGCGGCACAGGTATGGAATTTGCCGATTATCGTGTCTATGAACCCGGCGATGACCTGCGGCATGTTGATTGGAATATCTACGCACGCTTAGATCGACTCTTTATTAAACTCTTTCATACTGACGAAAGTTTACCCCTTGTGTTTCTCATTGATAATAGCCGTTCCATGGAATTCGGTTCGCCCACTAAATTGATGTGTGCGAAGCAGGTTGCCGCTGCATTAGGGTATATCGCCTTGGCACATGCCGATAGTATTGCGGTCTACACTTGCAGTGAACGCCTCTCGTCAACGCTGTCACCAACATCAGGCAAATCACAATTCCCACGTTTGACAAAAGCACTTGACCGAATTGCAGCATCCGGAGAAACACGGTTGATGGAATGTTTCAAGCAGCTCCGGATGTACCAGCGATATCCGTGTATGGTTGTTATACTTTCAGATTTTTTGGAACCGAATGGTTACGCGGATGGGCTTAAATTACTCTCAGGACGCGGGTTCTCCCTCACAGCGATCCATTTGATAAGTCGAGAAGAAATGGATCCGCAAGCGCACTTAGACGATACACTTGCCAGCGGGGATTGGCTGGTGGAAGATGCCGAGACGGGAGAAACGAGAGCCGTCACGGTTAATGCGGAAACCCTTGCACAATACCAAGCGCAACAGCAGACATTTTGCGAAACTTTGCAACGCTTCTGTACCGACCAAGGGATCAACTATGCCCAACTAAAAAGTGATACACCTATAGAGTCTTTTATCCTACAGGAACTTCACAAGGCGGGTTTCATTCAGAGAAATCGGTAAAGATCAGGAGATATTTGATGAAAACACAGATACTACAAACAGACTTGGAACTGGTTCAAGGTGATATAACGAAAGCTCGGGTCGATGCTATCGTGAATGCGGCGAACAGCCAACTTATCGGCGGTGGCGGTGTAGATGGCGCAATACGGCGTGCTGGTGGTGATGAAATAGAACAAGCCTGCGCGGAAATCCGCAAACGCGAAGGTGGCTGTCCTACAGGTAAAGCCGTTATCACTACTGGTGGTAACCTGCCCGCGAAATATGTGATTCATACAGCCGGACCGGTGTGGGAAGGCGGCGATTCGGGTGAAGCGGGACTGCTTGCGAGTTGTTATCAGTCGAGTCTCCGACTTGCTGTAGAAAATGGTGTTCAGAGTGTTGCTTTTCCGTCTATTAGCACCGGTATCTATGGATATCCAATGGAAAAAGCGGCAGTCGTTGCGTTAACCGCGGTGAAAGAATTTGTGGAGCAGAACAACACCGCGCCAACAACTATTCAGTTTATCTTGTTTGATGCGGCTACTCGGACGTGTTATGAGGACGCTCTGTCCACTGTCTTCCCGAAATAAAGCGTGCTAAAAAGTTATTTACGCTTGAAAGTTGTCCAAAATTGAACACACGCAAATTTAGCCGAGTCTCGCTGATTCTTCCCATCTACATTCCTGCGTTTTTATTGGCAACAGGCGGCGGTATTGTTTCCCCAACCCTCTCGATTTATGTCAAATCGTTTGAGTTATCCTATACATTGACGACAGTCGTTCTTGCTGTCGGTGTACTTGGGAATATCCCCGCGGGTATTTTGGTGGAGCGGCTTGGTCGCAAGCCGTCAATGTTGTTCGGTCTGGTGATGATAGGGTTGTCAACCATTGGTATGGGGATGGCAAGGGATTTTATTCAACTCATCGGTGCGCAACTGATTGGCGGCATCGGGAATGCGTTGTGGATGCTCGCTCGGCATGCCTATATGACGGATGTAATTCCGATGGCGAATCGCGGGCGAGCGATTGCGTTGTTCGGGGGCGTAAATCGGATGGGGACCTTCGCAGGGCAGTTCTGTTCTATCTTCCTCGGTGTGAACCTACGTCTTCCGTTTTTTATCTATGCTGGTATTGTGGTACTGAATTTCTTTCTCTGTATCTTCTTCATTCCAGAGACACGTCGCGGTACAAGTCAAACTACCGATAAGAAAGTTCCGTACCTGAAACACCTTCTCCAGGTTTCACGTCAGCACGCGCGACTTCTCGCCACAGCAGGCGTAGGACAGGTCTGCGTACAAACGCTGCGCCGCGGGTGTCATATCATTATTCCACTCTATGCCGATGAGATTGTTGGATTAAGCACGCAGCAAGTCCGCTCAGTCGTCATGATATCCTCAGCGGTAGACATGTCAATGTTTCCGATTGCTGGATCTATGATGGATCGGTTTGGTCGAAGATATGCGACAGTCCCTGGTATCTGCATCTTTGCGACTGGCATGGTGTTGATGCCGTTTACAGGGACATTTACGTGGTTGTTGCTTGCAGCGGTTTTGATGCGACTTGGTAACGGTATCGCTTCAGGGACAATGATGACCCTCGGTGCTGACTTAGCGCCACGAGAGGGGACGGGTGAGTTTTTAGGTCTGTGGCGGCTCACAGGAGATTTTGGGGGTTCGGCGGGCCCGGTTGTTGTCGGGAATCTTGCGGATCTGTTTGGGTTAAGCTATTCCGGTTTCGCGTTGGGAGGTATCGGTTATCTGGCGGTGGGAATTTTCTTGTGGTTGGTACCGGAGACTTTAAAGAAAGAGTAAGGCACATAGGCACGCTTGGAAGGCGCGCCTATAATAAAATATTCATAGATGCCGGGAAAGGGGCTCGAACCCTTACGCGCATAATGCACACTAGACCCTGAACCTAGCCTGTCTACCAAATTCCAGCATCCCGGCGAGCAATTATAGTATACGCCAATTCTGGTGGATTGTCAAATTAAAATTTGGAGAAATCATCGAAAAGAAATCGGATTAAACTTATAACACACTTGGCAAGTCTAATGTCATTAATATGTCAATCACATTTTTGGTTGTAGTGTTGGACTGTGGTCGTGATTCTTCACATGATAAAAAAAGGAGTACCAATCTATGAGCGTAAAAATATTGCTATGCGCGATGCTCGCGCTAAGTCTGGCAGTGAGTTACAGTCAGGCCGAGATTGATCCGGATAGGATCGTCGGTATCTGGTTATTGGACGAAGGTAAAGGTGATACCGCTGAAGACGCGTCCGAAAACGGACGTGAAGGCACAATTACGAACGCGAAATGGGCAAAAGGGAAGTTCGATGGTGCCCTTGAAATCAAAAAGGGAGGGACTGTCACCATTCCGCTTGGTAAAGGCATTATCGAAGATAAAGTGACCTTCATCTTGTGGCTAAACTTTACCGACATCGGGGGTCAACAGAACTACTTCTCGATATGGGATCAGAGCAACAACCGCTATGTCCCTTACAAAGAGGGGGCAAATGTTCTTCGTAGTTGGACGAACACTTGGAATGTTACCAGCGGTGTGACTGTTAAGGCGGGGACATGGTATCATGTCGCCAATGTCTACGACGGAGAGACCTGTAAAATCTATGTTGATGGCGAAGAGAAAGTTTCTCAAAAGGTGCCGAAGTTCCAACTCCAAGATCAGGATCAAACAGCCTGGCTTGCTACGGATAAAGGGGTAGGCTTTCTGTCTGCCACTATTATGGACGAGGTCGGTCTCTTTAACGATGGACTCACCGAAGATGAGGTTCAGGGTATTATGAATGATGGTATCCTTTTCACCGCTTTCGCTGTGGATCCGTCGGAAAAATTGCCTGTGCTCTGGGGCAAACTGAAGTCACAGTAGCAATAATTTTGCGGTCTCATTGCTTTGCTTGGGACCGCTTTCACAGCAGGAGGGTGCCGATGCAATACTTTGCGTACGGGTCCAACATGAACGTTTCGCAGACGCAACAACGGTGCCCCGGTATCACTCGTATAGGGACATATCAACTTAAGGGGTTTCGCCTTATTTTTAACTACCACGCCGATATTGTCCCCGCGGAGGCGTGTATCGTTCACGGTGGACTCTGGAATATCACAGAAGATCACGAAATCGCTCTCGATATGTACGAAGGTTACCCTACGTACTACGGCAAATATTACGAAGACGAGGTCATGTTCTATCGGATGAGAGATGCGTCTGAGGATTTGGTGCCGCCGTCAAAATGGTATCTACAAATTGTCATCCAAGGATACAAGGATTTTGGGTTAACACAAGACGACTTTGAAGAGAGCCTCGGTGTTCAACAACTTGGGTTAACCCAAACAGACCTTGAAGAGCGGCTTGGCGTGTCAATGGATGAATTAGCACGTTTATTCTCTCGCGTGACAACCTCCCCTGTCTATCGGTAACTCCGCGCTTAAATCACCCGTTTCACATACACATAATACGCCCCAATAGCGAGTTCACCGGATTCGTCTGTGAATTCGGTGTGCATGCGTGTCTGACCGGCGGTAAGATTGAACGTAAACGTCACGCTTTTCGCATTGGGTGGGATCGCTTGCGTCGCTATCTGCTCGCCAACGCGAATTTGTGCTGTTGTTAAAGCCAACGCCTTTCCGCCGTTGTAAAGATCAATATGCTCACCCGGGATACCATCGGTTATCGCTCTGTCTTCGGCGAGGGGCCACCGGCGTAGTTCAAAACTATACTGACCGTCTTCTGGTACCTCAATTGCCCAATAACCGTTGCACTCCATGCCGCGGCGAATCATCCCCTGATTCCACGCGTGTGCTTCCCCGTGCCAATCGTGCGTTGTGATACATGTTACAGGTTCGTTCTGTGTTCCGATGACAATCGGACAGTCTTCATCAAACCGTTCTGAGACAATTTTCCACCACGCTTCATAATGCTCGCGGAGTTCAGCAACAACCTCTGGGTGTGTGTCAGCAATGTCGTGCTGCTGTCCCGGATCGGTTTGAATATCGTAGAGTTCCTTGCCGTTGATGAGTCGCCACCGTTGTGACATCGTTGCGCTGTCTTTCCACTTAATCGGGTTTTCGACGCGCTGTGAATCCGTAACGATTACGCGTTCTTCCCACGTCTCCGGTTCATTTCTCAACAACGAGGCAATACTGGAGCCGTGGAAGGTCGTATTTTCGGAGATTTCGAGATCACAAAGGTCTATCAATGTAGGGAGCAGGTCAATGTTTGCCGTGAGTTCATGAACCTCTTGCTTTTCGGTGAACCCGCCGCCGGGCCAATGCATGAACAGCGGTACACGATGCCCACCTTCATAAGCGGAACCTTTTTTCCCGCGCATCCCTGCATTATAACCGTCCCTAACGAACTGCTGGGCATCCAGATTACATCCCATTGCGGAACCGTTATCGGTCATGAAGATTAGGATGGTGTTTTCCTCAAGTCCCAAGACTCGGAGGTGATGCCGTAGCCGTGCCATATTGTCGTCAATATTGGTTATCATGCCGTAGAAATTCGCGCGTTCTCCCGGTACATCTTTCCTTCGGTAGACATCGCCATAAGCCTCAGGAACGCGGAACGGACCGTGCGGTGCATTCGTCGAGAGATAGCAGAAAAACGGACGGTTCTGATCGCCTTCAGCCTGCCGCTCAATAAATGCCATCGCTTCTTGGAACCAGACATCGGTGCAGTAACCCTCAAAAGGTTGTTCGGAACCGTTGCGAAAGTATGTATCGTCAAAATAGTCGTTGCCCCAATAGTCAGGAGTTTGACTGATACCGCCGCCACCGTGATAGAGTGCTTCGTCGAAACCTCTATCGTGTGGCCGGAACGGGTAGTTGTCGCCGAGGTGCCATTTCCCGAACATAGCGGTCTTATAGCCGTTGCGCCGGAAGATATCTGCCATCGTGACCTCGTCGCTGCGGAGGAGCGAACGTCCGCCGATGGTATGCCATACGCCTGTGGAGTTGCAGTAGTGTCCCGTCATGATGCCTGCTCGCGTCGGTGAACAGGTGGGACCGACGTGTAGGTTCTGTAGTTGCACACTCTCATTAGCGAGCGCGTCAAGATTCGGCGTATTGATCACGGGGTTTCCGGTGCATCCTAAATCGCCGTAGCCTTGGTCATCCGTGATGACAAAAACGAGGTTTGGTGTATTTTGCTGTGTCACGATTAATATCTCCTTCATTTTTTCTTTGATAAGTGCATTTTGATGAAATTACGCAATAATCTGAGAGGGGCCAAGCATTTTTGAAGGCTGCGCCTGCTGCGTCGCTGCCGATGGGTGCTGCGTAATTACGATTGGAATTGAAGGGAGGGTCAAGATAGATCAGATCGATGGATTCTGGGTCTATGCCTCGCAAGACAGGTAAGTTGTCATTTGAGAAGATGGTTCGGTTTTGGACGTTCATAGGGTTTTGTTATCGGGGTTGAATCCCTCCTACAAGATAGGTGAAATTACCGGGCAGATTATATATGTTTCTTAATTGTCGTTATAAGTTCTGCATCTCCTGCTTCTTGTGCTAAACTGAGTGCTTTCTGAAAATCTTGTTCTGCCTCTGCATCCCGCCCTAATTCTTTTTTAGAAATCCCTCGGTTGAAATATGGAAATAGATAACCAGGATTTATGAAAATAGCCGCGTCATAGTCAGAAATTGCGGAATCATGGTGTCCAAGGTTTGCCTTAGCACTTCCTCTATCATTGTATGCTATATCATTTTCAGGGTCTAAACGAATAACCACGTCTAAATCGGATATCGATTCAAAATATTGTCCTATGGTGCTTTTCGCAACGGCACGATTACGGTAGGCAATCACAAATTCAGGATCAAGTCTAATAGCAGCGTCAAAGTCAGGAATAGCATCTTTGGGGTGTCCTAAATTGTACTTCGCAAGGCCTCTGTTATAATAGGCGAAAGAGCAGTTGGGGTCTAAACGGATCGCCTCGTCATAATCCGCGATCGCTTCAAAGTATTGTTTTAAAAGGTATTTTGCGTTACCTCTGTTATTATGAGCATCCCTGTTATTAGGGTCTAAACGAATAGCAGCGTCAAAAGCAGAAATAGCAGTACCATAATCTTCCTGATCGCATAACTTTTTACCTTTCTCAATGTAGTTCTGAACAGATTTGGCGGCTTTCTTAGCGGAATTATCTTTTTTCATCTGGCTTTTCCTATACCGGTTCGGATGGTCTATTATCTTTTAAAATTCTTTGCATAATGCCTTCATCCGATTCTTCTTTGCTTTCGGCAGCTATCTCGACATTGTTCCGCTGGTTAAGGCGGATCTGCACGAAAAGCACTATAATAGAAATAAGAAAAGGCGTGCCAATTATGGCAATAACCCATTGTAAAAGATTTACTCTGGCGTTTAGCACTGCAACATCTGTCTTAATTTCAGCGACTTTCTCGTCAAGTTCATCGAATTTTTCATCAAATTTCTTGTTAAGTTCATCAAATTTCTTGTCAACATGCTTACGCATTTCATCTTCAGATTCGTCTATTTTATCAAGAATCTGCATAAATTGGGATTGTGAGAGGGCAGCGCCTGACGGTTGCTCTTGTTGTGCAAAAGCAGTAAAAGTGATCGAAAGGATAAAGAGTATTCCGAAAATGCTCCGAAGCGTTGCTTGTGTGTTCAACATCATTGTTTCCCTTGACTGAATAAATGAACCCTAAAAATCGTATGTTTTGTTGGTAAGCGGTGATTTTATTTTACCATATCAGAAAAGGGTTGTCAAAATATCGGTTAATTTATGTGTTATGTTTCACATATTTAACCTAAACTATCAACTAATATAAAAGGCGCAATGAATTGCGCCACTACAAACGCGGGTACTCTTAAAATCCGCGTAATCTGTGTAATCCGTATAATCCGAGATTCAGACAATGGCGGGGCACAGGGACCCCGCCCTACAAGAAAAAATAACGTTATGCCAACGCCTTTTTAATTCGATCCAACCCGCGGTTGATCTCTATCAATGAGGTAGCAAAAGAGAGTCGCAAATGGTTATCTGCACCGAACCCGTTGCCCGGCACAACACCGACACCTGCCGAATTGAGTAGATAATCGGTGATATCCATTGAACCTTCAATCTTCTGTCCGTCAATTGTCCTGCCGTAGTGTTCAGAGAAATCGGGGAAGATGTAGAACGCGCCTTGCGGTTTAACGTAACTGACACCATTGATCTCGTCAAAACGTTGACAGATAACGTCTCGGCGTTCTTCAAACGCTTTCCGCATCTCTTCAACAGCATCTTGGGGTTCATTGAGCGCAACGACAGCGGCTTTCTGTGCGATGGATGTCGGGTTTGAAGTACTGTGCGATTGGATACGCGACATCGCTGAGATTGCGTCTTCGGGACCGGCGGTATATCCGATTCGCCAACCTGTCATTGAGTAGGCTTTAGAGACACCGTTGACAACAAAGGTGATCGCTTTCGTCTCCTCGTTGAAGGAAGCGGGACTCTGATGCGTCGCGCTGTCGTAGAGTAGTGCCTCATAAATTTCATCGGAGATGAGGTAGACCTGATATTTGACGGCAAGCGCAGCGATCGCTTTCAGGGTGTCCAGATCGTAGGTGGTACCGGTGGGATTGCTCGGACTGTTAACGAGGATCGCCTTTGTCTTTGGGGTTATCGCTGCTTCGACCTGATCTGGTGCCATGCAGAAGTTCTGTGCGGGTGTCGTCTCAATGACGCGCGGTACTGCGCCTGCGAGTTTAATCTGTTCTGGGTAACTGACCCAATACGGTGCGGCGAAGATAACCTCGTCACCCGGGTCGCAGATGGCTTGTAAGATGTTATAGATGGTGTGCTTGGCACCGCATGAGACGATAACTTCGGAGGATTCATAACTCAATCCGTTATCGCGTTTGAATTTCTCGGTGATTGCCTCGCGGAGTTCGGGGGTGCCGGGGACAGGGGTGTACTTTGTAAAACCGGCATCGAGTGCTGCGATTGCGGCGGCTTTGATATAATCGGGTGTATCAAAATCGGGTTCGCCTGCCCCGAATTTGACGACATCTACGCCATCAGCGATCAACGCGTTAATCTTCGCGGTGATCGCCAAAGTGGACGATGGCGTTACGTTTTGACTCCGTTGTGATAATAAGATCATTTGTACTCCTTTGAAAATAAGTTTTTAAACCAATTTACGATGCCATGTTTTTGCAATTCGGTTTTCAGGTCCGAAAGGGGCTTTTCTAATCTTTGCATCTTGTTTTCAAAAAGTTTGTCTAATTTGTTGTAAATTTCTTCGTACAGTCCGGTTTTATGATTTTCTAGTGCTTCGATCTGATGTGTGAGATTTGCGATCTCATCTCCAAGCCGTTCGCGACTGGTTATTCCCTCAACAACACCTGCCTCAAATTCAGAACGGTTGATCTTATCAAATCGGTTTCGCCTCCGATTCTCATAAAATTCCCAATGCTTAGGATCTGCCCTATTCGCAAAGACACCAAATCGTGTATCAGTTGCAGAGAGGTAGGACTTCAACTGATCAATTCCGTCTCCTATAAATCCAGCTCCCTTACATTCTGCAATAGCAGCAAAACTCCCATATTCATCAATCAGTACCACATCGGGTTTCCGGTTGTCAGATCCTATCTGAATCTCGTGTTGTGTTTCTGGAGAAAATCCCTTAACCTTGAGATTGGAAAAATAAGTTTCAACTGCTTCTTCAACTCTTCCTTCGTAGTCTGGACTGTTTACATAACATACTGAGCACAATTCATATTCCGGATCAGGAAGCGCACTGCACTGCGGGGCAGCAGGTATTTTTTTACATGATCCACATCCACAGCACTTGCATCCGTCAAGTCGTACCTCTGCTATGTTAATTTGATAGCGACTCTGGGCACCCCAGATTTGAATGTTTCCGTCTACCCGTACTTGATCTCCGTTACCGGCTGCCATTCCATCAACACCAAAAAAGACACAATGAATTTGTTGCAATCCAGTTTCCTTGAGAAACCAAAGATGTGCTGCGGGCTGTCGGGTTAATTCTGAAATTTTACCTCGTACATGAATATCTGTGAGTTCAGGAGTATTTTCTATGATGCCCGATAATTGCTGTGTGATTTCACTCACTGTAAACGTTCTGTTAATGCTAGGTGGCTGAACATTGTTAACGCTAATTTGATACTCACTGAAGCTAGAGAAAACACCAATATCCCCTATCGCAGTCACTGTATTGCTTGCTGTCAATAAAGCTCCGAATTGAGCCTTGCCGCCAGGTATGAAACATCTAATCTTGTTTGTGCCATCTGTGAGCCAAAAAACTCTTGTGTCGTTATCTACTGATACTTCACCCTGTACTCTGACATTTTGAAGGGCATCTTCCTTCTGTATAGTACCCGATAATATAGTTGTTATTTCGCTAACATTGTAGACATTTGGCACGTTTAATTGCTCCTATATCGTATTATGCCAAAAACTAATTGCGGTACAAGCAACAGATTTTCGAGAATGATTTTAAGTATCTTCTCCGAGAAGGCACGATAAACGAAATCCGAGGTCTGAAAGTGCCTTCACGTAACAAACATAAGCTTTCTCTTGGAACAAGAAGAATTGGATGAGTTCCGGTGCCCGGTCACCGCGTTGCTGGGCATATTCTACAAATTCTTTCACGGTTTTCAGTGCAACAGGTGCTGCTTTTTCAAGTGGGTATCTAAACGTTCCAGTACTAATCGCAGGAAATGCTATGGATTGAATTCCTTTTTCCACAGCCAATTGGAGGCATTCTCGGTGACAACTCTCAAGCAGCTTCGGCTCTCCAATTCCGCCTCCAATCCAAATCGGTCCGACGGTATGAATGATGTACTTTGCAGACAAATTACCCGCCGAGGTGGGAACAGCTTCGCCTGTTTGACAACCGCCACGATTTTCGAGAATTTCCTCACATTCACGATCTACCTCGCTACCGGCAGCCTGACGGATCACGAAATCCAAGCCTCCGCCGCCGCTGAGGACAAGATCGGTCGGGTTTACAATAGCATCAACCTCTGCGTCCATTATATCACCATGAATGAGTTCAAGCCGGGTTTGCATAGGTCTTATCTTTCGCCCCATTTAATTCCACTTCATCAAGGAGAAACCTAAGTATCATAGGGCATCCACTGGTTTGGTAGGTTTTCTTTTTTCCTCAAGTAAGCAATTCCTTGGAAGCCTTTGCAAAACGTTCCGGCAATTCAATTACGAAAGGCGAAGGATTCCGCAGTTGTTCCTGCTCTGCTTCCTTATCAAGTTGCCTCACGCGTTCAAGATATGCCTCCACTTCCTCCGTTTTCGCTAAATAGTAGAGGATAAGAGACGGTTCCGTAAAAGCACGGATACATACTTCTCCTACTCAGGTTCAACTCCCATTTGATGCCAAAAGGGTTTTGAATTCATCAAGGCTATTTACCTGAAATACTGCGCGTCGCAAATCTTTGAGACGATGCAACTCTTCAATGGATTCAAGCATCGGCTTTAATGTTTGCGCACCGCTCTCGTGGAATTGAATCTCCAGGGCTTCAAGAATGCCTTCAATGGTGCTTTCTCGTGCGCCTTGCTCGATACCTTGCTGTAGGATATATCGGTAAGTTGATGATTCTAACATGGGGCCCTCCAACAGATGACGAATTTCGGCAGGATTGACTATCAAACCGCTCAAAATCCATTGCCATATCAATAAATTGTTCTGTAGATCCGGAGCAAGTGGGAGGGCAAGTGTCATTTTATGACACTGCTCAATCCATCCAACCCCGGATACGCCTTCAGGGGATTGCATCAACGGCGTAAACGCCATCAGATTGGTCTGATCCGTGTCAAAAATGGATTGTCCATCAAACTCGCTCAACCTGACCACCTGATACTCTATTAGCACTTTGTGTCCCGGAAAGTTTTGGCTATACTTGCCCGGGTCGTTCCCACCGGCATCTGAACGGAGATAGACGGTAAAAGACAAAATCGGCAAACCGTATCTTTCAAAGCACCTTCCAAAATAGCTGACCTTACGCTTCAGTATCTCTGGTGCACTCTCGCGACTCACTTGGAACTCAATATGCACCAAGACCTCTCTATCGTCAATTTCTGCCTTCGATAAAGTATCCATGCGTCGTATTTCAACCGTTGGCAGTTCTGTCTCAAGTTGTTCTACGAGCTTCAGTCCGGGGATATTGGTTAGTTTTCTCAATAAATCTTCGGCGAATGTTCCGAAGATGTCTTTACTCACGATGTCGAACCGGTTGTGCGGTAAGTTTTCCCAAAATTCGTGTAAGATATTTTGCATAAAGTATGTGCTTTTTACATGAGCCGATGACTTATGTGTTTCAGAGTGTTTTGTCAAGTTCTTTCAGCAGGTTCCGTTGTTTCCGGGACAGGGATTTCGGGATTTCCACGACCAACCGCACCCGCAAATCTCCTTTCCGTCCAGAAGCATCTGCCGCGCCTTGTCCACGTAAACGGAGTTGTTGCCCAGGTTGCGCGCCTGCTGGGACTTTCAGATCCACATCGCCTGTCAGCGTTTGCACCCGGATGGAACCCCCTAATGCCGCCGTTGTTATAGAGATCTTTGCATCTGTCAACAGATCGGCACCTTCGCGTGTCAATGTTGGATGCGCCTGTACAGAGACTGTTACCAGTAGATCGCCGGAATTGCCAACACCGAGGGTTTCACCGTGCCCACGGATACGTAAGGTTTGCCCGTCTTGAATGCCGGACGGGATCGTGAGGGTAATACGTTTTCCTTGGACATTGACCTCTTTCCTACAACCCAAGACGGCATCCGCGAACGGGATACTGAGGTCCATGCGAATGTCGCGCCCACGGGTAGGCCCCGTTGTGCGCCGCTGCCCGAACACATCGCCGAATGCATCGTCGAATCTACCGAACCCCCCGAATCCGCGCCCAAAAATGTCGTCCAAGTTTATATGCGTGAAAATATCGTCCATAGTTCGGTAGCCTTCAAACCCCATCCCGTGAACACCTGCATGCCCATGGGTATCATAAGCACGCCTTTTTTCAGGGTCAGAGAGTACCGAATAGGCGTTTGATGCCTCTTTGAATTTTTCTTCTGCCGCTTTGTCGCCTGGATTCTTGTCTGGGTGGTACCGGACTGCGAGTTTACGATAGGCTTTCTTAATTTCTTCAGGAGTAGCCCCTCGGTCCACACCGAGGGTTTCATAGTAATCTCTCATAATATTTTATAAAGTTGGTATGATGTATACTTATTAATTACAGCATGGTAATGACTGCTGTGATATCGCGCAAAGATTGGTGCTGTTTGACAAGTGTAGTTCCGAATTGAAGTGCTGCCTTTTCTACACTTAATTTCCGAGAGAGATCAACAATGCCTTCTATATCTTTGACGTGTGCAGCACCGATGAGACGCCGCAGCATTTCCAGTCCGGCAAATCCGATAGCATCGCGGAAAATGTTTTGTAATATTTGTGCTTCCAATTCACTATTATCTAATTTGAATTCAACCGTATAGGTATGCCATGTTTGCACAATCGCCGTTTTAAGTGCGGATTGTACAGGCAAAGTATCTTGATGCGAAAAAAAGGACAAGAGATAGTTCGCCCAATATAATCCGATGTCAAATCCTACGGGACCATAAAAGGCGAATTCGGCATCAATAATTTTGGCTGTATCGCCTTGGACGAGAACGCTGCCTGTATGTAGGTCGCCGTGGGTTACGCCTTGCTGCGCTGTTAGAAAAATGTGTTTGAGATGTCTCGCTTGCTGCAAAAAGTCGGTATCTGCTTTTAACTGTCGGATATTGGGTTCTAATCCCGGTGTCCAGAAGTTTGTCTCATGTTCGGTAAATGGGAAGGTGAAGACATAATCGGCAGTTATCGACTGCATAGTAGTGTTCGCAAATTGCTGTTTATAGTGCTGTGCAGTTGTTTTTGGAACGTTATCCACATAGGTTTGGCTATGTACGATGCCCATAAACCGCCCGACCTGTTCGGGGATAGCGGTGTCTACCGTGCCAGCGATCAGATCATCCCGTAGCACGCTTGCGTCTCGGAGGTCCTCCATCGCTATGACTGACACCCCCTCATCAAAATCGTATTGGGCAGGCACGGTGCCGCTTACCAACTGATTGTAAATCTCAAGGGCGCGAGATTCATAAGTCAAGCGTTCTGTGGAGAGTGGGTAATCGGGACCCAATATCTTAATGTAGGGCGGTGCGTGCTTCAAGACAAGCGAACGGTCTGGATGTGCGACATCCGAGACGCGATAAACCGTATTGAGATTCCCATCGCCAATTTCTTCTATACGGAGTGGGACCTCCGGTTCAAACATGCGAATTTTTTCATGTCGTTGATGCAGGTAATCCGGCAGCGTGGCAAGATTGAGTTCCATATATCCTTAGCAGCGTTACAGCAGGTTTTCGGCTATTTGGATAGCATTCAAGGCGGCACCTTTGCGGAGGTTATCCGCGACTACCCAGAGATTCAAACCGTTTTCTATGGATGCATCATCTCGAATCCGGCCTACATAAACATCATCTTTACCGGCGACATCAACAGCAAGCGGATACTGCTGATTGCTTGGATCGTCCACAAGTTTCACACCTGGTGCCTCAGCAAGGCACGCTCTGGCTTCAGCTGCAGTGAGTTTCTTGTGAGTTTCAATATTTATTGATTCGGAATGTGCGAAAAAGACTGGAACTCGAACGGTTGTCGCGGAAACCCCAATTGTATCGTCGTTGAGTATTTTCCGCGTCTCGTTGATCATTTTCACTTCTTCTTCGTTGTCGCCGCTATCTAAGAAGGGCCAATCAAAAGCGACATTGAATGCCATCTGGTGTGGGAATTTGTCCAAGGTGATGGGTTTACCTTCAAGGGCTTCGGTCGTTTGTTGGACGAGTTCCAAGACAGCGCGTCCACTCTTACCAGAGACGCTCTGATAGGTGGAAACAACGATCCGTTTGATGCCAGCGGTATCATAAATTGGTTTAAGTGCCACCATCATTTGGATAGTGGAGCAATTGGGGTTAGCGATAAGCCCGTTGTGGGTACGTGCGGCATTCATATTGACTTCTGGAACAACTAAGGGTGTGGTTGCGTCCATACGGAATGCACTGGTATTGTCAATGACAAGCGCGCCTTTTTCTATAGCCGTGGGGATGAATTCGCGGCTGACGGATGCGCCTGCTGATGAAAACACAACATCCACGTCTTCAAACGAGTTGTGCGTTAATTCCTCAATAACAATAGGGTCATTTTTAAACGACAAAATTTCACCAGCAGAGCGGTGCGATGCCAGAAGTTTCAGGGCAGCAATAGGAAATGACCGTTCTTCGAGAAGTTGCAACATAGTATTTCCAACAGCCCCCGTCGCGCCGACAACCGCTACACGATAACTCTCACGCATTTCTGATATTTTCCTCTATTCCGCTATTCAAGCAGAATCGTTTGTTAAGATTTAATTTATAATTTTACCACAAACATACCATTTAAAGCAAATATTTCGGTGGCGTCTAACGTTATGAATGAAAAATTCGCTGTTTTAGAAGAAAAAACTTGACAAATTGCGTGATGTATGGTATTAATTTTAAAAGATAGGCGTATTATGTCAAGGAACCTTTATTAGATATACTTCTTTTTTTCCTTCTAATAAAGCAGTGTAGGTTGAACTGATGCCTATATTTTAATTTAGGCTTTTAGGCTAATTTTTAGCATTAGTCAGATTTTTCTTGACATATCTATATCTGTATAGTATAATATAATTACTATTAGTTTTTTGTTAAATCCATTTTATGTTTGAGGTCAGAAGAC
>PYJC01000067.1 GCA_003635255.1 Candidatus Poribacteria bacterium | reverse complement strand
ACCCCGACGGCAGTTTCACCACTATTGACCTTCCAGAGATGCCAAATCTTGAATTCCTATTTGTGAACACCATCACCGATCTCGGTCTTATCGGTTTCAGAGCCAAAGCTGCAAACGATATTCTGCGGTCCTATATCCTACTGCCAGATGGCACCCTCTATGAAGTGCGGCTCCCAGGCAGTGTTAGCACCGTCGTCCGAAATGTTAATCAGGATGGAAGTATTATCGGTTTTTACGACGCAACGGACGGACGGAGATACGGATTCGTCGGTAGACCTAACACACAACTAAGCGGAGCAGATTTCGGCAGTACTTTCTCCATGCATCTCGCTAAAGGTTTGAACATGTTGTCTGTACCCTTGAAACCGACTGTCCACATGACAGCACGCTCACTCGCACTAAAGACAGGGGCGACAACCGTCATTACGCTTGATGCCGCAAACCAAAAGTTTTTGGCATGGACACCAAACGCACCCGACGACGGATTTCCCATCGAAGGGGCAAAAGGATACATCGTCAATCTACCAACGGCACGCGACCTTGTCTTCACCGGGACAGGATGGACGGATCAGACGCAGGTGCCCACAGCACCGCTCGCAACAATATCCTATCAGACGTGGGCGTTCGTTGTTAGCGGACACTTAGAAGGTACTCAGGAATTTAACGACTATCTCGTCAGCGTCCGAAATCATCGGACGAACACTGTCATGGAAGCTCGAGTGCGTAGCAATTACTTCGCTGCCGCCACCGCTGATCTCAACTATCGTAGCGTCATTGAACCCGGGGACACGCTGGAACTGGTTGTCAGCGATACCCAAGGCAACATTGTCTCAGAAAAATTCAATTTCAGGGTGAATGCTGCCAATCTCGCAAACGCAGTTATGACTGTGACGCTTGACGGCATCGGCACTCCGAAGCAAAACCGCCTGCTTCAGAACTATCCGAATCCGTTTAACCCTGAAACGTGGATTCCGTATCATCTCGCGGAAGCTGGTCCGGTGTCGTTATCCATTTACAATACAACAGGTGAACTTATCCAAACGCTTTCACTCGGCTATCAGTTAGCAGGCTTCTATCAGAATCGGGAACGTGCTGCTTATTGGGACGGACGTAATACCTTAGGTGAACCAGTGGCAAGCGGTGTCTACTTCTATCAACTGACAACGCCATCTTTTCAGCAAACACGGCGGATGCTTATTTTGAAATAGGAATACTGAACATCGGCAGGAACGCTGCTGGCGAGGTTTGATGAAGTTTAAGAAAATAAATCGGTAATTTGCGAATCATAGCCATCTTGTTTTATGTTTTCTTGTGTGAGGTGGATTCTCTTGTCGTCAGAATCACGGAAATTGTCAGAATCGCGGAGGGCACGGAGAACGCGGAGAACGCTGAAAAGGCGACGCTAACTTCTATATTGCCTTTCGTCGGAGATCGGGCTGTCCGAAAAACAATCTCTTCATTCCGTGTCCTCTGTGTCTTCGGTGCATTCCGCGATTCAGACGGAAAAGAGATCAGAATTACCGAATTAAATTCTTAAACTTCATTAACCTCGCCGCTGATTTGAAAAATGCACTATCAATGCGCCAAATGCAATAACACATATCAAATCTCGCCGTTGCGCTATAAGTGCGATTGCGGCAGCGCGCTAAACCTCATTGCTGATTCGCGTATCTTGCCGAACGCACAGGTGCCGGCAGCGATGTCGCTTTGGCGGTATCGAGAAGCTTTACCAATCGATGCCGATACAGATATTGTCACCCTCGGTGAAGGTATGACACCGCTTGTACCGATTGATGTGGATACACCGGAACACTTCGTAAAATTGGACTACCTCTGTCCGACCGGTTCCTATAAAGACAGAGGTGCATCCGTGCTCCTGACCCATCTCAAAGCGCTTGGGGTTGAGAAAATTGTTGAAGATTCATCGGGAAATGCAGGTGCCGCAATAGCCGCTTATAGTGCAAGAGCAGGCATCCATTGTACTATCTACTGTCCAGAGTCTACTTCACAGGGGAAATTAAAACAGATTTCCGCTTACGGTGCCGAACTGAAATTGGTACCCGGAAACCGTATGGCTACCACAGAAGCAGTAAAACTCGCAGCGGAAACGACCTGCTACGCATCCCACAATTGGCACCCGTTTTTCTTGGAAGGCACAAAAACGCTTGCGTATGAAATTGTAGAGCAGCTCGGTTGGCGCGCACCGACGCATGTTATCTGTCCCGTCGGATTCGGGAGTATCTATTTAGGACTCTTTATCGGTTTCCGCGAATTACAAGCACAAGGGATCATCGTAAACATGCCGCGGCTTCTCGGCGTTCAACCTGATGTCTGCTGCCCGATTTATAATGCCTACGTTAATAAGACAGAAGCCGTATCAAGGATGCTGCAAGTCGATAAAACACTCGCCGAAGGAATTACCGCCGAACTCCCCATCCGAGGGCAGCTGATTTTGGAGGCTATCCGTGCCACAAACGGGGCATTTACGACTGTTGATGATACAGACATAAAAACAGGATTCGCTATTCTCGCAGCCAAAGGTATGTATGTCGAACCCACTTCGGCTGTCGTTGTCAAAGCATATCAAAAGTTCCTACAGGCAGGCATCATAATATCAGGGGACCAAGTGGTGTCAATCCTCACAGGTATCGGCTTAAAAGCGAATTTTTAAATATTGGGTTTCTGCTCCGATCAGAAAACGCAGCATGCAACAACGGCGCATGCGGTTCTACGGAGAAGTACTCCGAAATTACAAACCCGCCTCACCGAACCGCAAGGAAAGTTAAAAGAATGGTTCAAGAAAACAGATCTTACCTCACACGCTTAGCGATAGTATGCGCGCTTATTCTGCTATCTATTTTGGTCATTAACGCGCTGCGCGGTGTTGAACACCCATTCTCCCACAGCAATGCCGCTACCAGCAAGTCCCGCGAGACGCTTCCTGACACGGTCATACGGCGCGATGAAATCGATCGCAAACGTTGGCCACAAGGGTTTCGACTCCATCGCTATTGGTGGACTGGGGGTGCTGCCGTTTATATCGCAGAAATGGACCGTACAGCGGAAAATCTCCAATTCGGGGTCGAACTCGCCAATGATCGGATCATAGGGCGTGAAACCGTTACTAACGCTACCCGGCGACTCATGAGAAAAAAGATACTACCGCTCGCTGGTGTTAACGGAAGTTTCGGGATCCGAGGCGACTCTTATGGACGCGGGGGTATGATTTTTAATCTACACATTCAAAACGGCGAACTTGTCAGTATCCCCATAGCACGTGATAGATGGGGGTATTCGCCGCCATCACCATGGGGTGAGACGAGTTTCGGCGTAACGCCTGAAGGCGAGTTTCTCTTGGAGAAAGTACAACTCAATGGAGAACTCCGTATCGGCGACAGAAACACCGATACACTTCCTATTGATGCCATCAACCAAATCTGTGGCTCGTCGTGTCCCGTTGTACTTTTCACACCACGCTTCGGACACAGGACCCTGACGCGCCGATGCTATGAGTTCACGCTTAAGAAACTCAAACGCCCGATCACTGGAAAATACACGAGCCGATTTATTGTTACTGAGGTCAACCCGCGCGGGAACAGCGTTATCCCGGCTGACGGTGTAGTTATCGCAATAGAGTCGCGCTTGGCACGCAATTGGACCAAGAAAATCTCAACATCTACAAAAGGCACCTTGGAGATCGCGCTCACACCCACAAAGTGGCAACGCGTTCAACAAGGGATTGGTGGAAATCTAAGGCTCGTCAGAAATGGTAAGATTGAACCCGAATTAATTAGGTTCGGAAAATCCCGAGGCCGCAGCGCATCCGCACATAGCAACGGTGCCTCGCGCCACCCCCGCAGCGCATTAGGATTCAATGACGACAAACTCTTCCTCATCGCTATCGACGGTAGACAGCACGGGTATAGCATGGGGATGACCCTCTACGATATGGGAAAATTTTTCAGTGAACTCGGTATCAAACACGCTATCAATTTCGACGGTGGAAGCTCCTCAACACTCTGGGGATTAGGCGATGTTGTGAACAGACCTGCTCACGGTTATGAACGCCGTATCTTCAACGTTGCGATGATTCGTGCGAAAAAGGAATAGATATGAAACCACGGTACCTCCTGTTGTCTATTCTGTTAATACTCGCATGTTCAAATAGAAATACCCCGCAGGCAGTCTGCGAGGATTTTATCTACAACTATTACCAGCGCGCAGACCAAACGGCAGCCCTACAACTCAGCCACGCTCTCGCCGCAGAAAAATTGACAGATGAGATTGCGCGCGTGAGTGAGGTACGCACCCCAGGTCAACAGGTTGACGAAATGCCGAAAATTGAATACGAACTTATCGGTAAAGAAGAAGAATCAACACACGTACTCTTCAACTACAAACTCACTATCGAAATCCGTGGGGCAACAACGCATACCCGAAAAGTCGTGATCCAGACTGAACAGATTGATGGACGCTGGAAAGTCGTTAATTTCGATGAGTATTAAAGCGTTACAATTCTGACAGAATATATCTATGCCAGCAAAAAAAATGAAACCTGTTTTCTGGATTGGAGACTCTAAAAAGTGGCTCTTAACATTTCCCACTACCGTGCGCCGTGAGATTGGTTTTGTCTTGGAAAGAGCACAAGCAGGCTTAACACATCACAAAGCAAAACCCTTACGAGGATTCTCGGGAGTGTATGAAAGTGTGAGCAATTATGACCGGGACACCTATCGGGCGATTTACGCTGTCAATCTGGGGAAGATGATTTATGTCCTTCATTGTTTCCAGAAAAAATCGAAATTTAGGATAAAAACTCCTAAGAAGGAAATTGATTTAATCCGTAGACGCTTAAACTGGGCAAAAGAACTTGCTCAAAAGGAGAACAAAAATGACTAACGAAAAAATCGAATACGAAATCGGCAGTGGTAATGTATTCAAAGATTTAGAGATTCCCAATCCAGAGGAATACCTCGCGAAAGCTCGCCTTGCAGGAATAATCTATGATATTATAGCCGAAAGGAAACTTAAACATGGTAAGGCAGCTAAGCAGCTGGATATGAGTAAGTCGGAAGTTACAGAACTTCTTAACGGAAGGCTTGACGACTTTTCGATCGAACGCCTATTTGGACTGCTCAGAAAATTAGATCGCGACATTGAAATTGTTGTCCGAGAGAGACCTGAAGACACACCTCCTGCCGAGATTAACATTATGGCGCAAGAACTGGAGGAAAATTATGAGCAAGCGGATTAAATTTGAAAAAAGCTCAGGCAATGTCTTTAAGGATTTAGATTTGCCGGGAGCGGAAGAACTATTTCTTAAAGCGAAGCTCGGATTTGAGGTGTTCCAAATTATAGAAGATCGCAAGTTAACCCAGGCTGAAGCGGCAAAGATTTTAGGCGTGAAGCAGCCTGAGATCTCCCGGCTAAAACAGGGAAGGTTTAATCATTATAGTGTAGAACGGTTGTTGACGTTTCTGAACCAATTGAATCGCGATATTGAAATCCGCATTATTCCCTCAGAAAATAGGAAGGGACAACAACGCGTCGTCACTGTTTAGTTCTTGAAGAAAAAGTTCGTCATTAAAGGAAAATTTAAAAAATAATGAAAACTGGAAAGGTCGCTATCTTCACACACCCGCAAACGCCTATGGAATTCAGAGAATACCCGATTCCGTCCGTCACACCTGACGACATGCTCGTGCGCATCCGTATGGCGAATATCTGTGGTTCCGATCTACATTTCTGGCGCGGACACGGTCCCAAAATCGAAAGTGGCATCCCACAAGTGTTGGGACATGAAATGATCGGCACAATTGAAGCGATGGGACGGAACATCACAACCGATAGCACCGGACAACGGCTTACTGAAGGCGACCGGATCGCTTACTCTTATTTCAAACCGTGTCAACACTGCTGGATGTGCCTCAACGGAAAACCGGGATGTCCGAACCGCTACAGAGATTGGCTCGGTGTCTCCAGTGAACAGCCACCACACTTCCATGGTGCCTACGGTGAATACTACTATATGAAACCCGGACATTGGGTGTTCAAGGTCCCTGACGAACTCTCAGATGCCCTCGTCTCACCGATCAATTGTGCCTTATCCGAAGTCATTTACGGACTCAACCAGATTGGTATCACACTCGGCGATACCGTCGTCATCCAAGGTGCCGGTGGACTCGGTCTCTACGCGACAGCCGTCGCACGCGAGATGGGTGCCGGTAAAATTATCGTTCTTGATCGGTTGCCTGCACGCCTCGCCTTAGCAAAAGAGTTCGGGGCAGATGAGACGCTCAACGTTGACGAAATTGACATGAAAGCGCGGGTTGAATACGTACTTGACCAGACAGGTGGCATCGGCGCGGACCTCGTCGCTGAGTTTGTCGGTTCGCCGCGTGTCCTTGCTGAAGGTGTAGAGATGCTCCGTTGGGGTGGACGCTACCTCTGGATTGGGAACATCAACCTCGGATTTCCGACAGAGATTGATCCAGGGAATATTGTCCGTTGTAGCAAAGCGATTCGTGGGGTCATCGTCTACGAACCGTGGGTCATTCCGCGTGCACTCGATTTCCTAATGCGCACACGCGACAGGTATCCGTTCCATAAAATTATCTCCGATACCTTCCCGTTCAGCAATATTAACGAAGCCTTTTCTTACGCCGACACAGGCTCAGCCATCCGAATTGGGTTGGAATTCGACGCGGTTCATTAAATTGGTCCTATGGAATTAGAAATATATCAAGATCCAAATGGAAATGCGCCTTTTTTACAATGGCTTTCTGATATCAGAGACAAAGTGACAGCTGTGAGAATTCGTAGTCGCCTCAGAAGGATTGAAGAAAGTGGGAATTTAGGTGATCATCGATCAGTAGGAGACGGTATATTTGAATTTCGGCTGCAGTTTGGATCAGGGTACCGGATTTACTTCGGCATAATAGGAAATGATACCATTTTGCTGTTACGAGGAGGCGACAAAGGGTCACAAAGGCAGGACCTTGCAAAGGCAAAAGCAGATTGGAAAGAACACAATTCGAGGGAGTTAGAAAATGCGTAACTATAGAAAATTCAAAGACTATCACATAGAGCAACTACGCGATCCTGAGGACGCAAAAATATACCTTTCTGTCGCGATTGAGGATTATGAAAAAGATGAGGATATAGACGCGTTTTTAATCGCGGTCAGAGATGTAGCAGAGGCACAGGGAGGTATATCTATATTAGCTGAACGTCTCAGTCTTACCGATGAAGGGCTTAACAAAGTCCTTTCCGAAAATGGCAATCCACAACTCAATACGATACGTAAAATACTTCACGAGTTGGGATTTAAATTTTCGATAGAAGCACGAGAGAACCGACCACACGCAGTATGAACTATCCTCATAAAATCGCTACTTCTGCTTACATTCATATCCCATTTTGTGCCACGAAATGCTACTACTGCGCCTTCAATACATATACCTTCCATAAGGAGCAGGCGAAAGCATACCTCACGGCGCTCCGCACAGAGATGGAACTATACGCGCCAGACACCGATCCACTACAAACAATTTTCATCGGTGGTGGCACTCCCTCCATCCTCTCTACCAATGCTTTAGCACAGTTATTCACCGATATCCATCAGCATTTCCAAATAACACCAGATGCCGAAATCACTGTGGAATGTAATCCCGGCACAGTCGATAACGAGAAACTTAGCGTGATGAAAGACAATGGCGTGAATCGGTTGAGCTTCGGTCTGCAGGCGATGCAAGATGAAACCCTGAAACAGTTAGGTAGAATCCACACCGTTGCCGAGTTCCTTGAAAGTTACCACCTCGCCCGCGAAAACGGCTTTGAGAACATCAACATCGATCTCATCTTCGCGCTTCCCGACCAGAAGATAGAAGCATGGCACTACACCCTAAACGATGTGATTTCTCTCGACCCCGATCACATTTCAGCCTATAACCTCGTCATCGAAGAAACGACCCCGTTTTATGAATGGTGGCAAGCCGGTAAACTCCACCTCCCGACCGAGGATACCGAAGCAGATATGTTCCAGTACACGATTGAGGCACTCACCGCGCACGGGTACACGCATTATGAAATCTGTAATTTTGCCAGACCCGACCATTATGCAAAGCATAACCTCGTCTATTGGAATAACCAGCCGTGTATCGGACTCGGCGCGGGGGCATCTGGGTATGTCAACGGTATCCGTTATACTAACATTCGGGGGATTGCGCCTTATATTAACAAACTCTCCAAACGTAACAAACCCATCTCTGACACAGAACGTCTGACAAGAAACGCGGAAAAAGCAGAAACCCTCATACTTGCCCTCCGCAAACGGGAAGGCATCTCTCTTGAAGATTATCGAAACCGTTTCGGTGAAGAAATCGAAGCTGCATTTGCGGATATTCTTAAAAAATGGATAGACCTACACTTACTTGAACGAACCGCCACACATCTCCGACTCACCCGTCGCGGACTTTTCCTCGCAAACGAAGTCTTCGTCGAATTGATGTGAAAGTAGGAAGCAGCCCTTATCTAAAAACTTGACGAAAAAGAGAATTCGTGATACGATGCTATTCAAAGGAAATCTTTGAATGGTAGCGACCCATGGACGAAGCATACACGATGAATTCCTTAAAAGATATTATTCAGCGTTGTCATCAACGACACGAAAAGCCGCTTCGGCAGCGGAAGACTAAGGTAACACCAGCACTCTACAAAGGTCTCCCTTATAATTTCTCGGTCTATTGCGCATGGAGATATCCTATAAGGCTTTATGAACTTGAGCAGGCGGACATCTCCTTCATGCCGATAGGACGTGCCCCTTATCACGACCACGGTCCGGAGGATTTTGGCGGAGCACGGTTTTTGAAACGCCAAAACAGAGAAGACTGGAAGAGTGGTATATGGCACAGATCTTGGGGAGTTCAGGTGTATACAGGTGTCCCTTCAGCGCGTGATGGCGCACAATGGCATGACATCCATTTTAAGTATGAGGCTATTTGTAACGCACCGGATGCCGTTCTAACCTGTATCGACGCACTCGTTAGTGCTGTCGCCAACCCGTTGTTGACACTGACAAAGTCGGGTGGATTGCGTTTTTCTTGCAGAGTACAGAATTATCTCCATCAGAATACGAATGAAGCGAAGCAGTATATCTATAAACATATACCGACTTCTGAAAATCCACACCATCGCGATGTGTATCTCGAAATCTTGGGCGATAAAGGATACAGTGGCTGGGATGCGCGCTATGAAATTTTGATCGGAAATCTGTTAGATCCGCCTATCATTGCCAAAGAAGTACTCTTTGCCTCTATTGACACGCTTCGTGCTACACTTCACCAACCCGCGCCGCCCGAAGAAACCGAATTGGAACCCTCCACTCAAACTACGCCTATTGTGGCATCCTTTGGTTCAACCAACCTTAATCTCGCAAGAGTGGCGTTCTTGAAGCGCGGGTTTTCCTATGTCGAAGAAAAAGATGGCATTTACCATTGGCGTCGCTCCGACGGCAGTATTGACGATGGGCACATTTTGCTATGGGAACAAGACGGTGATGTCTGGGTCCGCACCGCTATACCTGATACTGGACTACCCATGGAAGCGACACGGATAACAGATATCTGGGATGATACCGGTATTTTGCTTCCGGTACCAACCACCGGATTGCCTGTAACAGATGAGATCCTTGCCGTGCGAGAAGCAAAACTGAGTCCATTGGGAATAAAACGTCCATCTCCGATACTACACAAACAGGAAGGCGAAAACGAGGTTTACGGAACACTTGAAGAAAATGCTGTCCACATGCAGCGGGTTTTCAGTCGGGATGTGCGAATTCTCGGGCTTATTGCCGAAGTAGGTGGCGGAAAGGGATATGCGGCAGAATCCTATGTCCTCAATGACGGTGTCATCAGTTTATCCGAGAAATCCTCTTTATCTAAAGAAACAGAACAACGCTTTCAAAATCGGAACGTGTCATCCGTTGCACACAGGAAACCTCGGCACTACTTGTGGGAACAGGTGAAAAATATACCCGCTGAGATACGGATGGCGAATCCCTTCCAACACGGTAATGTCTGTGAGGATCCGAAACGATGTGAGGCACTTGAAAAAAAGGGTGGAAATCCGAATGAAAGTATTTGCCCGCAGTGTCCCGTCTATACAGAGTGTCAGCAGCGAGGATATCTGTCGCAACCTACCGCATTAAAAAGTGCCGCAGCACAAATATTGAATCCTATTAGACTGTTTTTGGATCCACGGCACGCAAAAGTGGCAGCAGAAATACTGGAATTCGTGGACGGCACAGAGCGACTTTGTATCGTTGATGGAGCAGACGCAGATAAACTGTTTGTAAAGTGTGAAATATCAAAAGACACCTTAGAGGGATGGCGTGTGAACTGGCACCAATGTACCTTAGGTAACTTTGCCAATGCCTTACTAAATGCATTAGAAATCAAAGGCGGAATAGATGATAATCCTATCAGACGGGTCCGAACAGCTGTGCAAGCATTTCAAGGGCAAGCAGCAACACTTATCGAGCAAATGGGTCAAGTCAATATAACGGGTAGAGTGGTACCGCGCGAGTTTGTCGATGATGAAACCGAGAAGGTGTTGGCACATTTCGCTATTGAGTTTGAGGGGGGGGCCGCTGCTTACATTCCTATGGATACTGACGCTGCGGAGAGACTCACGGCAAAAGGGTTGCCTGTTTTTGAACTTCAGACTTTTGAATCGAACGAAAACATGAAAATCCCGATGTCAATGACACAAGCCGTTGAATTGGGTATCTTGGATACGTCAACTTTACCGAAGATTCGAGCGTTTCCAACAGTCTATCCGGATCCGAACTGGACGCTTTGGCATCAACTTAAGCGTTTCTTTGAATATTACATGCGGGATGCCGACGCACCAATATTATGGACCGGTAAAGAGATGCGGTTCTGGGTGCCGCCGGTGTTGCATCCGAGCGTCAAACGGCTCCTGTTTATGTCGTCAACGCTCTCTAAACCGGATTTACGTCGAGTATTCCCAGATGAGGAGATTGAAGTCCACCACATCAAACCGACAGCATGGCTTCCGGGAAACCGGGTCTTTCAGATTCGCGCAGGTATCTATCCACGACAGACAATTTTAAACTACGATACCGACTGGCAGACACTCGGCATGTCTGAAATAGGACAACGCTTTTTTCTCGGTATCCAAGCCGAAATTGAAAAGGATCCAAACGTTCAGCACGCAATTATCACCAGCGCACCAGTAACACTACATTTGCAGCACATTGCAGCAAAAGAGAATGTCTGTTCTGTGGAGGGTTTCAAACGGACCGAAACGTTAAAAGACACCGCTTTGGAAGCAGCAGATGTCATTTGGATCGTCGGGGCACCCTACTGGTCACCAGGCCTCACTTGGCGAAGGACACAGATTCTGTTCGGAAACGGCGAGAAACCCCTCTGTTATGATGGCGAAGCAGAATTCGGTGTCTACAAAGACGAACGCATCCAACGTGTGTATGAACGGGACGCTGTAGGCTTACTTTCACAGATTATCGGTCGAGCCGGATTGAACCGCTTGCCAAACAAAACAATAGTCCTGCTCACGAGTCTACCACTGCCCTGCATCGCCGATCGACCTGAAACTTCGCTTTTTGATTGGGAAGATTTTGAGGTCGCCGGTGGATTAGACAAACTCCCTGAAACCATCGCCACACGTGAGCGGTTTGAGACAGAACGCGACAACCTCACTGCCGAATCCGGTAGAGAAAAAGTGGAGCAGATCTTGGGTGTTTCCAGAAGCCAAGCGAACCGAATATTAATGAAATTTAGAGACGGGAAACCCCTCCGAGTCCCACTCCGAGATCAGATCTTCTCCCAACTCGCCAAAGGCGAGAAAAAAACAGCCGAACTCATTGATATTATTGACGGACATCCAGGCTCGATAAAAAACGAACTCAAGCGGCTTGTCGACACCGGTGAAGTTGTGAAGGTACGCAGAAGCATGTATGCCCTCCCCCCTTCAACTTGATCTATCCCTCAAAGTCTGCTATCGTACCCCCTATGCCGAAACTCAATCTCAAACCCAATCACAAAGCAATTCGAGACTACTACGCCACGCTACACCAATACACACAACAAGGCATCACACACGAAGGTGCCGTCAGTTCACCTTTTGACACGCTCCTGCACGCCTGTGCCAAGCAGATAAACGCCACGTTCATCCCACAATACCCGATGCACACCGCAACAGGCAACCGTATCGTCATTGACGGTATGGTCCGCGACGAATACGGACTCCCGCTGGCTTATTGGGAAGCGAAGGACGTGGATGACGACCTCGCCAAAGCCGTACAGGAAAAACGGGACGCAGGCTACCCACTCGACAACACGCTCTTCCAAACACCACAGCGCGCCATCCTATACCAGAACGAACGGGGGGTTCTCGATATTGACATCACCGAACCGGCAAACCTAATCGCTGCACTCCAATATCTGTTCGCTTACGTCCCGCCCGCACTGGACAACTGGCACACGGCGGTCTCCGATTTCAGAGAACATGTCCCAGACCTCGCCAGCAAACTAAAGGAACTCATTGAGCAACGCCACGAAACCGATCCAGCCTTCAAGAAAGCGTTCACCGATTTTTACAAGACCTGCCGCACCGCTATCAACCCCGAACTGTCACAGGATGCCGTTGAGGAGATGCTCATCCAGCATATCCTCACCGAACGCATCTTCCGTACCGTCTTCAATAACTCCGCCTTCACCCGCCGAAATATCATCGCACGTGAAATTGAAAACGTCGTTGACGCACTCATCCGGCAAGCGTTCAGTCGTGAGGAGTTTCTCAAACCGTTAGACCCATTCTACGTCGCCATCGAACAGGCATCGGCACTCTGCAAAGACTTCTCCGAAAAACAGCACTTCCTCAACACATTTTATGAGAAGTTCTTTCAAGGCTTCTCCGAGGATGTCGCAGACACACACGGCATCGTCTATACACCGCAACCGATTGTTGATTTCATGGTGAAAAGCGTGGAACACATCTTGGAGACAGAGTTTGGTCGGTCGTTGTCGGATACCGGCGTGCATATCATCGATCCATTTGTTGGGACGGGAAACTTCATCGTCCGACTCATGCAGGACATCCAAGGCACAGCGTTAGAAGAGAAATACCGGCACGAACTCCACTGCAACGAGGTGATGCTCCTACCGTACTACATCGCCAGCCTCAACATCGAGCAGGAGTACTTCCAGCGGACAGGGACGTATCTACCCTTTGAAGGCATCGCGCTTGCGGATACATTTGAATTGTTGGAGCAGGAGCAAGGCGAACTCTTTACACGAGAGAACACAGAACGCGTCAAGAGACAGAAAGCAGCAGATATGTTCGTCGTCATCGGCAACCCGCCTTATAACGCTTGGCAAGTTAACGATAGCGACAACAACAGAAACAGAAAATATCCGACGATGGATAAACGAATTGCAGACACCTACGCCGCAGATTCCAGCGCGACGCTCAAAAACTCACTCTACGATCCCTACGTCAAAGCAATTCGGTGGGCATCTGATCGGATTGGCGATGAAGGCGTTGTCGCATTCGTAACAAACAACGGATTTCTCGACGGTATAGCATTTGATGGCATGCGGAAACACCTCGCCGACGATTTTGATACAATTTACACTCTGGATTTAGGTGGAAATGCTAGACGAGGACTGAAGGTCTCGGACGCAAATGTGTTTGGAATTCGGGTCGGTGTGAGCATCAACCTGTTTGTGAAAAATAAGCAGAAGGCCTCAGGAAAACCTCATATTTTTTACTATCCTACCGATGACTTGTGGAACAAAAAACAGAAATTCGATTTTCTAACTGAACACGAACATACAGGCAATATCGCATGGCAGATGATTCAACCGAACAAACAATACACATGGCTGACCGAAGGACTCCACACAGAGTTTAACACCTTCATCCCGATAGGCACTAAGGAAACAAAAGCAGTAAAAGGAACAGCGGTCAATGTGATTTTCAAAACCTACAGCAACGGAGTTAAAACTAATCGGGATGCGTGGGTTTACAATTTCAATCGAAAAACCCTTACTAATAATATTCACGGAATGATTGGTATCTACAATGCAGAAGTTGATAGGTGGAAACGTCAAGAAGATCACCGAGTAAATGTCAATGATTTTGTAATTTATGATGACACAAAAATTAAGTGGGATCGGGAACTACGTCAGCAATTGCAACGCGGGAGATATGCCGAATATACGGAAAACAAGGTGCGAATGTCGCTCTATCGACCATTCACAAAATCAAACCTGTTCTTTGATCGCGTTTTGAACAACTGTGTTTATGTGCTTCCTTCCATATTTCCAACATCTGACAGTGAAATGGAAAATCAGGTGATATGGCTTAAGGTCGGAAAAGAATGGCCGTTGTTTGCTCTAATAACAAACCAAATCCCAGACTTACTACCACAGAGTGGTTCTCAATGCTTCCCCTTTTATACCTACGATGAAGACGGCACAAACCGACAAGAAAACATCACCGATTGGGCATTGGCGGAATTCCGAACGCATTACAACGACGACACCATCACCAAATGGGACACTTTTCATTACAACTACGCCCTCTTGCACCATCCGACCTATCGTGAGAAATACGAGATGAACCTCAAGCGCGATTTACCGCATATCCCGTTCGCCAAAGATTTCTGGGGATTCGCCAACGCAGGCGCAGCGTTAGCAGACCTCCACGTCAACTACGAATCCGCCCCTAAATATGACGGATTGAAATACATCGAAACCCCCGGTATGCAGACAGATTGGCGTGTCGAAAAGATGAGACTCTCCAAAGACAAGGCGCAGTTGAAATACAACGACTTCCTAACGTTAGACGGCATCCCCGCAGCGGTGTTTGATTATCGGCTCGGCACACGTTCCGCGTTGGAATGGGTAATCGACCAATACCGCGTCAAAGTAGACAAGCGAAGCGGCATCGTCAACGACCCCAACCGTGCCGACGCACCACGCTACATCGTAGACCTCATCGCTCGCGTCATCACCGTCAGCCTCAAAACCGTCGAGACCATCGCAGCATTGCCACCATTGTAACCCAACCAACCCCTCTTCTGTAGGAGCGAGCTGTGCTCGCGATATTTAGCTCTACCCGTCTTTGGTAGGAGCGAGCTGTGCTCGCGATCTTTCTTAGCGGTGCTGTATAATCCAACCCGTCTTTGGTAGGAGCGAGCTGTGCTCGCGATCTTTCTTAGCGGTGCTGTATAATCCAACCCGTCTTTGGTAGGAGCGAGCTGTGCTCGCGATCTTTCTCATTCCACCTCAAACACCAACCCATCT
>PYJC01000066.1 GCA_003635255.1 Candidatus Poribacteria bacterium | reverse complement strand
CAGCACCTCATCGGAAATCGACAAGGGTAGCGGTTTGATGTTTTTACGGACTTTATAGCAGAAGTTGATACCTTGCTCGTTGAACCACTTGCGAAGGTCTTCGGAGATATACCCTTTATCGCCATAAAGATTTCCGAAGAAACGCTCCGACGACAACTTCCATAGCGGTTGACGGTCATCGGTATTCCCTGGGGTCAACTCAAAACCTAAGAGATCGCCTTTCTCATTGATAATCAGGTGGAGTTTAAACCCGTAAAACCACCCCATTGAAGTTTTCGAGCGTCCGGCGTGTGCTGCGAAGACGCGATGCGATGAAATCCGCTTATTGTCGCAGACACGCAAACGTGTCGAATCGACGAAGGAGATGCCACTACATTCACCCAAGTTCGCATGAAGATAAAGCGTCAAAAGCATCAACACCTCTTTCTTGAGTTGAACGAATCGAGAATAACTCACCAGATGCGGAAACTCGGCGCGCCAATAGACGCAGACGCGTCTTTCGTAAAAGTGTTTGAATGTCCGATACCCACTTTGATGGAAAGCGATGAGGAGCGTCATCACTTCGCTATGATGCAGTTGCCGAGGACGCCCGCGCGTTTCTGGGGGTGTCTCTTTTGGCAAACAGTGTGTTGCCTGCCATTTCTCATGTGCCAGAAAAAAGTCGTCGATTTCGCAGAAAAGTGTTATGATATTCATCAGAGAACTCCTTTTAGTTAGAGAATGTGGATAATCTCATTATACTAAAAGGGTTCTCCTTATACAAAAACTTTCAAATATTTATCAAACTCACGTTAGTTTAACACTTTTTTAGATAATTTTGTATAATACGCTGAAGAAAAACATAAGTCAACACAATTTGAATAAAACGTCCGGCAATTATGGAATTTAAAGTAAAATCTATAATTAATAGGGCACTCTCAAACAGTCTGAATGCCTATAACAGGCATTCAGACTGGCACAAACTAAAAGTTTATGCTACAAAGGCACAAACTGGAAGTTTATGCTACAAAGATGTCCACTTATTTATGGGTTTCACTATAAAGGACAAATAGGTTAGAAGGAGTTTTTATGAATATTTTGATGTTACGGCATTCTGCTGGATTTGAACACAGCTACCTCCCTGATGCAGAAGTTGCGCTGAAGCAGATTGGTGCTGCCAACGGTTGGAACGTCACCACAACACACCGATGTGACCGCATTAATGCTGAAAACCTCGAAAAACAGGATATTGTGGCGTTTGCAACGACAGGTAACCTGCCTTTTAATGATGCACAAAAAGAGGCGTTACTGAGTTTCGTTCGTAACGGAAAGGCGTTCTTTGGCATCCATAATGCGACAGATACATGCTATGATTGGCCCGAATACGGCGAAATGCTCGGCGGTTACTTCGCTGGACATCCGTGGCACGAAGAGGTGAACGTCATCGTTGAGGATACCGACCACCCAGCGACCCGTATGTTGGGCAGTAGTTTCAAGGTTGTCGATGAAATCTACACGTTCAAAGAATGGGATCGCAACAAAACACAGGTGCTGATGCGTTTGGATAACGATTCTATAGATGTTTCTCGCGGCAATCGCGAGGATAATGATTACGCCCTCGGTTGGTGCCATACTTATGGACAGGGACGCGTGATGTACACCGCACTGGGTCACCCTGATGCGCTTTGGCGTGAAAAATGGTTCCATGAACACATCACAGGCTGCATCAAATGGGCAGGCGGATTGGAAGATTAGCTATCTCCAATTTAGGTTTTGAGGAAGGGTGGAAGAAAGGAAGTACTTAGATGGAAGGGTAGGTACCCAATCTTCCAACCTTCCAACGCATCCGAAGATCAAAAACATAAATTTGATCTTTATATAACGCCTGTGGCGCGTAGCAGTGTTTCCTGCACGAGCAACTCATGTGCCACCGGACGATCGGGTGGCTGGTCCCCTGCAATCGTCGCTAAAAACGCGTCAAGTTCAAGTTCATAGGTGCGTTGACGGCTCTCACCGTCTATCTCAACAACCTGTTCACCTTCCGAATATCCGTCCTTCGCTGTTTCCAAACAGAGGCGAATCTTCAACCCCGGCTCAAAGGGTTCGACAATAATGGCACTCCCCGCGCTCCCGTAGACTTCAAACCGGCGCGCAACGGGTCTCGGCTCCAAAGCAGAGATTGAGATAAACGCCATCGCCTTTTCAAATTCATAGACAGTGAGGGTGTTATCTTTGAACGGTTCAATCGAGTCGCCATCGTTTCGGAGGAAAGACGTGACCTTCTCTGGTCGTCCGAGGAGCCAGAGGACTTGGTCAAGCACATGTCCGCCCAAATCAAAAAAGATACCGCCGATGTGTTGGCTGATGCGTGTGCGTGCTTCAAGAGAGATGTTGGTTGACATGTGGGCGCGAACCGAAAAGACATCGCCTAAAAAACCGGAATGCACCCATTCGGCAACCTGCTTGAAAGCGGAGTGATACCGGAGCATATATCCCATCTGTACATGTAGGGATTTTTCTTGGGCGGTATTAATGACGCGCTGCCACTGTTCCCAGTTTTCACCTGCGGGTTTGTCGTACCAGACGTGTTTTCCAGCGTTGACAATCTGCTCGGTCTGATCCAAACTTTCGGCGTTGTTGCCTTCAGACGCGATTGCGACGATGGAATCATCGTTTAGCATCTCTTCGGCATCGTCATACCAGTGGACATCGGCAAACGTGCTTCCGCCGGACTGGTGTTTTTCGCGTTGTTGTGGGTCGGGTTCAAACACGCCTGCGACTTCAACATCGGGATTGACGAGCATCGCCTGCATTTTACCGCGTGCATGTCCGTGCTTCGTTCCGTATTGTGCCATCCGTATTTTCGCCATATTTTATCTCCAAAATCCGAAATTTGCAATGTAGTGTTGTATGGCTATTATATGGACATGCGATTGAATGTCAAGGAAATATTCGGGGTGTCAATATTTGGCAGGACTTACGCAATTTTGACGATATGACGCTCCGTTAGCGGGTAAACTCTCAAAAAACAGAGACGTTCTCAGCGCACAGGCTAACAGCCTATGCTACAAAAGAGCAACCTGCGTAAGTCCTATTGGGGTAAGAAATGGCAGCGTTTACAGATCGTCGCGTTGGAAGCGGAAGACACCGTTTTGCTTAGTGCCGATGTAGAAGGTTCGACTATCAAGGGCAAACGCGGTTGCCGTGTGCGGGAGTTCTGCGGTGATCTGCTTCCACGTGTTGGTCTGTTTATCGGTCTCATAGATACCACTATCACAGACCCCGTAAACTATCACACCATCAACCACAATCCGGTCCATAATCAGTTCGTTGCCATCAACATCGGTGACTACTTCCCAAGTTTCGCCATCCTGTGAACGCATAACCCCCATGTCCGTTGAGACATAGACGGTTGATCCTGCGAAGTGTATCTCTTTGAAGTATCCAAAGGGAAAGGCGAGGTTTTCGGTGACATCAGTCCAAGTGTCGCCGTCATCAAGCGACAAGAAAAGTTCTCCCTCTCGTTTCCCGGTATAGACTGTGTTCCCAGAAGCAGCAAGCGTGAAACCTTTTCCCTTAATAGGTGAAATTCCTTGTTGATCTTCCAAACCTGTATAGTGCCATGCGGTTTCGCCGCGTCGCCATCTAAACAGTTTATGTCTATATTCCATAAAGATGGTATCGTCAGAAACCGTAAACGTTCCATTCGTCCTCTGTTCTTCAATGCCTTGGTCGTGGATAACTTCCCGCTGTTCCAGTACTTTATTAACATCCCCATTGTTCTTCCCCGTTTCTATGAGTTTTTTCTGCCATTGAACGTGTAAGGTGTCTTCCTCAAAATCTGGTACACCTTCAACGGGTAGAAACACATTACTGTCATCAGAGAGGCGAAAGAGCGTGACACCTTCAAGTTCACTTGTGCTTGCATAGAGGACACCGTTGGCTGTAGCGACTTTCGGCTCCACTCGTTCAAGAGAAATATTCTCTTTAGCATTTAAGCCGACGGTTTCCCAGGACTCGCCGCCGTCCGCAGATTTTCGGATTGCCATAGGTGTTAGCGCATAGAGAACATTTTCGACAGTAACCAGACTTGGAACATTGGAATTCACCAGTCCTGCCGTAAAGGGTTGCCATGTTTCACCGCCATCCATGGACCGCGCTATTCCATGGTCAAGGATTCTGTAAAAAGTGTTTTCGTCCAAGGCGACCGTATGAAACGCTCCAAAAGATATGCTAAACATATCTGAATCAGGCATTGGATCCATCCATGTTTCACCGCCATCATGAGAAAGTAGGACACCACTGGCACCAATCAGCATAAGTACGTCTCCAATTGGAACGACCCCAACTGCAACTGCTAACTTGAATGGGTACTGGTCATGATCCGGTGTAATATCTATCCAAAGGTCACCGAGGTCGGTTGAGTAGAAAACCGCGGCATACGGACCATGCGGACCCCGCGGCGGACTTGCGATTGTTCCGACGTAGAGCCTATCTTCAGTGACTGCCACCGACATGATGCCGTGTAGTGTCGGCACTGGTAATTTTTCCCAGTCTTCAGTAAGCCGGAAGAGCCCATGACTTGTGCCGACAAATAAAGAGTTGTCAACAGCGAGAGCGTCCCATATACGAAACTTGGGGGCACCTGCCTCTGGCACGTTATCGGCTTGCAAATCCTTTCCTATGGGTTCCCACTGGTTCCCGACATCCTCAGAACGAAAGACTTCCGTTTGGAGAACGAGGTACATCGCCGTATCCGTAATAACCAAAGCAATCGCACGTCCTTCAGGTCGCTTGCCGAGACTATTCCATGTCTTACCCACATCAATTGAGACTAAGAGTTCATTGGGTGTAAGGAGATAAAGGGTGTCCTCGCGTTCCGCCATGACCGCATTGAACTCTCGATTCGCACCACTGGCACTGACAAGCGTCCAAGCGTCTTCTGTTTCTGAAAGTTGATAGAGTCCTGTTCTCGCAATTGCGTAGAGGGTCCGATCGGATGCGAGGAAGAGCCCGGCATGTGAAGCACCGCCGGGGCCTTTCGTCTGTACCCATTCTGCTTTCGCGGCTGGGATGCCCGTATCCTCCGCTTGCGCAGCTGCGAGAAGTAGCGGTTCCGATTGGAATCCGGCACCCCTATTTCTATCGCGTGTGTCAGATTTGCGTGCTGACACTTGAATAACTGGCGTGTCAACGAGTTGTATTGTCATCTCCGATGTCGCATCTAAATCGTAAGGCTGTTGGAAACGAGATAGCGCACGCGGTCCCGCCCCGATCATCAGGATAACCAAAAGGGTCGAAGCAACAGAGAAACCCCACGGTAACCACGGTTTGCTGACTGAAGGGGATGCCGGTTTGATGCGTGCAATCTCCTGCACGATATTCTCTGTTAGATGTGGAGAGAGTTGGAAGCTGCCGAAGACCTCTTGAATGATAGCTTCTTGTTTTTGTAGGCGTTGTCGCGCGCGGTGCAGCCGACTCCTAATTGTGTTCGGTGATACGCCCAGAAACTGGCTAATCTCCTCACCCGACATTTCTGCAAGGTAATACAGCGTTACGACGGTGCGTTCGCTCTCTGGCAACTTTTTCAGGAGGCGTTTGACGAGTTCGTGCCGCTGTTCAATCGCTGCTGTCTCGCTGCGGTCCGCCTCATATTGCGCGTAGCAGACTTCCTCAAGTTCATCTGTGGACATGGCATCCAGAGACCTTATCGGCACCTGCCTCTTGCGGAGCCATGAAACACAGTGCCGCGTCGCAATCACATAGAGCCAGCCAGGGAACTGCTCTGGACGTTTCAGGGTTGAGAGTCTCTTGTAAACCTTGAGAAAAACATCCTGTGTGAGTTCCTCAGCGATATGGAAGTCACCGATCTTACGCCAAACGAGCGCATGCACCGATTTCTGGTATTTATTGACGAGCGTGGTAAATGCGTCTTGATCGCCATCTAAAACACGTTGGATGAGATCTGTATCATTTGTCTTCATTTATATCTCCTGGCAGAAAATATTGGTTTCATAATATAGTGACGCTCGTAAAAGTCGAAATGTTGCATAAAGTGCGTATTATGCAGGGATTCATAAAAAATGCGTAAGTTCTATTTGGAATGTGGTATTGCACGGCTATTATATGGACACGAGATTGAGTGTAAAGGAAATATTCAGGGTGGGCAAAGTTTTGACATTCAGCGAGGTCAATTATTCTATGGTTTTTGTGAGAGGCGTTTGTAGTTCCGATTTATGATGTTTCTTGTCGTCTCTTCACACGCCCATTCAAAGCAAAGGCAACATTTGCCAAAACTATTTCCGCCGACAGCATCCAGACGCGACAGATCAGTGCAATCAGTGTTGCTTGCGGTGCTGGCATGTAACTTGATAATAACAGACTCAGCAACCCCTCTCGCACTCCCAAACCACCCGGGGTTAGGAAACTTAAAAACCCAATTACCCAGGCAAAAGCGAAGCAGGCGGTGAGAATGCCCGCGTCCATCCATGCCATCGGAACAAAACTTCGGACAAAAAGAAAAAAGGCGAGCCCTTGACATATCCACAAAAAAATATGACTTGCAAAGATGTTCAACCACTGGTGCCGAAACGGTTCCTGAAAGAGTGGCACACCTGTATCGAGTAAGGTCTGCAGAAATTGACGTGCTTTTGACGATAACGTTGGAATCAGAAACAGGGTCCCTATGAGAATACCGATGCAGACGAGGCTCAAAAGTGTGGTGTGTACTGATATTTTATCAATTATACCTAATGCGGTCCCCCGCATTTTCGGTGAAAAGAGGAGTAATAAACCGATGAGTCCACCGAGTGCCGTTTCAATCCCGACGTGTAAGGTCAAACTACTACCGACAGACGTTTTGCTGAATCCGAACTGATGGCTGAGCGAGAGGAGTCTCACAACACCCCATATCCGCCCGGGGAGGTAGCGCGTGATATTAGCGAGGTGGAAGAGCGTGAAGGCATCGCGGAAAGAGACGTGTTTTTCTGTGATACTGCTTAACAGGGTTGCAAATGGGTAGAGGTACGCGCTCCAATAAAAGAGGATCGCACCGAAAGAACAAATCAGCCAGCTCCACTGGACCTGAAATGTGGCATCCTTGAGTTGCGTATGCGTTTGTAAGAAGGGTTTAATGAGAAAATAGAGGAGTATCCCGGCGATAAGATATCCGAGAAATTGTCGGAGTATTTTCATTCGTTTCTCAAAGCGATGATCAGTTCGCCTAAGAGCCCGATAGCACTTAGGAGGATACCGGTGAGGATGCCGACCCCACCCACGAGCCAAGGGAATTGGAAAGGCAGGTCTGTTTTTAAAAACTTTAAGACACAACCCGCCAATAGCACAGCGATACCTGTACCCGCAAAGAGGCTGCCAATCCCCGCGAAAAAGTGCATTGGGCGTTTTTTGTATCGCGTCAAAAACAGCACCGTGAGCAGGTCAAAAAAGCCTTTCGGTATCCGTTTGAATCCGTATTTTGATTTTCCAAACTGCCGGGGATGGTGTTTGACTTTCACTTCACCGACAGCGTAACCCGCTGCCGCTGCGAGTATAGGGATGTAGCGATGCAAGTCGCCGTAGAGGTGTAAATTTTTGACGACTTCGGCGTGATACGCCTTGAATCCGCAATTCATATCGTGAAGTTTGACCCCCGTGAGCATAGCAGTGACGCGGTTGAATACGAAAGAGAAGGCGCGTTTTTCAAGTGGATCCTTGCGCGGGTATTTCCATCCAGAGACGAGTCCATAGTTCCCTGTTTTAAGGGTATCAATCATTTTCGGTATTTCTGCGGGGTCGTCTTGGAGGTCTGCGTCCATGGTGATAACGATGTCGCCGGAGGCTTTTTGAAAACCGGCGGCGAGTGCCTCCGCTTTGCCACTGTTCTGTTTGAAATGAATGATGTGAACCGTGAATTGCGCGTTTTCAGCGAGGGAATCTAAAACCTCTGCGGTTGCATCCGTGCTGCCGTCGTTGATGAAGATGATCTCTGCTGAAAGTGACTCTGTTTCAAGAACGGACTGAATCTGCTGAAGCAGTATTGGCACGGAGTCTGCTTCATTATAGGCGGGAATCACTATGGAAAGTTGGAAAAGGTTATTTGCTTCCATAAAAGGTATCCATTCGCTTCACGGACTTAATCGGTTGAGATATCATTTGTCAGCGGAGAGTTAAGCACCCGATAGATCCAGACATAGTCAATGCCATTTAAAGTGACGACATGTTCAAGTTTGCGAGGTAATTTAATGCTGGGACGTAAAAAGTTGTGGATTTGATAGTTGTCTGGTGCATCTACAAGTGTTTTTCCTGTAATTTGTTTATCACGGAGATATTCAATATCGTAGTCAAAGTCACGAGAGTTTGTCTCGGTATGATGGTGTCGCTGCAGCGTATCTCCGACAAAGTAGTATCCGAATTCTTTGGATATCCATGTCATGCGCACCTGTAGTTTTTCCGCATTCGGTTTTGCATTTAGATAGTCCGCTGCTAAATCTAATCCCGCACCGGTAATACAAGTGGTGCTCTCTACTACCGATGTTCCAGATAGGAGCGGGTGATAATACGTCCGGTAGTAGGGATGGAGCCGCAGCACCGGCACCGCTTGTAAGGCGAAAACTGTAGCAAGAACAACAAGACGGATCCATTTTTTTGAGAACCTTTGTGCAATATTCATCGCTCCTATCACCGTCAAAAGGCTGACGGCCGGCAGAAAAATCACGAGGTATCGCGAGATTTTCTTGGCAGCAAGGTTCAGTCCAAATAGATAAAATAGGATGAATACAGCGAGTACGACAGTAATGCGAAACGTTTTGTTATCCTTAAGGTTACGTTGGGACCACGCGCCGGACATCGCGAACCCTATCAGTGGCAATGTCAACAACCCGCTCCATACACACACAACTATTGGAAAATAGAGCCACCCTGGATTGTAACGAATGTCCCCTAAAAACAACTTGGGGAACTCGTGTGCATCGGTTAATGCCCAAAACATTGATTTGACAATAGGGATAAATGCAGCAACAGTACACCCGATAACAGCCAATAAAAGCCCCAAAAGCACTTCTAACGCTGTCTGCGTCAGTTGCGCTGGTCCCGCTTTTGAAGTGTTTTTCCAACTCCACACGAGTAACGCGCCAACCATACCACATAAGAGCAAAAACTGGGGACGTTCCCACATATACGGAAAAACTATTAAAACTGTCGAGAATGTCCCCATCAACCACAGCAACGCACTCCAAAGCAGACGTGCTACGCACAGGTTTAGTTGTTTGGTGTACCATATCAACAGCAGCGGTATAAATAGGAGAAACACGCTTGCATGGCTTTTGGTGAGACACGCTAATCCAAAACTGATACCTGACAAGATAACATCGCGCCTGCGTGACAGATTAGCCTCCAGATAGCAGAGCCACAAGAGAAGAGATAAAAACAGAAAAAGTGCTGTCAAGGCATCCGTATGTGCACGCCGACTCTCCGAAAGCAAAAACGGCTCGATCGCTAAAAAAGCAATGGACAGCACAGCAATAGTACCACCAAACAAGCGATACACACAGAAACCACAGAGAAAAATCATCACACCTGTTGCGATGGCAATCGGCAATCGGATACGCGAGAGCCTTTCGGGAGTGAAAAATGGTGCAGATGAAGCGTCACTTTTCTTGGTGGTGTCTATCGTCCATAATGCAAGGCTCCCGAGCCACATCGTTGTCACACCTGGATGATATGCCTGGGCCGTTTTGGAGAACTCTCTGTCTTGCATGGCGACTAAGAAGTTTCGGGAGCGGTGCATCCACAAATTCTCGTCACTTGCCCAATGCCTATCCAACGATAAGCCCCGCGGCAAAAACGTCAATAGGACAAGTCCGAATAGTAAAATAGCAAGGCGTATTTCTCTCAGTCTTGGCATACGTGAACCTTTTTTGTAAAACTGCGATCTAAATCAGGTGTTCCCGCCTAAACGAAACCTAAAGCAACTCCTGTATACTTTTATCTCGTAATAAAAAAGAATGGCAACCCCCGGAGAAGACAGAACCCAACGGCAATGGTGGCAAGTGTGAGACTTCCTTGTTCCAAGGCAGGATTTTTCAAGAAACCTGTGCTCGCAAGACTCGTGAAGGCTAACATTTTAGTAATCCCCGAAAGAGCACGACTGATGCGTGAGCGCGTGAGCGCGTGTGTCCATCCGCTTTCTGGATATCCAAAAGACCGTTGTAAACTGTCTGTGATAAACCCTCGGGACATGACGGCAATAGGCATCCATAATGGGAGGTGTCCTGTCGTCGTAAAATAAATCCAAAAGGTATTTTCGATGATTCTGTCTGCGACAGTGTCAAGAACTTCGCCGAGTTTTGATGTTTCGTTGCGTCTACGTGCAATATACCCATCAACGCCATCAAGCGTGAAGATAAGCGCAATAGTTGCAATCAACCCGATGTCCAATGTCCAATACCTACCAAATAGGACAATAACGATAAAGGTTAACAACAGACGACAGAGCGTTATGGTGTTTGCAATCATGTATCGGGGTTACAAACCCCTCCTACGGTTCTGTTGCGAGATATTTTGGATTCAGTTGGATATCCGGCGGATAGCGAATTTGCCATACCTTGACTCCTGCCTCCGCAAAATCATCCATCGGGTAGACAGGAACAAACGCATTGCTTAACTCGCCTTGTAGAAAGACCTCTGGGGGCTGCCTTTGCGTTAGCATAAGATGCGTCGCTCCGTGCGTTTTCAGGAACTCCAACGCCGCTCGCGCGTCGGTCGCATCGCGGACGTGTTTGTTAAAAAGGAGGATCCAATGCTGTATGTAGTGATCTTGATCGATAACGGTTTTGACACCACCAAGAACGTTGAGCATGCTGCCGAACCCCCATCTCGCTGCGACAACAGCCTTAGGCGAGAGTTCTGCCTTTATCCATTCAAAAGCCTTTGCAGTCTCGGAATCCCCGGGATTGGCTTGGCGCATTCGTGTTGCGGCTGCAATGGCGCGTGTCGCGTGTTCGCCTGCGGGTTTCCAGTACATAAGAGATGCGACGATAACGACAATGATGACAATTTTTATAACACGCAGCGGGAGCCGTTCTTTGAAGTCCGCACTCAGGAATTGCGCATTTTTGAGATTTTCAGTTATATAGGGACCGACGCGACGTATCAAATCAGCGGTAAAGAATGCAATCGGAAGTCCAATAAAGAAGTCATACCGCTTCGCATCACGAGAGAGTGCTACCCACATAAGAAACCACGCGGCCATCCCAACATAAATGAGTTCCTGTTCTGGTAACTCACCCTGTCGCCATGCGATGAAGAGGAGCAGAAGGGAAATGCATCCAAGAGATACGAAAAAGAGTATCTGACATCCGGATGCCCCTAAAAACGTTTCAAGCCTTGCGCGAAAAAAGGTAGCGAGCATGAATAAAAATATGAACACCGCTAATACTGTGCCGTTGTTCTTCCAGAGATGGATACCAGCACTGATGAAACCCAGGCTTCCTAAGAAGAAGAGGCTGCCGTATCGGAATACCCAATATCTGTAATCCGGTTTGTTAAGCTCCCCAACAGTTTGCATAAGTTCATTTTGGTTTAACGGGACGGTGGTGCTGGCGAAGGTGCCCAATTGCATCCAAACGTACCCAAGCGCGAGTGCAAAACTCGCAAGCACTAACCCAAGAGACAGATTTCTGGCGTGTGGACGGAGTTTTTCTGCAAGTGATGATTTCGTGATTAGAAAGTGTCGGAAGGCTCGAATTCCTAATAGAACAAGTGGTGGCATCAGCACAAAGGCAAATAGATGCTTTGTGAAACCCTCTCCACTCCGATAGGCAGGCGATGCCAGATAAAGCGTCGGCACAAAAGTGCACACCCACAAGGAATATAGTCGCAATCCTTTATCTTCCTCGGAGGTAATGAATCTCCAGAGTTCCATAACGAGGATGACACTAACGAACACGCCGAAGCCTTCCCAACTCATACCACCAAGGAAAATAGAGAAACCTGAAGTGAGCGTTAAGAATAGTCGCCAGCGAGACGATTGCGTCTGTCCGGACGCAAGATAGGTTGTGACTGCGAAAATTCCTAACATCAGACACCAGCTGTCTCTATCGCTGAAGCCCGCGGCACTGCGTTCAACGACACCGGGGAGCGTTGCTAAAAATATACCAACAACGCTTGAAAAGAGCAAGCCAAAGCTCCGGTAAAGGAAAAGGCAAAGCACACCCAACCCTAATACAAAACAGACTGCAGGCGAAAACAGTGAGACCTGATAAAGAGAAACATTAGGAAAGAGAACTGTTATTGCTTTGTGCGTGTAAGCGACACCGTAAGCATACGCGGTCATGCTTTGTTCATAGTCTCTGCCGAGGGGGAGCCAACGGTGCATATCCCGCGTCGGCAGTCTACCCTGTTCAGACACGATTTGTGCCTGCCAATAATGGACATACGGATCGTTTCCGGTAAATTGTCCTTCTGGAATGTTTGGAACGCCTTGAATGCGAATCCAGAACGCAATGATCAGAATAGCACTCAAGAGTACCCATGGAAGGAACGCGCGTGCGGGTTTCCAAAGCGGTATTAATTTTTCTAAATACTTCATTCTGCTCCTACAAATGGAAAGCGTACTGCCAACCGAGGATGAGTTTCCATGTTGTTTTCAGTTGTGTACCGGTAAGGTTTTGATAGAGTGGCATCTGAAATTCAACTGCAAGGCGTTGACCCGCGAAGGCACCCGTCGGCACGATTAAATTGCTTGAAATTGCAAGATCAAGTCTTTGACCGCCGTGCCAGTCGGGACGATGGCTCGGACTCATAAGTCTATTCAATTCCGGATGGCTTCCCGTGATATCTCCCCCATGTGTAAAGAAAAGGCTTCCACTCAGACTGATCCAGTCACTGAGTCGTCGCGCCCCCCAGGCAGTCACTAACACTGCAGTGCCGTGTCGGTACTCTTGTGAATTGGCATGCAATGGAAACGTGCCGCGCAATTGACTCCCATAAGACCAGTTACCGTGATATCCAAAAAGCGTGACTCCTGGACGCGCTTCAACAGAACCGCTCCCGAGCTGCATCGGGTAGGGGAGCAGGTTTCCATCCGCTCCTTTTTTTGATATAGAACCGGTGGGAAGTGAAACGCCGATGTTTCCAAGAAGTGTGAAGTGCGGTCTTTTCCAGAGCGTGAGCAGTCCCTCAAGTTTGGCATCACCAACGCCCGAACTTGACATTTCATGATGTCCAACAGGGTGCCCATGGTGTCCTTCTTTGTGGAGATGTGCCCCTTCCATCTCCATACGGAGAAACTGATAATTCGCCATCGCCATGAGCGTGAGTTTATCATGCGGGGCGAACATAGCACCAAAACCATGCATCTGCATTTGCATAGTGGTAGGTGCCATCATAAAGTCTTTTAGTGCCTCGGCTATTTCAACGGTAGTGGTGCCAGATTGCAATCCTTGCATGTCCATTGTCATGAATCGATACGAGAGCATGACTTCACCGGTCTTATGTCCATGATCGCCCATCACGCCGATAGGGGCGTGGCTGTCAGGACGGGACTTTGGCGTGTCTGCGGATGTCCAAGCAAGTGGGTAAAAAAACAGATAAAAGGTTAAAAGTAAATAAGAACTTTTCAAGAATTCCTCCTTAATTCTCGGTGCGAAGTGCATCAATCGGTGAAAGTCGCGCCGCTCGTATTGCAGGATAGACCCCAAAAGCAATCCCCATAAAAACAGAAAACAGAGCAGAAATCAATATCCAATGTCCAGAGAGGACAACGGGCCACTTTTCCACAATCGGCACGATACGCACAGCAACGCGTACCATCCCGTGTGCCGCAACCACGCCACCTATAATGCCAAGAATCGCACCGCAGAGGCAGATACAGATAGATTCGGTTAGAAATTGGTAGAAAATATCAATCCCTCTTGCGCCAACAGATTTGCGTAAACCTATCTCGCGCGTCTTCTCGCCGACAGAGACGAGGCAGATATTCATAATGCCGATGCCACCCACAAGCAACGAGAAACCGGCGATGCCACCCAAGGCAATCTTTATCATTTTTTCAATGCGTTCAAGTTGTCTGATATTGTTTTTCGGATGCCAATAGCCGATAAAGTCATCTTTCCCTCGGTGCCTTTTACGCAGGATTTCCTTAGCCGAATCAATAATGCGATTGGCATCCGCACCTTTCTGAAAAAAGATAATAAGCCTCTCAAGATAGCGATTTCCCACGATCCTTTGTTGGTAAGTTGTTAGGGGAACACAGATGGTATTATCCAAAGACCACCAAGAAGCACTCAGGGATCTTCCTTTAAAAGCAAAAACACCGACAACGCGCATTCTTATAGTCGGATGCCCCCATCTATACCGAATTTTTACCTCCTGCCCAAGCGGGGAGGTTGTGCCAAACAACTCTGTCGCAACATCACTTCCTAAAATACAGACTTGTGTTGCGTTGTCAACATCGTTATCAGTGATGAATCTTCCCTCTTGAATATGCCACTGCATCAGGGGCTCATAATCAGGTGTCACGCCGTCTACTGAGGGGCGCGCGTCTTCTCCATTGTGATTCGTAACGTAGAAGCCAAACTCTTGATGCGCTGGGAGTACGCCTATGACGTTTGGACATTCTGCCTCAATGGCGAGAGCGTCACAGATTGTGTAGTGCTCAGTAGTGTGCCTGATTCGCCCCCCTTTCCAAACAGAAGGGCGTTGCCAGAATTGGACTTGATTTGTCCCTCCGATTTTTTCGATGTCCTCGGCGATGATCTGTTTCGCGCCATCGCCGATAGCCATCATACAGAGGACGCTTGCAATGCCGATGAGGATGCCCAAGATGGAGAGTCCTGCACGAAGTTTATTTTCTTGGATATGCTGGATACCTGCGGCAATTGCCTCATGACATTTCATGCGACTCCCCACTCCATCCATGTCGGATTAAAAGTCTATCGCGGATTTCACGTCCCAGAGGAGGATGGTGCCGTCAAAACTTCCACTCGCTAAGAGGGTGCCGTCGGGTGAAAACGCGAGATCTTGGACATCGGTCGGGTGTCCCCAGAAGGTCGCAATGTTTTCACCAGTGACAACTTCCCATAAACGAATAGGCACCTTTTCTGTTTCCACGCTCCTATTCCACCACAAGCCAGAAGCAAGATATTTCCCACAAGGTGAAAACGCCAAGGCACGCGGAT
>PYJC01000065.1 GCA_003635255.1 Candidatus Poribacteria bacterium | reverse complement strand
GGAAAAAGTTCTGGACGCTCCAAGGTGGATAGCCTTTTGTAGACCTTCAGGAAAACATCCTGTGTGATTTCTTCGGCGATATGGAAATCACCTATCTTTCGCCAGACGAGGGCGTGTACCGATTTTTGGTATTTGTTGACGAGCGTCGTAAATGCCCCCTGATCACCATCTAAAGTTTGTTGAATAAGATCAACGTCATTTGTTTTCATGATATCTCCTGATAAAATATAGGGGTTTCATGATATAGTGACGCATATAAAAAATCAAAATGGTGCATAAAATGCAATTTTCGGAAGATTGATGAAATTCCGCCAGTAAAATTGTGGGTTATTGTAGGTCATGCAGGGGTTTATTGCAGTTAGGAAATATCTACTAAAACCTATAAAAACCTGTTAGAATCTACACACAATTTATTTGACTTTTGGTCAAAAATGCTGTATAATTAAAGTATCAGGTTGGCAAGCAGTGTAAGCGTTACCGCTTGGTAATGTGCTTGCCTCCGACTTACACACGGAAAAAAGCCTGATACCTGATAACCATGACTTTACGCACACAGAAGATAGAACTCAATCCGAATAATAAGCAGTCTACCTCTATGTCTAAACATTGCGGTTACAGGCGTGTTGCGTTTAACTTTGCTTTGTCGTCCTTTAAAGTCGGTTTAGATGCTGACGAATGGCGAACCGAACAAGAGATACGCAAAGAGTTTAACGCCGTCAAATATGATAAGTTTGACTGGTGTAAGGAACTCTCACAGAACGCCTCTAAAAACGCAATCCGAGACTTAGGCGACGCTGTTACACGCTGGCGAAAAGGACAAAACAGGTTTCCCGTCTATAAGAACCGAAGTGGTAAATGCTCATACCAAGCAGACAATGGCGAAGGAACTGTTGAAGTCCATAAAAAACGTATCAACTTACCCAAAATCGGTTGGGTACGCATGCGTGAAGAATTGCGGTATTCTGGTGAAATCACAAAAGTTATTGTGTCTAAACATAACGATACGTGGTTTGTGTCTGTTACCGTGAGACGACTCGACAGCGATAACTACAAGCACCAACCGACTCTATTTGACGATAGACAGCCGATAGGCATTGACGTAGGTATCAATACACTTGCGACGTGCTCTAATGGCGATATCTACGACAACCCACGCCCGCTAAAGCGATTTGAACGCAAGTTAGCACGTGCGAATCGTAGACTCTCACGGAGACAGAAAGGCAGTCAGAATTGGTATAAAGCAAAGAAACTGCTATCTGGTGTGCATGATCGTATTGCGAATATCCGCTCAGACGCTCACCACCAAGCAACTGTAAGAATCGTTCGCAAAGCAAGTGCTATCGGTATTGAGACGCTAAATATCTCTGGCATGCTCAAGAACCGAAAAATAGCCAAAGCACTCTCCGACGCTGCACTTGGTGGTTTCCTAACAAAACTCAAATACAAGGCAGATAGGCGTGGTATACCGATAACACAAGCGGATAGGTTCTTTGCAAGTAGTAAGACGTGTAGCAACTGCGGAGACAAAAAAGCAGACTTAGACCTCTCTGAACGGACATATCACTGCTCCGAATGTGGATTTGAATGCGACAGAGACGTCAACGCTGCCTACAACCTGTGTCCCGCTTGATCTTAACACCGTCGCCACGAGTTGCGAGGAGACGCTAAACGCCTGTGGAGTTTCTGTAAGCCCTCGTTGGGAGGCACGAAACGTTGAAGTAGGAAGTATGGCAGAAACTAAAAGAAAAGTGTAGAGTTTTATAGGTTTTAATAGATTCTATCACATTCTTGAGGTTTTGTTAAGTCCTACACAACGGTAAACGTAGGATACCACGGTAATTTGTGCCGACATAGAGCACATCGTCTGCAACCACGAGCGATGTCACGCCTCCGGGTACTTCTGGTGCAATCTGTATCCAAGTGTTTGTCTCGTTGTTCAAGCGATACGCGCCTGTCTCGGAGGCACCATAGAGGGTTGTCCCTTTAACGGCGAACTCGGAAATGGTGATCGGTACGGATTTTTCATTTGTGAGTGGCTGCCAATTCTCGCCATCGTTTGACATGGCACCCCCGTCGGTTGTTATGATATACACCGTGTTCCCCACATAGACGATATCCTTGAAATGCGGCAATTTTCTCATCATCTCCTGGACTTCCGACAAGTGGATTAACGGTAATTTTGATCTATCGAGTGGAAATGGAAAGGTTGCAGTAATATCGCGCCAGGTGTCTCCGCCATCCGATGACTGAAAGAGGCTACCGTCGTTTTTTCCGAGGTAGATAACTTTCCCTGAAACGGCGAATTGGAGACCCTTGTGAGGATAGTAGTCGCCGAATGCGGGGGCATCTCGCATACCGGTATCGTGCCATTTGGGTTCACCGCGGGTCCATCGATAGAGTTTGCGTTCGTATTCGATGTAGAACGCATCGCCGCTGATGGCGAATTCACCGGCTCTTCGTATCTTTCCTTCTTGAATTTTGATAGGTGGGTGGTCAGCTGTGGCGTTTGGCACTCTCTCCGACGCTGTGTCCGGGTTCGCAGCTACATAAACCGGCATCCCTTCAACAGGGTGTAGCGTATCTGTATGGGGTTGTAGGTGGAGCAGACCGTTTGCGCTGTCGCCTCTGTTGCTTCTGGAATAGAGCGAATCTCCCACCCCCGTTAGGGAAGTTAATGAAAATGGTAGTGCTGACTGGATATATGCCCACCGTGCTCCCCCGTCAGTGGATGTAGCGATACCTTTAGGGGTTGCGGCGTAGAGGACGTTGTTAACCTGTGCAAGATCTTGGATGCGGGTTGCAGCGATGCCTGCTGTGAAGGGATGCCAACTCTTGCCTCCGTCGTCTGAGCGTAAAACACCCGGGTCCATTAGACTCCCGAGAAAAAAGGTGTCTTCGTCCAAAGCGACTGCGGGGCCGCCAAAGCCGATCATGAATGCATGTCCATGGGGCCCAAGGTCTGCCCATGTATTGCCAGTATCCGTTGAACTTAAGATGCCGTCACTGATTACCCAGAGCGTATCGCCTATCGCCAGAAGTTTGGCAAATGGAGTCAGCTGCGGTGGTGTTATGTTTGTCCAAGACTCTCCGAAATCATTTGAGACGTAAAGCGCATTGGGCAGCTTGCCTTCCTGTCTGGTATTGAAATAGATTCTATTGTCAGCAACTGCCAACGATTCAATAGTTTGTGACGGTGCGATGGGCAATTTTTCCCATACACCGGTATTGAGCCGATAGAGTCCCTGTGTCGTTCCCAAAAAAAGCGGATTCGCTCCGAAAAAAAGTGCGTCGTCAATGACGGCGGCAGCTTGTATCTCTGCGGCTGTCAAACCCTCATTAAACGCGCGCCACGTCTTACCAGCGTCTGTTGAACGAAAAACCCCCTTGGTGAGAACGAGGTACATTTGGGACTGTGCATCCTGGGGCCGGTGCCCCTGACTCGGATCTGTGATCAGCAATGCGACGGCGCGTCCCGCTGGCAGGGGACCGACGGGTCTCAGCGTCGTCCCACGGTCGGTTGAGACGAACAGATGTTTTTGGGTGGCAATATAGAGTGTACCGTTCCGTTCTGCTATGAATGTCCTATGGGATATGGGGAGTTCAGCGTTGATGAGCGTCCATTCAGTGCTATTGTCGTCTGTTAATCGGTAAAGCCGGGTCCCACCAATAGCGTAGAGCTCCTTTTGAGATGTTACAAAGAGGTTACTGACGGATTCGCCTCCGGGTCCCTTTGCGGGGATCCATTTTGGTTTCGTTTCCAACTGCGCTGTCGTATCTGCTTGTGCCGCTGCGAGCAGTCTCGCGTTGGTTTTGGTGCCTGTACTGCTGCCTCTCCCGCTGTTGCCAGTTATCCCATGCTGGTTTCTCAAATCCCGTTTTAGTTCCAAAGCGAACAGAACAGGGTCCTCCACCAATTCTATCGTCATCTCGGATGTCGCGTCTAAGTTATAGGGTTGCTGGAAACGAGATAGTGCACGCGGACCCGTCCCCATCAGCAGGATAACCAAGAAGGTTGATGCGAAAGAGAGTCCCCACGGTAGCCAAGGTTTGCTGGTGGAAGGGGATGGGGATTTGACATTGGCGATTTCACGCATGATGTTCTCGGTTAGATGTGGGGAGAGTTGGAAACTGCCGAAGACCTCTTGAATTAGAGATTCTTCTTTTTTTAGGCGTTTTCGGGCACGGTGTAGCCGACTTCTTACTGTGTTTGGTGATACTCCCAAAAACTGACTAATTTCCTCACCCGACATTTCTGCGAAATAAAACAGCGTTACGACAGTGCGTTCGCTCTCTGGCAACTTTTTCAGAAGACGTTTGACGAGCTCACGCCGGTGTTCAATGGCTACTGCCTCTGAGCAATTCTGTTCATATTGTGTATAACATAACTCCTCTAACTGCGCTGTGGACATGGCATCCAAGGATTTTGTTGACAATTGCTTTTTTCGGTGCCATGCGATACAGCGGCGTGTGGCAATCACATAGAGCCAGCTGGGAAAATGGTCGGGGCGTTTCAGCGTTGATAGTCTTTTGTAAACCTTCAGAAAAACATCTTGTGTGAGTTCCTCGGCGATATGGAAATCACCGATCTTTCGCCAGACGAGCGCGTGCACCCATTTCTGGTATTTACCCACCAATTTGGTAAACGCGTCTTGATCACCATCCAAAGTCTGTTGAATGAGATCAACATCATTGATGTTCATTATGTCTCCTCTCAAAAAATAGGGGTTTCGTGATATTATAGACGCGTATGCGGGTTGGAATGTTGCACAAAATGCAATTTTGGGAAGATTTAGGATTTAATGGGGTAACGGAGCATCCGAAAATCTGGGTAGCGAAGAATATTGGTCACTAAGTTCATTGCAGTGGTAACCCCAAGACCCCACGGTGTTCTGTGCCGACATAGAGGATATTTCCCGCAGCAACGAGAGAAGTTACCCGTTCAGGTATTTCCTGTGCAATTTGAATCCAAGTGCCTGTGTGCTTCTGTAATCGATAGGCACTTGTTTGGGTAACACCATAGAGGGTTGTGCCATCAATTGCTAAGTGACGCATGGCGATCGGTGTCTGTTCTACATCGGTAAGAACGTGCCATTTTTCGCCATCGTTTGACATGGCGACTCCATCATCTGTTGACACATACACTGTGCTACCCACAAATAGGATCTCTTTGAAGTGCGGTAATTTCTCCAGTAGTTCGGTACGCGATACTGTTCTATCGAGTGGCAACGGAAAACTCGCGGTGACATCTTTCCAAGTGGTACCACTATCCAACGATTGAAAGAGGGTGCCGTCACTTTTGCCGAGGTAAACGACTTCTTCCGAGGCAGCAACTTGGAAACCGTTAGTGGCGTAAAAGCCGTCAAATACAGGCGCATCTTGCATACCGGTATCGTACCATTCATGGTCGCCGTGGGAGCATCGGTAGAGTTTGTGCTCGTATTCAATGTAGAAGGTGTCTTCACTGATAGCAAACTCACCAGTTGTCCTTGTTGAAGCCTCTTCGATACCGAGTAGATAGTGGGCAAGGCCCGTCCGGTCTTCCTCATCAAGTTGGAGTACAACGGTAGCGTCCGCGATACTCTCCAACCATTCGCCGTGACGTGCTACGACATAAGCCGGTACATCCTCAACGTGCAGCAGCATATCAATACCGGGAACTGAGTAGAAAAGGCAGTTTGTGCTTCCGCCTTGTTTTGCCCTGACGTAAAGCGAGTCCCCTGCAGCAGTCATATTCGATAATCCTAAATCAATGAGTGCTTTATTTTTGGGGAGGGGCAGATTAATCCCGACAGGCACCCAGCGTTCACCACCATCAACGGATTTGACGAACTGGGTCCGGGTTGTTGCGTAGAGCGCATTATTCACTTGTGCGAGATCAAGGACATGGGTTTCCGCGATACCTGTTGTCCATGGATCCCAATTGTCGCCGCCATCAATAGAGCGTCCAACGCCTTTTACCCCGGCAACAAAAAATGTGTCGTTATCCAAGGCAATCGCAGCCGAATCACTGGTCGCAAATGCATCCTTGTGATAACCGAGGTATTCCCATGTGTTTCCAGCATCTGTTGATCGTAGCGCACCAACGCCGAGCACTAAAAGAGTTTTGTCTATCGCCACCAGTTTGACGGGAAGACTAAACTCTTGCGTTGGTGGTGTTATGTCCGTCCACGAATCTCCGAAGTCGTCTGAAGTGAACAGTGAAGTGTGCAGCAAGCGGGACTGCGGATCTACCTTATTTGAGGAACTCCGATAGATTCTGTGGTCAGCAACTGCTAACGAATCAATGAAAGACGGCGGTTCGCCGGGCAATTTTTCCCATACATCTGAATCAAGTCGGTAGAATCCTTGCTTTGTTGCTAAGAAAAGGATGTTCTCAATAGCGACAGCATCTTGTATACTCGGTGTCGTTAAGCCTGCATTAAACGGGTGCCATGTGTTACCGGCATCTATTGAACGAAACACACCCTTTGAGAGAACAAGGTACATTTCAATCTGTGCATCCTGTGGACGGCGCGTTTGCATTGGATCTGTGATGAGCAGCGCGACGGTATATCCTTGTGGACGTTCACCGAGAGGATGCCATGTCACGCCGCGATCAGTCGACTTTAGCACATGCGTTTTAGCGGCAAGATAAAAGGTATCCCCTCGTTCTGCCATTGATTTAGCAGCATAAATAGAGGGGAGTGAGTCGTTAATAAGGGTCCATTCGCTCTTGTCATCACCTGTCAATCGGTAGAGTCCAACGTCTCCAATAGCATAGACTTCCTTTTGCGCTGAGACAAAGAGATCGCTGATGTTCCCACCTACCGGTCCCTTTTTCTGAATCCACTGCGGTTTGGTTTGTCGTCTCTCTACGGTATCTGTCTGTGCTGCTGCCAGCAGTCCGGTATTGGCTCTCGGACCTGCGCCACTGCCGCTCCCCGGCGTATTACGCTTTCCGAACTGATTTCTGACATCCAGTTCTCGTTTCAGTTCAAATACAACGGGTGCATCAACCAACTCAACTGTCATCTCCGATGTCGCGTCCAAGTCGTAGGGTTGCTGAAAACGCGATAACGCCTGAGGTCCCATCCCGAGCATCAGGATAACCAAAAAGGTCGATGCGAAAGAGAGACCCCACGGTATCCAAGGCTTACTCGCGGAAGGAGATACCGGTTTCAGACGCGCAACTTCTTGTATGACATTCTCAGTTAGATTTCTGGGAATTTGGAAGCTGCTGAGAACTTCTCGAATCATGCGTTCTTCCTTCTCCAACCGCTCGCGCGCGCGTCGGAGCCGACTCCTCACCGTGTTTGGTGATACACCTAAAAACAGGCTAATTTCCTCACCTGACATCTCTGCAAGGTAATACAGCGTTACAACGGTGCGTTCACTTTCTGGGAGTTTTTGGAGCAGACGTTTAACGATTTCGCGTTGGTATTCAATCGCTGCTTCTTCACCACGGTTCGCTTCGTATTGTGCGTAGCAGATTTCTTCGAGTTCGGTTGTGGACATCGCATCTAACGATTTCGTCGGCAGCTGCTTCTTTCGTAACCATGAAAGGCAGTGCCGTGTCGCAATCACGTAGAGCCAGCCTGGGAAAAGTTCTGGACGTTTCAAAGTCGACAACCTTTTGTAGACCTTCAGGAAAACGTCTTGCGTGATTTCTTCGGCGATATGAAAATCACCGATCTTCCGCCAAGCGAGGGCGTGTACCGATTTCTGGTATTTGTTGACGAGCGTCGTAAATGCGCCTTGATCACCATCTAAAGTCCGTTGGATAAGATCAACATCTTTTGCTTTCATGACATCACCTCAGAAAAAATAGGGGCTTCATGATATAGTGACGCATGGAGACATGAAAATGGTGCATAAAATGCAATTTGGGGAAGATTTAGGACGTACTAAGACAAGAAAGCGGCTGAGAATCTAAGCAGCAAAAGACCCAGAGGACAGAAAAGGCGCGTGGCGGGAAACTGCTCTACGAAGCAGAGGGAGTATCCTCTGATATTTTATAGTCTTTTAATCTATTTTGTAAGGTCCGGATGCTTATTCCCAATATTTCGGCTGTCTTCGTTCGATTACCGCCCTGCCATTCTAAAGTATCACGAATGAGGGCTTCTTCCACGGCTTTAAGGCTTGCGCCGAGCGGAATAGTCATTGTGCTTTGGTTTTCAGGTACATGAACTTCCTCAGACACGCTGACGCGTGGCTTTTGAAACGCCAGAACTTCTTCGGGTAGGTCCGTCGGTAGGATGCCGTTGCCGTCCGCAAAAAGAAGGGCATGGATCAGAACATTTTCTAATTCCCGTACATTGCCGGGCCAGGGATAGTTTTGGAGGCATATAAACGTTTCGGGTAGTATTTTCCGTGCCGTTCCGGCATAAGTATCGCAATGTTTCTCTACAAAATGTTTTGCCAACACACGGATGTCTTCCGCCCGTTCACGTAAGGGTGGTAGAAAAATAGAGACAGCATTTAATCGATAATAGAGGTCCTTGCGAAAAGTGCCATTCTCGACAGATTGCGCGAGGTTAGAGTGTGTCGCTGCTATAATTCGGATGTCCACTGAGATTGGCCTTGTGCCTCCGAGCCGTTCAATCTTGCCTGTTTCAACAGCGCGTAATAACTTTACCTGTAAGGAGAGGGGCATATCCCCGATTTCATCAAGGAACAATGTATTGTTGTGTGCTCTTTCAAATTTGCCGATGTGTTGTGTCCTTGCACCGGTAAAGGAACCTTTTTCATGTCCAAAGAGTTCGCTTTCCAGCAGTGGTCCTGGGATGGCTGCGCAATTAAGGGAAACCATTTCGTTCTCTGAGCGGTCGCTGTTTTGGTGTAAAGCTTGTGCGATCAACTCTTTTCCTGTCCCGGTTTCGCCACAAATCAGCACCTTCGCCGTTGTGTTTGCGACTCTATCAATTTGTCGGAGAATTTCAATAATCCGAGGGCTTCTTCCAATAATGCCGGCGTAATTGCCGTGTAATTCACTTCTTGAAATCGTACGAGAATTTGTAAGTTGCAAGGCTCTTGCTCTTTGGATTTGGCGTGTTTCTTCTATCCGCTGTGGCATTGGGTGACCATTTCCGTTCTCAGATGACTCAGAACCGGCATTCACGAGTTGTGCATCCCTATCTTTTGTCACGATAGCAGCAGCATAACCGTTTTTTTCAAGGAGATTTTCCAAATTTCTCAACGTATCATTGGACAGATTACCGAGAATAAAAACGTTTGCTTTATCATAGGGTTTACCATCTTTCATTCTGTGAATCATCAATCTCACCTTTTCCTTCAGTCGTTAGGGATCCGCCGTTATTTTGTCGTAGTTTTCGTGGTGGGATACGCGGATTCATTAGAAATCGCCGCGAAAACTAACTTCATTTAACCGCTAATAGACTTTTTTTTCTAAAATGCCTCGTAAAATAAAAATAGAGGCTTCATACTACTATAACGCGTATATTGGGACGAAAGGTTGCATAAAAATAAAAAAAAATGAATTCGGCGTAAAATATTTCACTTTTAGTGAGGGAATATGTAGAAGAGCGAGGTTACAAACCTCGCCAGCGGTGGTGAGGTGTTTTGTGTTTTCCAAAGTGCCCTCTTATTTTCGGGTTTTACTATAGACGCAAAAGTGGGAGTTTCCGTCCTTTAAACCCCCTATAGAAGAAACACCCAAGCAAAAACACCCCCTTATCAGGGGACTTTAAGAGGAAATGCGTAAGTTCTACGAAATCATAGGGATAATATTTCGGGGTGAGACGACATCACAGGTTAAGGGAATCCGACATAGTATTATGACATTTGCGATCATGTCCGCTTATTTTTCTGGCTTTGTGGCAAGATATTTGGGATTCGACTGGATGTCGGGCGCGTAGTGAATCTTCCACACCTTAACCGCCGCTTCTGGAAAGTTTTCCGTGGGATATACAGGAACAAACGCATTGCTTAATTGCCCGTGTAGGAACGTATTCGATGGTTCTCTCTGTGTCGTTAGCATGATATGCGTAGCATCGTGTGTCTTCAGGAACTCTAAAACTTCGCGTTCGGATTTAGCAAAGTAGACATGTTGGTCATAGAGGTATATCCAGTGTTGTATGAAATGATCCTGATCAACGATAGTTTTGACATTGGAGAGGACGTTGAGTAGACTCCCGAAACTCCAGTTTGCGGCAACGATAGCGGTATCTGGTAGATTACCTTTCATCCAGTCAAAAGCGCGCGCCTCTGCGCTATTCCCGGGTATCGCACGTCGGAAATGGGTCGCGGCAAGCAGCGTGCGGGTTGCATGTCCGCCGGTGGGTGTCCAGAAAAGTATGATCCCGAGCATAATTGCGGTAATAGCGGTCTTTAGTAAGCGTTGTGGTATGCGTTTTTCGACTTGATTGCCATAAAAATCGGCAAGGAAACAGATAAGGTCTGCAGCAAAAAAAGCGACAGCCATGCCAATAAAGAAGTCATAGCGTTTTGCATCACGCGCGAGCGCACACCAGAAAAGGAACCACAGAGCGAAAGCGAGATAGATCGGTTCATTTTTAGGTGTACTTTGCCTGCGCCACGCAAGCACAATAAACCCGATAGCACAGGTAACGATGGCAGCACCAAAGAGCAGATTGCCTGTCGCTGTGCCCCATAAGCTATCAAGCCGACTCCGATAAAAGGTAGTGATTGCAAACAGTGTTAGTGGTGCGGCAAAGAGTATACCCCGCACTTTCCAAAAGCGGATGACTACCATGACGATGCCGAAGTATCCCAAAACAAAAACGCTGCCGTAGCGGAACATCCAATATTCAAGAAAAGGGTTTTTAAGCTCAGCTACGGTTTTCATCAATTCATTCTGACTCAACGGAACAGTGGTACTGGCAAAAGTGTCACGTTGGATCAACACATACCCGATCGCGAGTGCGATGCTGGTGAGTGTTAATCCGAGTGGAAGGGTACGGGTGTACGCCTTGAGTTTTCCTGCCCAAGGTGTCTTCGTTATCAGGATGTATCGGAGTATACGGATCCCTAAAAACGCGAGTGGTGGCATCAGCATAAATGCAAAGAGGTGTTTTGCGAAACCGTATCCGTCCCGATAGGCGGGTGATGCGATGTAAAGTGTCGGGACGAAGGTACAGACCCATATTAGATAATACTTTAGATCTGTTTCTGTTTCTGACGTGATAAATCGCCATATCTCAACACAAAGAATAATGCTTAAGAAAATGCCGAAGCCTTCCCAACTGATTCCGCCCAGAAATACAACAAAACCACTTGCGAGTGTCCACCTCATGCGTGATTTTGGGGATTGTACCATTAAAGATGCCAGATAGGTTATGATGGCAAGTATACCGAGCATGAGACACCAGCTGTCTCTATCTCCAAGTCCAGTGCTGCTGCGTTCAATACTGGCGGGGAGGGTTGCTAAAAAGATTCCCACGATACCAGCAAGACGCAGGTCGAACGTCTGTGCGAGAAAAAGGCAGCATGCGCCGAGTCCGATACAAAAACAGACGACGGGCATGAAAAAAATAATGTGATAAAGTGAGATGTTCGGAAATATGTATGAGAGGACTTTGTGTGTATATGCGAGGACATAGGGGTAGAGGTTTAGGGTTTGTCCTAAATCTCTACCGACGGGTAACCAGCGGCGCATATCGCGTGCTGGGAGTTGCCCGTTTTCGGAAATGAGTTGCGCCTGCCAATAGTAAAAATAGCCATCGGGGTCCGTCAGCTGCCCTGATGGGATTTTAGCCGAACTTTGAACACGGATTAGAAAAGAAGCAAACAAAACGACAATAAGAAGGGCAATCGTGCCGAGTGTTCGTATCTCCATAAACTTATCGTTTACGCAACGTACCGTCTACATCAATAGGATCGTAGAGCCATCTGAGAAAGGTTGTGTCGGTTGAAAAGGTGTAGAGGATCCGGTCTAATAGCATCGGATCTTGAACAGCGAGGCGTAACATACCATCATATCGTCCATACTTATCAAACAGGCTTTTTATCCAGCGTCCATCTTCCTCTCGGATCGGCGTTGCTAACCAGAGAAGCGGTTCAAAGGTATCCAATATGAGCAACCACGGTACATGCTTGGTGGTTGGGTCAATACCGAGTCTCCGATAGAGGAATTCTCTGCCTTCTGGCGTTTTCGCGAGGATGTATTGACCGATGCGGTGACAACTATTGAGGCGTTGAACAGGCGATTGATCACCCCCACGTTCATAAGCACCGAGTGTCCAATAAGCCGCCATATAGGCGTAAGCGATGAACAACTCGTCATCTCTAATCTCTTCTATCTTTTGAACATCAAGTTGTTTCTTAAAGAAGACATCAAAGTAGAGTTCTTTGGAAGGTAGGATTTTGTAAAAGCAATCCTGAAACGTCGTAAAGGGTGCCTGTTCGGGGTACTTTTTTGAGAGGAAGTTGACATATTCGTCGCTATCGGACAGTTCTCGGAGCGTCTTTAGTTCCGTGTCTAACAACGGATAGTCGAATTTCTTTTTTAAGAGAGCGACTGTCTGTCTCTCAAATTTTGTGAGTTCTCGATCCTCGTGCCTATATTCTGGTGAGGTGTCGATGGCAAATAAACCCCAGATGAATGAGACGAGAAAATAAAGAGACATTATAGTTTTCATCGGGTCCCCTTCGCTTTACTTTGATGCCATTTGTTGTGCTGTAGTGGCAGCCTTTTGGCGTTGACGACGCTTTTTTATTAGAGCTTCGTACTTTGCCCTGCGTTCTGCGCAGCAGCCGCAGTTCTTTTCTTTCGATGCGCTAACACCTTTCGATGCCCGCGGGGTCTCTGGATTCGACTGTGTAGTGCTTGTCGTATCGGACATTGTTGTTGCGTTGACAGGTTGTTTATGCAATGGCAGCATATCGGTAGCGTATCCGATGCCGACCGCGACGATTGCGAGGGCAGCGATGCTGCAGACTCCATAGAAGACATGGGTATCTTTCATCTTAATTACGCTCCTTGTCGGGTTGAATGAGACGTTCAAAACGTGTAGCGGCTTCGGGATCAGATTCCTTAAGCCGGCGAAGCCCTTCTTTGGGACCGTATCGGTTCAAGGTCTCCATAGCACGGTTTAAGCGTTCGGGTGAAAAGTGCTGATGCAGTGTGTTCCGAAACTGCGCTTCGGTTGGCACTCCAGAGATATCTGGGATGTGTTGTTTCACAAGCCCTTCGTCAGTTTCTTGGATAGTTTGCGGCACTTTTGACATGTCCTTAGGTGCGGATAACGCCTCGGTGTTTGTGTTAGGCAGTGATGCGGTACCACTGACTTCTTCCACAACATCCGCTGTGTTTAGTGTGAAGGGGGATTCGGTCGGTGGTGGAGATGTGTTGATATCCGCTGGCGTTAATTCAGCAACAATGTCTGCAGCATTGCGCCGGATATTTTCAGCCCAATCGACATCACCGTCGTATCCGTTGAAATATCCACGCATCCACACCTTATTGCTCCAATCGCTTCTAAACTGGCTTAGGACAGCAAGCGTATATTCGCGTGCAGTCTGTGTATCCGTCACATCCGGACGGAGATCGAACTCAAGGAAAAGTTCGGCGAGTTCTTTTCGCATCATGGGTTCATAATCGGCGTAGTCGCCGGTAGGAAAGCTTTCACGGAAGTTTTTTTCTTGTAGTTCCCTTGCAGAAGATTCAATGCCTTGCGAGTCAAGGAAGTCCCACCACAGTACAAGATTAAACCCTGGAAAGATCGCATCCTGTTTTCGCTTGTATTCGAGATATTCCGGGGATTGCATGGCTTTTTTTAGTGCTCTCGTATCGGAATCATCCGTTCCGCTCTCAAGCATGTACTCTATATCACGCGCTGCCCTTTCTCTGAGCGTTTCTTCATATATCGCCTCAGCAGATTTCGGTGCTTCTGCAGTACGCGTTTCAGGTGTGGTGGCTCTATACGTGACGACGGGTTCCATCTGTTTCGGTTGGAACACTATCCATCCGATTGCGCAGAGTCCGAGAACGATGGCGAGAATGCTAATACTATAGATGGGTCTTATCTTCATTGTTGTAAACTCCTATTATATCCCAGTGTTGCTCCGGACGAGAGCAACACTGGATACCAGCTAAGCGCAAAGACTAATCGCAATTTATAGCAGCGTAACAAGCCCTGTTTGCATCTTTTCTGGCATCTTTACACCAATTGGAGCCGTTTCCATACTTTTTGCATGTGACAGCGGCATAATTCGCCTCTTGTAAACAGATTTCTTGTAAATCTGGGCAAGGATCGTTGGTGTCAGATGGAGATGCATCCAAGTTGTTGAACATTGTGAAACCGATAGTTAGCACAAAGAGTACTGCCAGCAGTGGGAGGCTGTTGATCCAAAATTTCTTCATGGTTCCTCTATTCCTTTCTGTTCTGTCCCACTTGATAGTGTCGGGGTTTTACCGACATCGCTTAAGCGGAGACAAGATTTGAGTCTGATACTTTTTCTGGTAATCGGGTTATAGACAAATCAGTTTGATTGTCCAATCAGTTTGATTGTCCTAAGTCATTCCGTTTGCCGTGCGACTACGAGGACTATCTGAATATAGTATGGCATGTTCAGCATGCGTATATATAGCAGCAATTATCGTGCCACTTAGAAGAATCTACATCTTTAGCGATACCAGTAACGGACGACTGTGTAAATTATGCATAATATGGCAAATTATGCATATATAACCCTGCATTTTCTGCATAATCTCAAAAACATCCGATATCCGAAATACCTCAACAACAATCTAACGTAGGCATTACGAACTATATTGGATTCGCATGCCCCCGATTAAACATCTCTTTGTTGACGTACAAATCATCCGATCCGCGCCAGACATGGGCGACTACGCGACGGTAAACATCAGTAGCCACAGACTTGATTCTAACCTGTTTTCCCTCTATAAGGCACTTTAAATATTCTGCAGATCTCTGCCCCTCCAAAGTGTTGCTTTCGGGTGCATTTATATTCGCCAAACGGATTGTTCGGTTGGAGGTCTTAAAGGTGTCGCCATCAATTACGAATGTCACGTACGCTGAGTATTCGTACACTTTTCCACCTCTTCTCGAAAAAATAACTTATAGTTTTACGTTGTTAACCACTTTCATCAGCAACTCAATCTATCCTTGTCCAAAAAATAGAAAGTGTAGGTAACCTGTATTCGCTAACTGTTCTTTTACCTGTCCAAGTCAAGGTTCAGGATTCCGACGTTCGGCGTGTTAGGTTTCCATAGCGAACAATGTCCGGACATACACCTACACTTGCTTTTTAGCAACTCAGCACACTCAAGATAATTTAGCAATTATCGTGCCAATAGGTAAAATCCATGCTATTAGCGAATTTCAACAAAACATAACTATGCAAATCCTGAGCATTCGGCAAATTATGCTTACCTAAATATGTAAATCTTGCATAATTCCATCCATAAGGCATAAAGCGCAATACGCGATAGATATTGGAGAGTGATCACACAAGAAGGGTTAGTTTCAGGTTTCTTGTGTCCATTAGAGGTGGGTCGCGACCGCGCGTGCTTCGCAGTGAGAATCCTACAGAGGGAGATTTTGAGTGGAAGATTGAAACTATACGAGGATTATGGTAACAGGTAAATTATTTAGAGACCGTGGGTAGGTCAGATTATCAGAATAAGATGAGATAAGAAAGTGTACAGTAGGACGCTAACGAAATTAGGTAGTTATCAATCGTCACGTTGAAAGCGGAGTACACCGTTCTGTTGCGTGCCGATGTAAAATGTATTGCTATTAACGGCAAAGGAGGTCGCTGTGTGTGGCAGTTCTGGTGCAATCTGTTTCCAAGTGTTCGTCTCGTTATCCAGCCGATAGACACCACCATTACACACACCGTAAGCTGCCATGCCATCAACGGTAATTCGGTCCATGACCGGTCTATTCCCATCAACATCGGTGAGCACATGCCATATCCCACCATCGCGTGAACGCATGACCCCCATGTCTGTCGAGATGTAGACAGTCCCACCTTCAAATAGGACATCCTTGAAGTATCTAAACGGAAAGGCGAGGTTCGCGGTGATGTCGTTCCAAGTGTCTCCATTATCAAAGGATTGGAAGAGGTCGCCATCTCGTTTACCGACATAGATTGTGTTCCCAGAAACGGCGAGCATCAACTCCTTGGCGTAGGCATTAGCGAAGGAGAAATAACCGGAATCTTCCAAACCGGTGTAGTGCCATTTCGTTTCGCCGCGCCGCCATCTGAAAAGTTTATGTTTGTATTCCATGAAGACGGTATCATCAGTGACTGCAAACGTTCCATTCTTTCTCCATTCTCCAAAGACATTGTATTGGTCAGCACTCGACAGCTGCTGTGCTATAACAATATTGCCACCGTTTTCCCACGCTTTTCTACGATTTTGCCTCCACCCTATATGTGAAGTGTCCGCCTCAAAATCTGGTACACCTTCAACCGGTAGGAACGCATTACTGGCACCAGAGAGATGAAAGAGGGTAACACCACTACGACCAGTGTTGTTGGCATAAAGAACACCGTTGGCTGCTGCAATTTTCGACTTTGCCCCTTCCAGAGGAACACTTCCATTAGCACCCAAGCCAACGGATTCCCACGACTCACCGGCATCTGTAGATTTGAGCATTTCTGTGGGCGTTTGTGCATAGAGGACGTTTTTGACCACAGACAGACTGGGAACATGGGAGTTCACCAATCCGGTTGTAAAGGGGTGCCATGTGATACCACCATCCGTGGAGCGAACAACTTCAAAGGCATCAGATTTGTAAAAATTGTTTTCGTCCAACACCACAATAGGAGAAACGCCGAAAGCAAAAGCATGTGGGTCACTTCCAGGATCTGTCCACGTTTCGCCACCATTATAAGAGAGTAATATCCCGCTTGGACCTATTACCATAAGCATTTTTTCTATTGAAACGACTTGGATTGTAGTCATTATCTTAGTTAGAAATTTATAGGGACTGGGCGTAATATCTGTCCATGAATCGCCAAAATTGGTCGAATAGAAAATTGCCGGTGTAGGGTTTTGATTTTGCCCATTCTGCGGCCCGGTGTTCGTTCCGACATAGAGTCTGTTCTCCGCGACCGCTAACGAATTGATGCCTCGTCGGGTCGGCACTGGCAATTTTCCCCAAGCACCGGTAAACCGGAACAGTCCTCGACTTGTGCCGACAAATAGCATGTTGTCCATAGCGATTGCGTCCGATATACGGAAACTGGGGCTGCCTACATCTGGTGCATTGTCGGATTGCAGGACCGCCCCTATGGATTCCCACTGATTTCCGAAATTGTCGGAACGAAATACCTCCGTTCTGAGGACAAGGTACATCGCCATATCTGTGACAACCAACGCAACCGGATGTCCTTCAGGTCGCGCGCTGAGCGTATTTACCGTTTTACCGCCATCGGTTGAAGCCAAGAGTTCATCGGATGTTAAGAAATAGAGGGTATCGCCGCGTTCTGCCATAACTGGATCGAACTCTCGACTCGGACCGCTGGAACTGACAAATGTCCATGCGTCCCTCTGTTCTGTGAGTCGATAGAGTCCTGTTTTGGCAATAGCATAGAGGGATTTGTCGGATGCGAGAAAGAGTCCTGGCTCAGAAACGCTTCCCGGCCCCTTTGTCTGAACCCATTGTGGTTTCGTTGTCGAGATGTCTTTTCCGTCCGTTTGTGGGGTTGTGATGAGAGGTGATTCTGTTTGGAATCCAGAGTTACTGTCTTTACCAGTGGCATCGGCTCTCCCAAATCGGGTCAATAAGTCGGATTTTCGATTCAATTCTCGGACAATAGTCGTGTCAATCAATTCCACAGTCATTTTCGATGTGGCTTCCAAGTTGTAGGGTTGCTGAAAACGTGATAACAGACGTGCGCCATGACCTATCATGAGAATGATCAAAAAGGTCGCTGCGAAGGAGAATCCCCACGGCATCCAAGGTTTACTCACGGAAGGGGCGGCAGGTTTGATTTGTGCCACTTCGCGCATGATATTCTCGGTGAGTGTTGGTGACACTTGGAAAATACTGGAGGCTTCCTGAAGCAGATGTTCTTGGTTTTCCAATCGCTTTCGAGCACGGTGAAGCCGACTTTTAATAGTGTTAGGCGAAACCCCTAAGAACTCGCTAATCTTTTCACAAGACATTTCTGCCAGATAGTGGAGGGTTATGACGGTGCGCTCACTCTCTGGCAGCTTTTGGAGAAGACGTTTAATGATTTCGCGCTGGTATTCGAGAGTGGTTTCTTTATCGCGTTCTGTCTCATATTGCGCGTAACAGAGCTCCTCTAACTCCGATATTGACATCGCGTCCAATGATGTCGTCGGGAGTTTTTTCTTTCGGCTCCATGTGATACAGTGCCGTGCTGCGATCACATAGAGCCATCCTCTAAAATGATCCGAGGGCTTTAGGGTTGATAACTTCTTGTAAACTTTCAGGAAGACATCCTGCGTAATCTCTTCAGCGATGTGAAAATCGCCTACCTTCCGCCAAACAAGGGTGTGTACCCATTCCTGGTATCTGTTCACAAGCATTGTAAACGCGCTTTGGTCGCCGTCTAAGGTGCGTCGGATTAACGTAAAGTCACTGGTTTTCATATATCTCCTCCCGAAAAAATAGCACTCTTATAATTAAAAACGCGTATGTGAGGCGAAAAGGTTGCATAAAATGATAAAAAATGCCTAATTTATAGCATCACTATGGCAAATTTCGTGCCAATTTTTCTAAAAAAAGTGCAATATATGACCAAAACCTTGAAATTCCAATCATATTTTGAATTATTAACGGCTTAGAACGTAAGTGTCCACTGCGTTTATAAAAAATGTTTCGGCATCACATTTTTTATAAAAAACCTGCTGCATCCAAGCGATGAAGATTAATTTATAATTCCTCTTCCTACCGCCAAAACACAAAAATTGTAGCATAAATCTCAAAATTTGAATATCTACTACAAAAATTGCGTTATTGAATATTATAGTAAAACCTATAATTAATCGGGCACTCTCAAACAGTCTGAATCCCTATAACAGGCATTCAGACTGGCACAAACTAAAAGTTTATGCTACAAAGATGTCCACTTATATTTTTGGGCTTCACTATAGTATTTTTCGGGAATGTACGACTTCATCTAAAGTTTAGACAATTTTGATGGTATTGAAGAAAACAGACGGTTTTGAGGAGATTTTAGAAAGATAGAGGTATAAGGCGCGTAATAGACGCGCCTTTTAGATGGATAGTGCCAAGGATTGACAATCTTTTCAACTTGACACAGAAGGACAAGAATGGTATGCTATCGTTAAATTTAGTTATTTTCGGCACCTTCATCAATCCAGTCAACGAAGAGTTGGATTTGGTCGCCGTCCAACGGCGGTCCACCGGGAGGCATACCGCCCCCATCAATACGTTTGACGACAAGGCTACCGTTGCCATCGCCAGCGGCGAACGCGGGACCAGTGTTTCCACCCTTCTTGAAGGTATCATATTTGGTAAGGTCGAGCCCTGCGGCACCGGGTGCGGCGTGACATCCTGCCAGAGCACATCGCTCAGCGAGGATGGGCTGAATATCGTCTTTAAAAGAGATTTTGGGTTCTTCAACAACAGGTTCTTCTGCCGGAGGCGGTGGCGTTTCAGGAGGGGGTGTCGTAGGCTGAAGGACATCCGTCATACCGGTGGTGTCTTCAGTGGTGTCGCCCTCGTCGCCACAACTCGCGATGAAGATTGCGGCAAGAAGTATGCTAATTGCCAAAATAGGAATAGAGATAATATGTGTACAGCGGTTACGCGGACGCATAGAAGATGAATCAATCACAGTAGAATTCTCCTTTTCTGAGAAATGTGTTTTTTAGTAGGAATTTCGCTTATTTCGTATATAGAATACCACTATACAGAGGAGATGTCAAGTTGAAAATTTTGATTAATACCGATATTACATCGGAACAGGAACAGCAGATCGAATCGGTTTCTGACGAACTTTCGCTTGTGAAACCACAAAATTCAGAAGAGGCACTGCGTGAAATTGTGGACACCGATATTGTGTTCGGTGGGTTTAATCGCTCGCTTTTTGAAAATGCGAAGCAGCTGAAATGGGTACAAGTCCTTTCAGCCGGTGTTGATGGTTTACTGTTTCCTGAATTTGCCAAGAGCGATGTTATCCTGACGAGTGCGAAAGGTTTCGTGGGACCACATTTGGCAGACCAGACGTGGGCTTTACTCCTCGGGCTACTGCGGGGTCTCGGTCGCTCGGTACGTGAACGGACATGGGACAATCGGATGTCAATCCGTCACGCGACGTGGGAATTGAGCGAACGTACGCTTGGCATTGTCGGACTTGGCGGCACGGGGATTGACGTTGCGCGTCGGGCACAAGGGTTTGATATGCGGATTATCGCTGTTGATCCCGAAGCGGTTGAAGCCCCGTCATTCGTACATGAGGTCTGGCAGATGGATCGGTTCCATGACCTGCTTTCAGAATCGGATGTTGTCGCTATCTGTGCGCCGTTGACACCGGAGACGCACGGGATGTTTGACGATGTAGCGTTTAAGCGGATGAAATCGCATGCGTTGCTTATCAACGTCACGCGCGGCAAGATTATAGACGGGCCGGCACTGCTTCGGGCACTTACGTCAGGCAGTATCGGCGGTGCGGGGTTGGATGTCACACCAGAAGAGCCGCTGCCTGACGACAGTCCGTTATGGGATCTGCCGAATGTTATCGTTACGCCGCACGTCGCTGGGGGTTCACCAATTCGCTTGGATCGGTCGGTTGGGCTTTTCTGTGATAATTTAGAACGCCTGCTCGTGGGTAAACCGCTTCTCAGCGTAATAGATAAAGAAAAGGGGTATTAGAAGTGAATTTAGATTGTGGACGTGTGAGTGGTGAGTTCAGATTAGTTCTTTGTACGTTTGAGACTCCCCCACGTCACAGCCATCTTATTATGCGGTTGCACTGGTAATGAATCCCCAACCCAGCGCGGCAAAATAGGGAGGTTATCCTCCAAAAGTACTAAACGTCGAACTTTCTGGGACGCAAACGAATAGATGTAGAGCCCATAATTACCAAAACCTATATCAACAGAGAACACAAGATATTTTCCATTCGGGGACCAATCCACTTGAAAGAACTGCCGCAAGCCGCGATTGGCTATTTCTTCTAAGAGGTTTATTCCGTCAGCCTTCACAACAAATATGCCTTCATGAATGTGCTCGACTACTTTTCGGTGGTTTCTCCCTTCAATATCCGCAACAAATACGCCTTCATGAAGCGGTGTGTAGGCAATTTTTTTACCGTCCGGAGAGAATGCATAGAACGGGTAACGGCTTAAGAAACCCGCCCGTTCAGGGAATGGCAAATGTTTTTTGGGTTTCTCCTGCCCATTGACATTCGACTCCCAGATTTCCTGAAGCCTGTCCGTTGAAGCGAGATTGTAGAACACGGATTGCGCATCTGGTGCCCAAACGAAACCTATAGGTCTTTCGCCAATGGGGTGCGGTAACTTCCGTTTCCGTTGTCCATCCGGCGAAATTAGAAAAATTTCGGTGTCCAGATCGCGTCCGCCTCTTATCCTTTGTGGACTGCCGGCATAGACAATCCAACGTCCATCTGGAGACCAAGAAATATCCACATAAGAATGGACTTGCAATATGATGGAACGGATTTTCTTACCGGTGTGGAGGTCTCGGATATGGAGAAGATTACGGCGATCAGGGTCGCGGTCTACAGCTGCCAAAAAGCGTCCATCCGGCGAAGGCGTGGAAATACCTTCTTCGGTAATCCGCGTAGGTGTAGGTACGGTATCATTCGGATGTATCATATAGGTCGTCCCACGATAGGCGTAGACGATCATCCCTTCTGCCCAACAGAGCAGATTCGGGCAAATGCCCAATAGAAGAATTATCACCGAAAACAGAACAATCAAGCGATGTGTGTTCATTAGGAAGCCCTCATTTGAAAAATAGCTGCACTAACAGCCAAGGTTAAGGTGCGTTGATTAATTACCAAACATCTTTCTATACATTATTTGTATCTGCAATTCCTGTGGCAATAGGAACGGAAAAATAAATTAATCAGTCTCTGTTTTACTTAATAGTTAGTGACGTGTAATCAGTGCGAAAAAGGTGCATTATTTCTTATGCACTCGGATTTACCTAAATTTCGGTTCTAAAGCCGAATGCTTTAGCTTTGGGATACAGAACCGCCTCAGTGAATTAGACCGGGGGTCTATAGTTGAAAAAAGATTCGACATTGACCGAAAATTGTAGTATACTTACTGTATTAAGTTGGTAGACATATACAGCGTAACTGCTTGGTTGCGTGTCTACCTACCCACTGTATAGGGGTTAAAGACTTGATACTTGATAGTCCATGAAAACGTATAAATATCCGCTTTATGATCAGTCTAATAGTATCCGCATTGGCAACTTGCTTGATGATATGTGGCAAGTGCATGTGTATTTTCACGAGTGGCAACGTCAAAGGCATAAAGACGGGCTTCCTTATGTAAACTATGAGGGCATGTGTGATCACCTGAAACATTTGAAAGAGACGACACACCCGCATTGGAACGCATTGCCAAGCCAAGCAACGCAACAGGAACTCAAGCGTATTCATAAAGCGTATGACCGTTTTTTTAAGAAACTTGGCGGTAGACCGCATATTAAGCCGAGACGTAAGTTTAAGTCTATTACGCATCCGAGTTCTGCTGGGTGGTCTTTGTATAATAATCGTATGACATTGACTTTTCGCAAGTGGAATCCGCAGACCCGTAAATGGCAGTTTGATAAAGTCGCATATACTTTTCACAAGCACCGGCAGTGGCACGGAACTATCACCGAAGTTACGATAAAGCGTGCCACCTGTGGGCGATATTGGGTCTGTATAACGACATCCTACAAAGATTTTAGACCTCTGCCAACAACAGGTAAAAGCGTTGGGGCAGACTTTGGAATGAAAGACGCTTATTTGACACTGAGCACGGGTGAAAAGATACAACACCCACAACCCCTGAAAACTAACTTGAAGAAACTTCGATCTCTCAACAAAGCATTGAGTCGTAAGCAAAAAGGTTCTAACGGGTGGTGGCATTGTGTGCGACAAATCGCACGTCTTTATCGGAAGATCAGCAATCAACGTAAAGACTTTCATTGGCAACTCGCCTCTGAACTTTGTAAGAAGTTTGATACGATTTTCCTTGAGACATTGAACCTTGACGGCATGAAACGGCTTTGGGGTCGTAAGGTATCTGACCTTGCCTTCTACAAGTTTGTTGAGATATTGAAATATAAGTGTCAAAAGCATAAACGTGAGTTCCAACAAATCGGACGATGGACAGCTACAACGAAACCTTGTAGCGATTGTGGTTTTCATAACGAAAATCTCACATTGGACGATAGAGAGTGGATATGTCCCGAATGTGGTTCCCACCATGATAGAGACATAAACGCTGCGCTAAATATTTTGCGGGCAGGGATAGCCGTCACTTGACGATATGCCTTGTGTTCTAAAACAACATAAGGGAAATACCCGCTGGTGGAGACGGATTAAGACGGTCTACTCTATGAGAAAACCGCACTGTCTACGAAACCGAAGCCCAACCCTTTAGGTTTGGGTGCTATCACGTTTGAGACTCCCCCACGTCACAGTCACTTTATTTAACGGTTGCCTCGGTAATGAATCACCAATCCAGCGCGGCGAAATAGGGAGACTATCCCGCAACAGGACTAAACGTCGAGCTTCCGATGCATCATGTAGGTTGTCCCACGATGGGAGAAGACAATCATACCTTCTGCCCAACTGAGAAGATGTAGGCGAGGCAGTTTTTAGGATTTAACCCCCTAAATCCGCCTTATCAGGGGGACTTTAAGACGAAACGCTTCTGTTCTAAGTATTTATCAAACTCACGTTATAATTCAGCAATCTTGACGAGTTGTTTTCCTATGTTGCCGCCTTTTAGCATACTAATGAACGCTGCGGGCGCGTTTTCGATTCCACCTTCTTCGATTGTCTCATGATACTTCAATTTCCCCTGTTGCAGCCATTCTGCCATCTCAACGAGTGCCTTTGCGTGCTGGTCGGCGTACTCAGAGACGAGGAAGCCTTCGATTCTGGCGCGTTTGGTAATCATGTGCCAAAGGAACCGCGGTCCTGTCTCTGGCTTTTCGAGATTATACTGAGAAATTTGCCCGCAGATAACGACCCGTCCCTTGATTCTTAGATTCGTGAAAACGGCATCCGTGATCTGTCCACCGACGTTGTCAAAATAGACATCAATACCATCGGGCAGAAGTTTCTGGAGTTCCGTATGATAATCGGTAACACTTTTATAATTAAAAGCGGCATCAAATCCGAGTTCATCAACGATATAGTCAATTTTTTCATCGGTTCCAGCAGAGCCAACAACACGGCACCCTTTAATTTTGGCAATTTGCCCGACGACGGAGCCGACGGCACCAGCGGCACCGGAGACAAATACGGTTTCCAATTCTTGAAGTTGTCCAACTTCGAGGAGCCCGAAATAGGCTGTCAACCCCGGCATACCGAGAATCCCTGCGCCTGTTGAAATCGGTGCGATTGTTGGATCAATTTTCCGCAAACCATCGCCAGGGGTGGCACCATATTCCTGCCAACCGATATTCGCGTTGACGATGTCACCGATCCCAAAATTCGGGTGTCTCGATTCAATAACCTGCGCAATAACACCGCCGACCATCACTTCATCGATTTCGACGTTAGCGGCATAAGATTTTGCTGCATTAATCCGTCCTCGCATGTACGGATCAACGGAGAGGTAGATAGTTTTCACCAATACTTGACCGTCTTCCGGTTTCGGAATCGGGACTTCGACCAAATTGAAATCTGATTCTTTCGGATACCCTGTGGGCCGAGAAGCGAGGGTAATTTGATGATTCATTAATAGTACTCCTTGTTAATAATTAACCTCTCTTATTGAATTGAACGGGATCTTCACCATGAATGACAATGAGTTCGTGTTGAGGTGCGTCCCAATCGAAAACTTTAACAATAGGCAGGATAACGCGAACAGCCAATCCGATCCGTCGTTTGTCAGAGCGATTCGCCTCCGAGTGATGTAAGGTTCGCTCATTAAAGAGGACGAATTCTCCGGGTTGCATCTCCAAGTTGACGACATTGCTCGTATCAACGAATCCGAGGTCGCCCATTTGGTTGAACGCCATATCGGATGTCGCTTTCACGTGCGGTATCACTTTGCGGTGTGAACCGGGAACGATCTGGAGGCAGCTATTTTCCAAAGTCGCCGAATCAACAGCAATCCATGCTGAAATAATAATGGGTGGTTCAAGGGGCCAATAGTTGAAATCTTGGTGCCACGGAATCTCCTTTGCTCCGGGTTCCTTGACGAAAAAGTTTGTCCGCCAGAGTATGAGATCTGGTCCGTAAAGAGATGCCATCCGTTTGACGATAGCAGGGTGCGTAGCAAGATTGTGAATCAACGAAGAATCAAGGTGGCGGTTATGCACCCTATTTTTGTGATCAGGTGCATCGGTCTCAAGCACTTTCTCAATTTCGGGTTGCATGTTGAGCATATCTTCAGGACTACAGAGTGTGTAAGGACCGAGATAGCCCTGCTTCCAAAACTGTTCTCTCTCTTTCGTGCCCAATGTGTGATTTCCGTTTTGCATGGTATGAATCCTTCTATTCTAATCTGTAACCTAAGTTGCTCCGTAAGCAAAATAACCCATTTAATCACGTTGGGTCGATATCAAGCCAACTATATATTTACCAATGGTTAATATTCCACCTTAATATGACGGATTATATCTTATTTCCACTTAGAAGTCAAATTAAACCTGTAGTTTGTGCAGAATTATTTATAACCCATAGGGTCAATTTAGGGATATTCCACAGCATTTCACAGGATCATGTTTGTAGATGCCGCCCCTACGGGGCTTGGGTCCAGGATGTCCAACTTTTCTACACAGATGCCGTCGCTACGCGACTGAAGAGGTTTTTGAAGTCTTCAAGGGATCTGTGTAAAACTCGGTTCGGTGTTTTTGCTGGGGTGTTTCTTCTAGGAAACCGAACCTACGGGGCCTGGGTCCACGACGGTTGTTTTTCTTAAATTGACAGTGATGGTGAGGTTGATGAAGTTTAAGAAAATAAATCGGTAATTAGGCGAGGATACTAGGGGAAACACCCCAGCAAAAACACCCTCGCCTGCAGGGGGACACCCGCCTCGTGCAGAATACGGAATTACCGAATTAATAAATTGATCTTCATCAAACCTCACCAACGGAGAGGTTAGTCCTGACAGACGTGTACCTTAATTGCGCCGGAGGTTTTATCGGCAGATACCCGGAAGGCCTCGCTGATTTCCTCAAGCGGATAGTAATGCGTCACCAATTTTGTGGCATCAACCTTACCAGAATCTATCAATTCAATCGCGGCTTCAAAGTCTGTCTCCATTCCACTATAGCCGTAACAGTTGGACCCTGTAATGGATGCCTCTGACCAGACGATGGTAGAAAGATTCACCTCAAGGGGTTTGTAATACCCCGCGACCAGAACGACAGCCCCCTGTTTCCGAACGATAGTTGTTGCGGTGTTGAAGTTCTCTGCTCCGCCCACCGTTTCGATGACTGCGTCAAAACCGATACCGTTTGTGACATCCTTGACGTATTCCTGAACATCAGTATCGCTGATGTTGACGATATGATCTGCGCCGAGTGCCTTTGCCAACTCCGCCTGCTGTTCATATTTAACAGTAATCAAGGTCTCTTTAACACCTGCGGCGACCGCGTCTGCCAAGGCGAATTGTCCGATGGTGCCGCCACCGATAATAGCGACTGTGTCCCGAGAATTAGCCCCCGAACGCGCGATGGCGCGGTGTGAAACAGCGAGTGGTTCAACGAGTGCGCCTTGTTCAAAGGTCATCTGTTTCGGTAATTTAAAGAGACCTGAATGGTGTGTGGCGGTGTATTCAGCGAATCCGCCGTGCATGTTTGGAGAAATCCAGGCTCTATTGAAGCAGAGATTATACTGTCCTGTCTCACAATATTTGCAGGTGCCACAGTGGGAAAAACATTCCACGGCGACCTTGTCCCCGACCTCAAAGGCTGTCACACCATCGCCGAGTGCTACGACCACGCCACATGTTTCATGACCTGCGGCGTGTTCATGCGATTGTCCCCAGTGCCCGAAATAACTATGGAGGTCGCTACCACAGATGCCTGTTTGCTTGGTGTCGACGAGTACAAAGCCCTGTGGCGGTTCGTTACGCTCAACTTCACGAATGGCAATTTGTTCAATTCCTGTATAGATAGCGGCTTTCATTTTCATGAAAATTCCTCCTTTAGGGTGTGAGGTGTAGAGGCCTCAGGCTACCCGTTTAGCGTTGGTGCGAACATCTGAAGAATCGCGCGTTTATCGGATTTACCAACGCTTGTTTTCGGGATTTCATCAACAAAGACAAATTTATCTGGGATCCAGAACTTAGAGAATTCAGATGTGAGCTGCTGCTTGAGGATATCCGAGATGTTTTCGTCTGCTTGTTCTGCGAGTACAACGACCGCGACCGGTCGTTCCCCCCATTTCTCGTCAGGTATACCGACAACCACTGCCTCACAGACATCGGGGTGTTTCAGCAGTGCTGTCTCTAAAGCGACACTTGAAATAGACTCTCCCCCGCTTCGGATGATCGCCTTCGCTCGATCAACAATTTGCATGTAGCCGTTCGCGTCAATCGTAGCGATATCCCCCGTGCGTAACCATTTGTCGGTTGTGAAGTGTTCCGGGGTGGGTTCAACTTTATAGTAGCTATTGGCTGTCCAAGGACTTCGCACCTGTAGTTCCCCAATTGTTTTGCCATCCCAAGGAAGTTCCGTGAAGCCGTTAGATGTTTCAGCTGCGAGACGGAGTTCGACACCCGGTATAGGTCTCCCCTGTTTTGCTTTAATTTGCCACTTCTCAGCATCCGATAAACTTTGGTGAGCAGTGCGCAGCTTCGAGAAGGTTCCAGTTGGCGACATTTCTGTCATTCCCCAAGCGTGGCAGACCTCAACGCCAAGTTCCTTTTCGTAGGCTTCAATGAGGGACAACGGCATCGCTTCTCCGCCGACTATTAATCGCCTCAACGTGGAAATATCCTGTTTTCTGTCGCGTAATTCGGGATAGGCATCTGCCCAGACTGTCGGTACGCCTGCAGCGACGGTGACCCCTGTTTCAGCAATGAGGGTAGCAATACACGCCGGTTTGGCAGCGGATAGCACTATATCTGCACCGGCAAACATACTTGCGTAAGGCAATCCCCACGCCATGGCATGGAACATCGGCACGAGCGGTAGGACGACATCTGCTTCCGTCAATCCGAAGACATCAGTTTGATTCACCGCCAGCGTGTGGAGAAATACGGAGCGATGCGTGTAGAGGACCCCTCGTGGTTCACCTTGCGTTCCGCTGGTATAACAGAGTCCCATCGCCCAGTTTTCATCTCGGATGTCCCATGTATATGCGGGTGCAGCCTCAGAGATGAGTTGCTCATAAAGTGTATTAGCATCAGCGGACATCGGTTCAAAGTTGATAACTTCATTACATTCAACTTTACTTTGTAACGCCTTAAATTGCGCTGCAAAAGTGCTATCAACAAAGATCAGTTTGTCCTCTGCCTCATGGATAATTTGTGCCAACTGTACAGGGGAGAGGCGAACATTGAGTGGATGGAGTACAGCACCGATGCACGGAATCGCGTAGTAGAGTTCTAAATGTTGATAGGTGTTGGCAGCATAAGTTGCGACTCTGTCACCGCACTGAATACCCAATTTAGTGACAGCGTTTGCTAATCGCTTCACACGCTTGTATAATGCGGTATAGTTATAACGATGTAGCGTTCCGTCAGGCAGCAGTGTCGTAACCTGCTTATCCCCGTGTATACGGTGTGCGTGTTCTATAATCTGCGCGAGCGTCAATGGGTAGTTCATCACCGAGCATTTTTCTCCCGTTTCTCTCCGCAATAACGAGTGAAAATCCTGCCAAAAATGGGTTTTTAATGCACTCAAGGATACGAAAATTGAACCCTATACAAAAATTCTATCCGCCAGCACCATAAGGACAACTTCCACCCATTTTAGCATAAAACAGAGTTTATTGTTAAAAAAAGTGATTCCCTGTGTTATTCTCCAACTTTAATTTGCATTTTAGGAAAAAAATAATACATAATTAAACAGTGTAGTAAAATCGAAAATAAGTGAACACTTTTACGAAGCTACCCCCCCTAGGGGAAACACCCCAGCAAAAACACGCCCTTATCAGGGGGAATGAGATCGGACTCCCTTTGATTTGATGTATTTCAACAATTATGGACTTTACTATAATTGGGGATGTGTCGTAAATCATTGCGGCCAGAATAATTACAAATAGTGTTTGAATTCATGGAAGTCACATGATGCGATCTTTTTTCTAGTACAATTTTTAAGGAGGATAAATCAGTCAAATGTCAATTTTAGGTAATAAGTGGTACTTCTGGTGCGTTGTAACGATTTTATTAGGCGTTGCATTAGTCATGCCGATGGCTGCCAGTGCTGAAGCACTTAAGGTAGTCGTTCAAGATCAGAATGGAAATCCCATTCCAGAAGCAAAAGTACAAATTGGAACCCAAGAAGAGACGACAGACGAATCTGGAAACGCTATGTTTAGCGACGTGACAGGGACGCAGGCCCTGACCGTAATAGCCATCGGATTTTCGAGTAAACGGCTTAATACAACTGCTGGACAGACCGAAGTGACGGTAGTACTTGCTCCGATCCAAACCGTTGAAGCGGTTGTCGTGGTGGGTACCCGTAGTATAGGCAGAAGAGCACTACAGGCACCGGTGCCGATAGAAGTGGTTAACAGAGAACAGCTGAGTCTTACGGGTCAATCTGAGACGGGGCGTGTCCTTCAGATGTTAGTCCCTTCCTTTAATTTCTCAAGTTCGACGATTAGTGATGGTACAGATGCGCTACGGCCCGCAACGCTGCGTGGCTTGGGACCCGACCAAACGCTTGTGCTGGTCAACGGCAAGCGTCGCCACAAGAGCGCATTGCTGCACGTTAACACATCGGTGGGTCGCGGCACTGCCGGAACAGACTTCAATGCGATTCCGTCGGCGGCGATTGAGCGGATTGAAGTGCTACGCGATGGTGCAGCAGCGCAATACGGCTCCGACGCTATTGCCGGTGTGATCAACATCGTGCTCAAAGACGATGTTGATACAGGCAATGCTGACATCTACTGGGGACAGACCTACGAAGGCGATGGGGATACATGGAACGGGAACGCTAATTACGGTATGAAAGTCGGCGAATCCGGTTTCCTGAATCTCACTGCTGAATGGCGCGACAGATACCGCACGAACCGCGCGGGACTTACCGGTACGCAACAATATGATTGGGTGGATGTAGATCAAGGTAGACCGTCAGACCATATTCCTGAAATCGAAAACGATGATGGCACTGTGACAGAAAAACCGGTCTGGTTTGACCCGCGCGAATATACCTTTGAACGGCAGAATTTCCGAATTGGGGATGCCGATTCGTCCCAAAAAGTCGGATTTTACAATTTCGGACTTCCGTTAGCGGCGGGCTTAGAGCTCTACTCTTTTGGGGGTCACTCCACGCGCCAAAATAACAGTGCAGGTTTCTATCGTAGAGCCAACCAAGCGTCACGAACCGTCCCCGAAATTTATCCAGACGGATTCCTACCAGAAATTAACACCGACATTGGAGATACCTCTCTTGCTTTAGGTTTAGCATGGACGCATGAAGCAACCGACCTGAATATTGATGTCAGTATCAATCACGGATTGAATACATTTGACTTCCTCATTTCAAATTCGCTGAATGCGTCTTATGGTCCGAGCAGTCCAACGTCGGCAGATGCTGGTGGTTTTGAACTTTCGCAAACGGCGTTCAACTTAGATGTCACGTATCCATTGGACTATCAATCGTCGCTTATCAACCTTGCAGGTGGTATTGAATTCCGTAGGGAAGGTTACGGCATCCATGCGGGTGAACCGCTCTCATGGATTAACGCCGGACTCGGCGTAGATGGTGCCTCTGGTGGTATCCAAGTCTTCCCCGGCTTCCGACCCGACAACGAAGTGGACGAAAGCCGAACCAACATCGCTGGTTACGCAGACTTTGAATCTTATCTGAGTGGACAACCTGGAACGGGACTCCTCGTCGGTGCAGCGGTGCGTGGTGAGCAGTATAGCGACTTCGGTGCCACTGTTACAGGCAAAGCGACGGCGCGCTACGACCTGACGAAACAGGTTGCGGTACGTGCTGCGGGTAGTACAGGCTTCCGTGCACCTTCGTTGCAGCAGCTCTACTTCAACAACATCAGCACACAATTCAAAGTAGATGCCGACGATCTTGATAAGGACGGAAACACAGAAGAACTGATAGCCCTTGAAGTCGGCACCTTCCGCAATGACAGCGATGCTGCACGGGCACTCGGAATTCCTGAACTGAAAGAGGAAACCGCATTCAATGTTTCCGGTGGTTTTGTGTTGAAACCGCTTGAGAAAATGTGGCTTAGCATCGACGGCTTTCTGATTCAAATCGATGATCGGATCGTCCTGAGTGGTAGTTTCAGTGCTGATGACATAACCGAATTAGCCGCCGCAGGTGCGAGTAGCGCGCAGGTGTTCACAAACGTTGCACAGACACGCACACAAGGCGTTGATGTTGCTGCAGGTTACCTCTATGCTTTCGACAATGAATCTTTGCTTAATTTGAGAGCTGCATTGACGTGGGCGGACACTGAAGTTATTGGTGATGTGGATGCCCCGGAAGTCCTTCTCGGACGTGAGGATACCCTCTTCCCGTCACAGGAACGTTCCATGATTGAGGAGTGGCAGCCGAACACTCGCGTTAACATCAGCGCGGATTACATGATCGGTGATCTCACTATCGGCGGTGCTTTGCGCTACTTCGGCAGCTACACCGTTCAAGAAGGGAGTGGTGACGATCCGGCACGACAAACCTATGGCGGAAAATGGCTCACCGACATCCAAAGCAATTATCAGTTGAACGAAGGGCTTTCGCTGACCATTGGTGCAAACAATCTGTTTGATCAAGTACCTGATCTGAATGAGATTGGTCAGTCGCGCGGTGGCACTTTAACGGATAGCAGGGGACAGGTCATTGTTGACTCCCCCGGTGTGTTCACGTATTCGAGAAGGTCCGCACCTTTCGGGTTCAACGGCGGACTTTACTACGCGAAATTATCCTATCGCTTTTAGGATAGTTGTTATCTCACTTAAAAAATTACAACGCAGGCGCGGTTTGAAACCGCGCCTTTTTCGCGTAATTTCTATTGCATCTATTTGCACGATGTGCTAAATTGAGTCGGAACTTTGAATCTAAGGAGAACTTATTGAATGTATCGAAATCTCTTAATCTTTTGTGTTGTGGTGCTTGTTGCGGGTGCTATTATTGCGCTGAACATCCGTTCTGTCGAGAGTCAAAGTGATATGGTTCAGCGTGGCAAATACCTCGTAGACGCGGTTGCTGCGTGCGGATATTGTCACACGCCGCGTGTGGGTGCCGACTACGACATGAATATGTACCTCGCTGGACACCCTGCAGGACAACCTACCCCACGTTATAATTTCCGTATGATCCGAGAGGGCATTTTCATCGTAACTGCCCCACAATTATCAGCCTTTTCTGGTGCGTTTGGAACCAGTTTCGCCTCAAATTTGACTCCCGATAAAGAGACTGGATTGGGTGAATGGACGGAAGAGATGTTCATCAAAGCGATGCGTACGGGACGGCACCAAGGTGTGGAAAGCAATCGGAAGATTTTGCCGCCTATGCCAGTAAAACACTATGCGCAAATGAACGATGAAGACTTGAAAGCAATTTGGGCATACCTTCGGACGATTAAGCCGGTCAAAAACGAGGTTAACCCTGCTTTGGATCACCAAGGGAACCCCCAGTAATATCACGTTACAAAATTTGGAGATAGATTATATGGCATCAGCAAAGAAAACTGTCCGCATCGCTGTCGTCGGTATGGGTATCGGCAGACCCAACGGCACGGCACTCGCCGAAAATCCGAGAGGCAATGTCGTCGCACTCTGCGATCTACTCGAAGATCGGATGAAAGCCTTCGCTAAAGATTTACCTGGGAAGGTTAAATTCTACACAGATTACAAAGAGATGTGCAAAGCCGATGATATTGATGCAGTCTTCGTCGGCACGCCGAATCAGTGGCACGTCCCGATCGCGTTAGAAGCGGTGCGGAACGGTAAGCATGTCATGGTAACGAAACCGCTTGCTGATTCTGAGGCAGCGGCACAAAAATTGGTCACAGCAGCGGAAGCAGCGGGTGTCGTCAATATGATGTCGCTCTCTACGCGCTTTGGGAATGACACCCAATATCTCGGCAATCTCGCACGCGATAATTATTTTGGAGAACTCTATTACGCGCGGGCACGGAGTGTGCGTAGGAGTGGTATCCCGGCATGGAATCTCGGTTTCATCCAGAAAGGTGGCGGCGCATTTCGGGATATGGGTGTCCATGTGCTTGACTCGGCATGGTGGATTCTCGGATTACCAAAGCCAATTGCGGTACTCGGTGCTGCTGGGGCGAAGTTCGGACCTCGAGGACTCGGCTACTGGAGGGGGACGAAAGCCCCTAAAGAGATCTACGAGAAATACGATTCTGATGATTACGCTGGTGGGTTTATTACCTTTGAAGGGGGTGTCGGCTTACAGGTGGAAAGTTTCTGGGCATCGCACCAACCCGACGAATTTCAGATCGAGTTGTTCGGTACAGAGGCGGGGGCGACGCTGAAACCTTTGCGACTCTACCGAACCGACAAAAAAGGTGAATTTGAGGACATAGACGCGAAGCTTCCAAAGAGTAAGTATGGAAAGTCGTGGGACGCTATCGCTGATCACTTCATTGAATGCATCTTAGATGACGTAACCTGCAAGGCACCGCTTCGTCACGGGTTGATTGTCCAGCAGATGATGGAAGGGCTGCTCACAAGTGGTGAGACAGGGCGCGAAGTCGAGATTGATGCAGCTGTAGAGGCATAAAAAAGATGACATTTGATATGACAACGCTCCGCAACGAGTTTAAAAAAGACGGTTTCGCTGTTGCCCGAAATCTATTTACGCGAAGCGAAGTCCAACGGCTTAAGTCAGAGTGCGTTGACATTCTGGAAGCCGTTAAAGTGGAGACAGGTGCAGCCGCTGGACACGGGGTATATGTGGGTTTAGCTGCGCGGAGTCCGGTTTTTCAAACCGCAGTGGGGGACGCGCGGTTACTTGACATCTTAGAAGGCATCCTCGCACCAGATATTGAGTTTTTGAGCGATAAGGTGGTTTTTAAGAGTGCGTCGACGACGTTTGCGAGTCCTTGGCACCAAGATTGGTCCTATTGGTACGGTGCGCACAAAATCTCAATCTGGGTGGCACTTGACGATGCGACTGTTGAAAATGGGTGTCTCAAACTATTTCCGGGTTCCCACAAATCCGCGATTGTCCACGATGGCGATGCGAGTGACGGACACGGCTTCGGAAATCGGCTCCGTCCGGGGGCAGTTGACGAAAACCTTGCTGTCACTGCGGAGATCGAAGCGGGTGGTGCCGTCTTTTTCCACGATTTGACGCTCCATTCGAGCCATCCGAACCGTTCTGGCGAAGAACGCTGGATCTGGATTCCGACGTACCGCGACGCAAAAGCAGAGGACGAGGATTATCCGTGGGCTGTCGCTGCGAAAGTTTTGCGTGGCGAAAAATTGAGGATGGAAGGATAGAAGGCGTTGGGATGGAAGGATACCTCCAATCTTCCAACCTTCTAATCTTTTCTTCCTATGGGGAAACACCCAAGCAAAAACACTTCTGCTATAAGTAAAGAAGGAGAAACAATGTTTAAGAACCTGAGTACCGGTGCAATTGGCATCCGGGCAGATATGAGAGAAGGCTTAGACCTCGCAAAGAACGCTGGTTTTGAAGGTCTTGATCTGAACATCGACGAAGCCAATCAAATTGCACAAGAACACTCCGTGCAATACGTCAAAGACCTCTGGTCGGAAGCAGGGATTGCTATGGGTGGATGGGGGTTCGGTGTTAACTGGCGCGGTCCCGATGCCGACTATGATGCCGGTTTAGCGCAGTTGCCGGAACGTGCGGCACTCGCAGCGGAACTCGGTTGCTACCGGACGACTACCGTTGTCGGTCCCGCCTCAAACGATATGACGTATCAGGAGAACTGGGACTTTTCTGTTAAACGGTTGCGTGGTGTTGCCGAGATTCTCAAAGACCATGGACACTCCATCGGACTGGAGTTCATTGGACCCGCAACGAGCCGTAAAGGTTCCAAATACCTCTTCGCCTATTCGATGGACGCAATGTTAGGACTTGCTGCCGCTGTCGGTACGGGGAACGTTGGACTACTCTTTGATACGTGGCACTGGTACACCTGTCGCTCCACGGTTGACGATGTGCGCAAACTCTCTGCATCGGATGTCGTTTACGTCCATATCAACGATGCTCCGGCTGGCATTGACCCGGATGATCAGATTGATAACATCAGATGCCTCCCGGCTGAGACCGGTGTAATTCCGCTCACCGAATTGATGCAGATTCTGACAGAAATTGGTTACGAGGGACCTGTGACACCGGAGCCCTTTAGCCAAGAGGTGAACGGCATGGAACCCGCCGATGCGGCAAAAGCGACTGCGGAATCACTCGATCAGGTCTGGGAAAACGCGGGGCTGTAAGTATTCCGTCTACCATAGGCGCGCTGCATGAAGATTAAGCATTTAATTCGGTAATGTAGTGCGTCATTGTCTGAACCGGGATTCACAGGATTCAAGGATTGACGGGATTATGGATGCCCCTTGTTTGGAAATTATCCTTCTATGATTACGGAGAAAACTCATGGAACAAATAAAGACTGTTGACATTCATGACAAGGTTTTTGAGGAGACCTATACCGCTCATATCCAAAGAAACGGTGCGAACTGGCTTGGACAGATACCAGACGTTCCAAAAGTCAAATGTGAGGCACCTACAGAAGCCATACTCCTGAAAACCCTCGAAAAAAAACTTCATGAAGCACTCGTCGCCGAAGAAGAAGCTTGGGAGAAGAAATTTGAGGAAGACGTGAAAGCCGGACGGCTGGATCACCTTGCCGAGAAAGCTATTAAGAATTATAGAGAAGGCAAATACCGAAGCATATCCCATTTGCCCACCACTCTATTGTCAGAAGTAAGTACAGGAGCGTAACACAAAGTGCAACTCATCAATAAAGAGAGCATCCTCGCGATGACACATCTATGGGAAGGTGATCGGTTTCCTGATGGACGACCCCGCGTCCCCGACGATATCATTCAGCGGATGAAGGCGATCAGCATTGAGCAGGCGTGGGGGGTTCTGCATGGTAACGGCTATCAGTTCCAATTCGCTGGCGATTGGATGAACCTCCATCCGGATCGGATTCTCGTCGGCAGAGCGGTAACATGTGCTTTCGTGCCGATTCGTCCCGATTTCAACGATGCTCTCTCTGCACAGGGTGAAAAAGAGGGACGCGTCGGGGGTCAAAACTCGTGGGTGATTGATACGCTCGTCCGTGACGATGTTATCGTTGTGGATCTCTTTGGCAAGGTGAAAGACGGCACTTTTGCTGGCGATAACCTCGGCAATTCTATCTATGCGAAAACGGGAACTGGCATGGTCATTGACGGTGGCATCCGCGATTTGGATGGCATCTACGAGTTGCCTGATTTCGCCACATTCGTGCGCGGTGTGGATCCGACTGGGATTGCGAACGTCACGTTGACGGGTATCAATATCCCCATCCGGATTGCGGAGGCGACAGTTCTACCCGGTGATGTCGTTTTAGGCAGGCGCGGCGGTGTTATTTTTATTCCACCGCATTTTGCACAGCAGGTCGTTGAGCAAGGCGAAGAGGTCGCTCTCCGCGATCGGTTCGGGCATCAACGGCTGCGTGAAGGGGTCTACACGCCGGGTGAAATAGATCGCAAATGGTCGGAGGAAATCGAGGCAGATTTCGCAAAATGGCGTGAGAATCAGGAGTGAAAGCTGCACAAGCCGCGATTCAAATTGCTAACAACGCACATTCCTGCTAAAATTAAAGGAAAAACACGCAGATATGGAGAGAAGCATGAAACCTCTTACCGACTTTGAACGCAAACAGCACAAATATATGCCGACCTTTCCAAAAGCGACTGGAAAACCCACCGTTTACATACCAGGCTACCCATACGAAGATGAGGAACCTATGCCCGCAACCGGATTCCACGGCGAACAGACCAGCAGCTTGTACGAACAATTCTCCAGTTATTTCGCAATGCAACCACACATCTATGTCGGCGTTGACAACTTCATCTATTACCGCGAGGGCGATGTCACGAAAAGCGTCGCCCCTGATATTTATGTCGTTTTAGGTGCAGCGAAATTTCCACTCCGTAGGAGTTTCTATACTTGGGCAGAAGGTGCAACACCAACGATTGTTTTTGAGTTCCTATCGGATTCAACAGCCGATGAGGATCGAGAAGAAAAGGTCCATATCTACCTGCAGGATATGGGGGTACAAGAGTACTTCCTCCATCAGCCTGAGATGGAGAAACCCGCAGAGTTTCGCGGGTGGCGGCGGGAGCCTTCAGGTGCCATTGTTGAAATACCGCCCGATCCACGCGGTGCCTTATTCAGCGAGTCATTAAACCTGTCGTTCCGGTGGGCGGATCAACACCATAGCCATGTCCGGTTGTTACGTCCGTATTTGCCCGATGGCACCCCGATCACGACTGCTATAGAGGAGCGTAACCTTCACGCTGCAGCAAAAAAGCGTGTGGAAGCAGCGGAACTCCGGACGGAAGAAGCAGAGCTCCGTGTGGAAGCAGAACGGGATCTTCGCGCGGAAGCGGAGGCACGGGCTGTAGAAGAGACGGAGCGGCGGCAGGCATTAGAACGTGAATTAGAACAACTCCGTCGACAACTCGAAAACCGATAACAGAAACCGTACTGCTAATGTAAACGGTGTAGCATAACCTGTTAGGTTGTGCATCATCTTTCGCAAGGTTGGAAAATACCTAAATCCCGTCCAGTCGGTTTTTAACAACCCATCGTCCAAATATGTATACGGCTTTTGAGAATTTAGACCGGATTTGCAGATTAGGTAGGCGCGGCGGTATGGAACCCTCCGACAACTCGGAGATGTTAAATCCCCTTACATTTATGAAAGGAACTTTATGGGAAGTGTTTATATCTTGACGAACAAAGGTATGCCAAACTTAGTAAAAATCGGCTATACAGAAAGAACAGCTGAAGAACGAGCAGAGGAACTTTATAGAGACAGAAACGGTAGGGCTATAACTGGGGTGCCAACGCGTTTTGATGTTGCTCACGAGGAATTCTGTGACAACCCAAAGGAACTTGAAACCTTGATACATCAAGAACTCAACGAGTTGCGTTTTAACAAAGATCGTGAGTTTTTCATATTCCCAGAACCATCAGAAGCAATACAAAAATTAAAAGAGGTTCATAAACGTCAACCATCACATGCCAATTGTGTTAGTTCTGACAGTCCTTGGAGAAAATGGACATCACAATTTTTGACACGTTTCAGTAAACTTTCCAACAGAAGATCGCCAGCACCTAAAGAGGGGGAACATCTTTGAACGGTAAACCTTATTATAGTGCGGACAGTGGTTTTGCTTGCGCGGCTGCAGGTAGAGGAATGACAGAAGCACTACAAGAACATCTTAATGTTATTGTCCGTGATGAGAATCTTGAAATCGCATTTAACGACGATTATTATCAAGCAGAAATGAAGGGTTTAGTTGAGGATAAAACCGAACTTGAGGAACAGAAGGCCCAACGGCAAAATGCTATTAAAGAGGCAACTAAGGAACTTGAAACAAAGAATATAAAATTAGCCGAACTGAAAGTAGAATTGGACTCCCCAGTAGAAATCTTGGAGACATCGGAAGGTTCACGTATGGTGGAACTAAACGAGAAAATTGAAGAGAAGATTTCAGATATGGAATCCAAGAAAGCAGAAATAGCTAAGGTCGAAATTGAGTTAGAATCGCCAACCCGGGTTGAATTAGATGCCTTAAACACTGAAGGTACGATCCATCAATCCTCAAAAGACTGGTTCTCTAAATTACGACACTGGTTTTCTAAATTATTTACGGGGCTCCCTAAATTGATTTTCACGATTTTTGCCACAGCTGCGGTTATTGGGCTATTTGGCTATCTCTATCTTTTCTATGTGTCTGCAGGTGAAAAGACCGTTAAATCGAGTGATGATATGGATTTAACTGCTTTAATTGATTACAAAGCGTTAGATAGATCATTGCAATTCAGCGACGATAATCCGCGGAATTGGTTGATTCTTATGTTTCCCTTTATTTTCATAGTACTCGCAATCGTAACGCATCTCAGTCTGGAATCTGAAAAATGGACAAGATGGATATATTTCAGTGTTTTTTTGGCAGCAACTTTGTTGATCGAAGCGACAATTGGATGGAGAATTGCCCATAACATAGTTGAGGCACAGAAAGCCGCATCTACAAACGGGCAGAGTCAAGATAGTTTTAGACTGCTATTCTTACTTTTTCTTTTCTTAGGTTTTGGTCCTTCAGTCCTGTTAGGATTAGGTTTACATTGGATATTAGGATTATGGGAAAACCCTCGCCCACAAACCGATCAATCTACGCAGATGGAAATACAGATTAGAGCAGAGAAAAAGGATAAGCTGGTTGAGCTATCTGCTTTGAACACTGAAATCCAAAATTTAGAAGAAGGTTTAAGTCGGATTTATGAAGATAAGCAAGCCTATTCAGATTCGCTTATCAAAACATATAGGCATCCGATTGAAAGTCAAATTGCTGGCTTAGATACTGAAATCCAAAGTATCCAAGCCGAAATTCAATTGCTCAACGAGCAGGTTGACAGTCTTCAAATGGAAATTGATCGTTGTGAATCTGAGATTGGTACGCACTTAAAGGGGCAACGTGAAAGGGTTATTGACATAAAGAAGATGGAAGCACAGGCTAATGAATTCGTGACGGGATGGTGTCGGTATGTAGCACAATGTAGAACCGACCTTCAACCGCAGGAAGTCTCAAGCCAAATCATTGAGATCCAAGAACTTGCCAAGCAGACACTTGAGAATTTCAAAACAACCCTTAAAACAGTTTAGAGGTTTTTATATGAAAAAAATTAATATCAGTGTAGTAATGTATATCCTATTTCTTATTTTCCTAAATGTGAGCCATTCGGATAGTAAGGCATCAGATGCTCCCGTAAATATCATAGTTATTATTGATACGTCGGATCGTGTTTGTGAAGAAAAACATTCCGACCAAAGAGAAAGAGATATTGACATTCTAAAGGAGATTGTTGATCAGTTTTACAAACTTGTTGAGCCCACCATCATGAGAGGTGGCACAATTGAAACGCCACATAGACTTGCTTTCGCAGTTCCAGAGCAGCCCAGAGTATCGGATCCGCCGAATGAAATCATAAATAGACTGACAATTGAGGCACCAAGAAAACGTAGCGAAAATCCTGCATTCCAACAAAAGAAAAAGGAGTTAATTGATGCTATTTCGGAGTTATATGACCATGTACAGCAACACCCGCAAACTGGTTCAGATATTTGGGATTGGTTTAGATCTAAAGCGGAGTCTTCCTTTTCAAAAAACCATCAGAATTTGATAATCTGTCTTTCTGATGGCTACCTCAATTTTGATGTTAGCCGTCCCAAAGGAACAGATATGAGGGTTGGAGCATTGCGTGGTGATCCGGAAGCAGTAAAAAAAATAAAAAACGGAAGTGAGGGGTTACGTCCAGTCGGACACTTCAGTGATTTCAATATAAAGTTCTTGATGCTTGAAATCCAACTACGCGAAGCAAATGGAGTAAAATATTTCCAAGATTTTGACATTATCCAAGCATATTGGGAGACATGGTTAAATACTATGGGCATTAAGGACACTGAATTTTTTGAACAATTGGATCCAGGAGGTTTGAAAAATATGATTGAAAACTTCATTCAGTCAGAATAGTTAACGCCTTGCCTGGTGGCAGCATTTACAATATCCGTCACAAAAGGTAAGAAGCGAACGACGTTGCTGTTCTTGCTTAAACACGGTCATGTCGCAACGTTTAAATTGCCTGTGAACTCGGAATATCCATGTATGCAGAACTATTTCCATAAAGGAGAAGGATTAAGGTTCAGCGTAAATGTTAAGTCTGATGCCACCACTGGTATAGACGATCCACTGGTTTATAGCAGAATCCGAAAATATGTTACACTCCGCGATAGTACCCCACATTCATCGTCCCTATGGTCCCTACGGCGTGTTGAAATAATTATGAACTTTACTATAACAATTTATCTGATATGGATTTATTGATTTCTAATTTTTTTGCTTAGGTGGGACTTGAGGTTATTATAGGAAAACCGTGAAAAAATGGTAATAATAGAGATATTTGTTTACGCCTGCATAGCGTCTATGATGGTCGTCTGTGTAAACTATGTGAAGAAAACAGGATATGCCGAAAAATCTGACTCTATCTACTTCTGGGTCATGTTCTTTTTACTCCTGACACAAATATTTATCCAGATTTTGCCCGAAGTACGAAATTCCGTTCACATCTTTACCCAAATCTGCCTTGGGACGATAGTCACCTTAGCCCTCATCTATGTTATAACGCGAATGACGGTCCCATCTATTGATACCCAGAGACGTGTACGCGCTTGGACAGGATGGGCAATGTTTTTTACGACTGAATTTTGTGTTTGTGCCTTATTGGTAGGCTTCCCAGAGACGAAAACGGATCTATATAGAATGCCCTTTCCATTGGCTTTGTGCATTGGTATGAAATATTACCCACCTATGCTTGATCGGATCACCAGAGTGAAAGAAGCTGCTGAAAAACGTACGGCTGAAAGGAATGTGGAGGCGCATAAAGACGCTATTATTAACTTAGCCATTGAATCTTGGCGTTTCGCCAAAAACTATGAACGTGCGATTACCCGACTCAACACCAATCGGACACAACGATCTATCCGTCAATTAGAACAGTTCATCCAAAAGGCGGAGGAATCTCTTGAAAGGACGGGTCTACGGCTTGTGAATGTTGAAGGTTATCCCTATGATCCGGGTATGGCTGCAACGCCACTTAACATTGAGGATTTTGAACCAGAGGATCATTTGGTCGTTGATAAGATGCTGGAACCAATTATCATGGAAGGAACGGTTTTAGCAAAAACAGGAACAGTTACTTTAAGGAGAGTAGAATAATGGAGAATTATATCGGTATAGACTTAGGCACAACAAATAGTGCCATCTGCACCTACGATAAAGAAACACTCCAAACTCGAGTTTGGAAGAGTCCAGAACAGAATGACGTAACCCCGTCTGCGATCTATTTTGACAGAAATGAGCGCCAATTGATTGGTCAGACAGCCTATAATGCAGTCCCGCGCAGTCCAGATAGTTGTGCAACGCTATTCAAACGTTTTATGGGAACAGGCATGCCGATTGAGTTGTCTGCTGTCAATCGCACCCTAACGCCAGAGGAATGCTCAGCAGAGATATTGAAGACGTTGTTTGGCTACCTCCCTGAGGAAATTAGAAATTCACCTGATATAGGAACCGTGATTACGGTGCCCGCAGCGTTCGACCAGATGAAAAAAAACGCGACCCTGAAAGCTGCGGAAATGGCAGGCATCGGTAGTGTCGAGCTCGTGCAGGAACCCATTGCCGCTGTTCTGAGTTTCATGAAAACCCACCAGACTGACGGTATCTTTCTAATATACGACCTGGGGGGTGGCACACTGGATATAACGATTGCCGAAAGCATTAGAAAACGGGTAGATCTTCTTGCCAACGGTGGAATTGAACTATGTGGTGGACGGGATTTTGATAGAGCACTCGTTGACAACCTGGTACGACCTTGGCTCTATGACAATTTTGACCTGCCCGATGACCTCGCTAACAATCCACAATTCAAAAAGTTGCTGAGGCTTGCTACTTGGGCAACCGAACGGGCAAAGATAGAACTTTCCGCAAAGAATGAATCGGCGATAAATCTGTACGAAGATGAAATCCGTATGAACGATCTTAATGGAGACGAGATTTATTTGGATATTCCTTTGCAACGTGATTTTTACAACGATCTGATAGCAGACCGCGTCAATGAAACGATACACGCGGCAAGAGAGACACTTTCAAAAACCGGATATACGCCTAACGATGTGGAATGCGTTGTGTGGGTGGGAGGACCTACACATTACAAACCGCTGCGCGACAAAGTTTCCTCAGAACTAGGCATTCAGGGGGACATATCGGATGTGGACCCGATGACCGCAGTCGCTGAAGGAGCAAGTATTTTTGCAGGGTCTATTCGCTGGGAAGATGAACAAGGTCAAGAAGATCAGGAAGATCAGGAACGACAAGCGGCCGATATCATCATTTTCAATGCCATTGACCGAACTCCCGATGATACTTCTAAAATTGCTGTCCGAGTGGAAGGGCAGCCCCCAGTTGACTATAAATTTCAGATCGTTGGTCTGGACGATGGATCGGATTCAGGCAGCCTTACACTTACACACGGTGAAGTTGTTACCGTCAACCTAACAAAACCCGGAAACAATACGTTTAAAGCCTCTGTTTACGATGCTACAGGAAACTTGATACAAGAGGACGAAATCGTCATTACAAAAGTGGATGTTAGTCCCGGTAGAGTACCATCAGAACTCTCAATCGCTTTGGAAGTTTTGGGAAGAATTGGGGGAGAACCTGAGCTTGAATATCTAGTTACAGAAAGCGATCTACTCCCGAAAAACGGAGACACAACAGTTAGAGCAGGGGAATTACTTGAAGCCGGTTCAGGTAACTCCCTTAATTTTAAACTGAGGCAAAAAGATGCCATGGGTAACCAAAGCGATGTCGGGTTGCTACAAATAGAAGGAACAGATCTTCCTGAAGGATCATCAATTCCTATTAACACAGACCTAAAATGCTTTTATGAGAAAACCCTTGGGGGAAACATAAAATTTTCAGTTGAAGTGGACGTTGCAGGCACCGTCATGGTATTCGATGATGTCTACTATTTTGAAGAAGGTTTCACGCCCGCTGCGTCTCAAGTCATTGAAAAGGGTCTCCATATACAGAAACGTATTGAGCACATAGAAGAATTTATTGATGACGATCCCAGACTGGAGCAAGCGAGAAGGAAAGTTGAGTTATCCACTATGCTTGATCCTGATGAGCCTGATATGGAAAAGGTCCTAGAGGCAAATCAAGCTAATTCAGAGGCAGATAGACTTCTCAAACAGATCGAGGAAGATCCTGGAAACCGCAGGCAAATTCGGCAGAGTGACCTTAATAAGGCCGTTGGTTTTTTCGATAACTATATTCGGCAGCATGCCCGTCCAGCAGAGGAAACTGCGTTTGACAATCTTGCAGAAACAGCACAACGTTCCATTGACAATAACGACAACGATTTTGCAGATCATCTGGATGAACTGAGAGGCAGAAATTTTGAAATTCTCTGGAGGCAAGACTGGTTCGTTATTGAAGAGTTCAAATACATGGCTAATCTTGATGCGGAACGATTTGACGATTCAGACCGTTTTGAAGAACTCGTCCATATCGGAACACAACTCATGGAACATCCAGAGATTCAAGAAATATTAGCCGGTAGAAGAGAAGCGACAATAAGAAGTGAGGCTGTTGACCAGCTTCGCGGCGTTGTCGCTCAGATAATGTCAATCCCTCGGACTGGTGGGGCTGCAGATCATGACGCAATGCAAAGTATGATTACCAATATTCTTGCAGGGTAATTTCAGAAAAAAGCGGATAATGGAAAACTATGTCAGTATGGATCTTCTACGAAATCCTTTTTATATCTTAAACGCCACGCAGCAAGACAGCCGGCAGAGAATAATAGAATTAGCAGAAAAACAGAGCCTGTTATCAGATGTTGATAAATGTATGGCGGCACGGGCAGAACTCGCTATGCCACGCAAGCGGGTCTCTGCTGAAGTGGCATGGCTGCCCGGTGTTAACCCCAAACGCGTTTACGATATATTACTGCTTTTAGAATCATCCGTAGGGAATTGCCTCGCTTCTGATAACACGACATCCACCGCACCCGTTGATTCGCTTACTGAGGTTCTTGTCCGTGTGCCTTACGCCAAAAAATCCACTATTGCGGACGAAGTTTTGGAGACATTAAAATTTTCAAAAGGAGATTTCACGGTAGTCAGCGAATTTCTCGGCATCCGGAAACTTACGCCTATCGCACGTGCAAATTTGATCGCTGCGCGTATGTTGCGTTTACCTGACTACAGACCTGACGTTGTTACCGATTGGATACTCGCGATTGTGCAAACATTTGAGAATATTAATCCATCGGAAGTGCAAGCGATACTCAACGTTGAACGCGAAGCCTCAGGTTTTCCGGCAATAACGGAACTTTCAGATATAACATCGGAAATCCAGAATTGCAGACGTTACTATCAACAAGTTATCAAGTTTGCTTTGGATAACATACATTCCGCTAAAGCACGCGCTAAAGTCGTAATGACAGTCGTTGAATCTGCAACGGATAGTGATACAAACCGTTGGCCAATTCTGGTTGAGGATAGTGTTGGTGCCTATGGTGACAGCGCAGCGGCTTTTCTCGAAATCGAAGAAAAAAATATTGAAGCATTAGACAAGAAAATCCGAATTGCAGCGGATGAAGAAACTTCGGACCCCATTTTCCATTCGATAGTGGATGAACTTCTTCAGACTATTGAGGATTGGTATGTGATGGTACAACCAATTCAACTCAGCAAGAACAGACAAGGATTACGTCATAATGCAAGTCACGATGCAGCAGACCGTGTCAGACTATTGGCTATATATCTTTTTAATGAATATGACGAACTTGATCTTTCTCAAGAAATCCTGAATATGTTAAAAGATGTATTCGCTGGAATTCCGGCAATTGCTGAACGTATCACTGCTGACCTTGAAGCATTGAATAGAATCGCCGAACAGCGTGAACAACAGATCTTCTGATGCTATAGGTTTTGCTAACGCTTGATAATCTGGAGAAGATGTGGACCTTTTCAAAAACCCTTTTCATATTTTGGGTGCTACGACGCGAGATAACCGGCACAGCATAATGGAACTTGCAGACGAGCGGAGTCTGTTATCGGATGCCGACGAGTGTATGGAGGCGCGAGCTATACTAACCAACCCGCGTAGGCGGACCTCTGCAGAAGTGGCGTGGCTGCCAGGGGTTGACCCGTCCTTCTATGGTCTCCTATTCAGATACTTGGAATCACCAAATGAAGAGCTCCCCAGCATTACAATGGCACCTATCGTGAGTGCGAATTTGCGTGCCACCAAATTATCAAGACACCCTGGACTTTCGTCATCTGATATCGTGGAATGGATACTCACAATTGCACAAACGTCTGAATCTATCAATTCAGAAACAGTGTGTGCCGTACTCAACGGGGATCGTAGAGCATCTGGTTTACCCGAAATTACAGATATGTCAACTGTTGATGACGCAATTCGGAACCAGAAACGCTATTACTCCCAAACCGTTACTTCTGTTTTGGAAAACCTGTCGGTTAACGCGCGGGCGCGCGTTATGACATCACTACTTGAAACAACAACAAGCAACGGTAGGTATCAGTGCCCTACGCTGATTAGAGATTTAATTCCTGCGTATGAAGGCAGCGTGCAAGATTCTCTGGAACAACACGAGAGAATAATTGAGGCACAAGACGCGCAACTCAGAGCAATGGCAGATGCCCAACATCCAGATACGACACTATCCCAGATTGTAGATCAACTCCTGGAATCTCTACAAGAGTGGGACACGCTTGTACAACCGATTCAGTTAAGCAGACAAAACACAGGTCAAAGGCACGATGCCAGTTCTGAAATGGCACGGCGTTTTAGACAGTTGGCTGCTAATCTGTTCGGCGAATACCGTAGACCTGATTTCTCCAGAAGAATCTTAAATACACTCAGGGACGTATTCTCTGAAGTGCCAGAAATTGTCGAACAGATCAGCGACGATTTAGAGGATTTAAGGGAATTAGAAGAACAAGCGCGTCTTGTGGAAATCATAGAAGAATTTGAAAATATCAACACCCAAGCTGAAAGGCTCAGGGAGGCTTCTGACGCGAGACAATCGGATTACACTTTATCACCAATGGTCAATCAGCTTATACAATCTGTCAGATCATGGGATACTACACAATCTGTCGATGCAAATAGCGGCGTGGCATTTACTGTTAGAGAGGTAGCCCTTCATCTCTGTAACGAGCATCAAGAACTTGATTTCGCCATACAGATCACAAACGCGTTGATTGACGTATTTAACGCAAGCAGTGTAGGTGTCGAAGTAGTAACACGACTTACTGAAGACAAAACAACATTGGTTGGAATGAGAAGTTTTGAAAACATCAACACACAAGTTGAACAACTTAAGACAGCTGCTGACGCGAGACATCCGGATTATACTTTAACTCCGATGGTCAATCGGCTTATACAATCTGTCAAGTCATGGGATACTACACAACCAATCGATACAAATAATGCTGTGGCAATTATTGTGAGAAACATAGCCCTTCATCTTTGGAACGAACATCAAGAACTTGATTTCGCCACACAGATCACAAACGCGCTAATTGGAGTGTTTCAAGGGGTGCATGGGATGGATGAAGTCAATAATCAACTTAGTCAGGATATAACGACATTAGCTGCAATGAATATTCAACGGAGACGGGTATTTGAACAGCAACGGAGAAGAAGCGATACCGGTTGCCTCTTACAAATTGTCATCTTCGCGGCTATCGGGGTAATAGTGGCTCTATTGCAAGGGTGTTAGGTGGATAGTTCTACGTCTTATCGTAATGGGGTGTGTAAAGTTTTTGTCACAGGATTCATTTTTTGGATAGGATAGGTTTGTTTACATAGCACTCCGCTGGAGTGCGGGAGAAGTGCCCGTCTTCTTCTATAGACATGTTGCTCCGCTGGAGCAAAGAGATTTATTGACAGATAGGGGACCTTCTCACGCCAAGCGTATGGTCTGTTATAGTCGTGTAGGTATTTCTGTAGTGGTACCCATAGGTGTCAATTTAGGGATATTTCACGGTATTTTGTGGGAACATCTCTACAAATGCCGCCCCTACGGGGCTTTATCTTTCTTTAACTCCCCATTTCTACAGAGATACCATCCCTACGGGATTCAAGAGATTTTGAAGTCTTTAAGGTGTAAAATCCGGTTCGGTGTTTTTGCTTACAAGAAACACCCAAGCAAAAACGGTGTTTCTTCTAGGAAACCGAACCTACCGGGCCTGGGACTACAACGGTTATTTTTTCTAAAATTGACACCTATGGTATTTCTGTAGTGGTACCCTGTGACTGAGTTATGTCTCAGACTGCTTCTATAGGAGCAGATGCCAAAATATTTACACACCCCTCATCTGGAAAATTTGACTTTTTGCGGTGTATATGGTATACTTTAAAGTGATTTTTTTGAAGCGGTTATACCTAAAATAGGGTTGCGGAAGCGGTATCGTGCGTGGTTATTTGGATGAAAAATGAAAATCGCTAAAAACCTGACTGACCTCATCGGGAATACACCGACGATTCGCTTGAATGCGCTGCCCGGTAAGGACGATGCGAGGATCTTCGCTAAATTGGAGGCTTACAATCCCGGCGGCAGTATCAAGGATCGGATTAGCTATGCAATGGTCGTTGATGCTGAGGAACGGGGTATCCTTAGAAAAGGGGATACTATCGTTGAACCGACGGCTGGTAATACGGGTTTGGGGTTGTCTATTGTCGGGATCTCAAGAGGGTATCTTGTTACTTTGACGATGCCAGAAAACGTAAGCAGCGAGAAATATGAACTCCTCTCCGCTTTCGGTGCGAAAATTGTGCTAACGCCGGAACACGGTGGCATGGCGAGTGCGATCTGGGAGGCAGAAGCGATTGTCAGACAGAATCCACGGCACTATATGCCGAACCAGTTCACGAACCCCGCAAACCCCGAAATTCACCGCCGTACGACAGCAGTCGAAATTCTCAAGGCAATCGGTACTGATATTGATTTTTGCGTTATAGGGGTCGGTACAGGCGGGACGCTGACAGGTGTTGGAGAAGTTTTAAAGACAGAATGCTCGAATGTGAAAGTGGTTGCTGTGGAACCGAGCGTTTCAGCGGTGCTTTCTGGCGGTAAACCGGGTCCTACTCGGATTGATGGACTTGGCGCGGGGATGATTCCCGAAGTGCTCAATGTAGATGTTATCGACGAGGTTATTACAGTCTCTGAAAAAGAGGCTTATGAAATGATGAAGACAATTTCAAGAACCGAAGGATTGTTAGTCGGAATGTCGTCCGGTGCGAATGTTTATGCCGCATTACAGGTTGCAAAGGCGCAGGGACCGGATAAAACGGTTGTTACGATTCTGCCAGACACCGGAGAACGCTATTTTAGTTTGAGTCGTTATTTTGAAATCGAATCGGATATCATGGATAATCTTCCGTAAGTTTTTAACGAAGGAACATGATTAAAAAATTGAACTATCCAATAGATCAGACTCTCTGCCAAGAGGTCTTATTGACGGAGAGTCCCCAAGGAATTCTCTTCTCTCTCTTTAAACGGTTCAAAGAACGCGCTGCAATTGTCACAAGCGGGCAACTTTCGGGTATGGTTCTGATTCACTTGGCGGCTGAAAATGGATTGCCGTTCCGGGTTTGCACGCTTGATACGCTGCGACTTTTCCCAGAGACCTACGATTTTCTTAATCGGGTAGCATCGCGTTATGGTATCGAAATCGAACAGCTTCAACCTGACCCGCAAGAAGTTCAGGAAATGGTTGCCCAACACGGTGAATACCTGTTTTTCGATAGTAAAGCGAAACAGGAATACTGTTGTAACATCCGAAAAGTCCGTCCGATGCAACGGCTTTTGGAAAGCTTAGATGTCTGGATAACCGGTTTACGTCGTGATCAGTCCGAATCCAGAAAACAGCTCCGAAAGGCAGAAATCATCTCGTCGGCGACACACCCTGTGCTGAAGGTGAGTCCGCTGCTCCAGTGGACTGCCGATGAAGTGTGGGAGTTTGTCCGTGAAAACGAAATTCCTGTGAATCCGTTGCTTGAAGCGGATGCGCAAGGACATTATTATGAATCCATCGGGTGCGTCATTTGCACAACACCCATAAAACCGGGAGAACTGAACCGTGCGGGACGGTGGCGTTGGCAGAATGCGCCCGCTGCATCAGAAAACGCTGACACAGAAGAAAACGCTAAAGAGTGTGGATTACATTATTCGATTTAATGGCTGTCAGCAATCAGCCATCAGCCGTCAGCAAGAGGGTTTTCTATTAATCAAAAATCTCTTATTACTGACGACTGAAAGCCGAAAGCCGACTGCTATCCAAAAAGGAGAAATATATTCTATGGCTGTAATAGTCCGTATTCCAACACCGCTGAGACGTTTGACGCAAAACCTGGCGGAAGTTGAGACAGAAGGTGCCGATATTGAAGGCGTTATTGAGAATCTTGAAGCGAACTATCCGGGGATGAAAGAACGTCTTTGTGATGAAGGCGGAAATATCCGCCGGTTTGTGAATATCTATCTTAACGATGAAGACATCCGCTTCCTTGACGGAACAGCAACCGCTGTCGCAGATGGTGCTGAAATCTCTATTATTCCGGCGATTGCTGGTGGAAGTGCCATGTCTTAATGGCTATTGGCTGTCGGCTATCAGCCGTCAGAGAAATTATTAGTACTTTGTCATGTCAAAGTTGATGCGTATAGAGTCGCGAGCGACAAGAAACACCGTTTTTGCTTGAGGGTTTCTTGTAAGTAAAAACACTCGCTTCTACAAGAAGATACGCACAGCACGGATCGCGAGCACAGCTCGCTCCTACAGGAAGTGTGGACAGAACATTAGTATTTTCTTGCTGATTGCTGACTGCTGACTGCTAATTGCTAATCCCCATTCAATGTTAACTTTGCAACCAGGAACCCTCAGCCAGATTTGTGACCATGCGAAATTGGAATTTCCTGATGAATGTTGTGGTGTTATTTTAGGTACTGACACACAAGAATTTGTCCGGAAATGCCGGAATATACAGAACGAACTCCATCAGGAAGATCCAGACACATACCCGCGCGATGCGCGTACCGCTTACGTTATTCACCCTGATGACTTAATCGCTGTCCACAAAGAAGCCGATACACAGCAATGGCAGATTAAGGCGTTCTACCATTCACACCCGAACCACGAAGCATATTTCTCAGAAAAAGACAAAGCAGACGCGACGGTATGGGATGAACCGGCTTATCCGGGTACTACCTATGTGGTTATCTCTGTTTACGGTACTGAGATACGCGCGGTAAAGGCTTTCGCGTGGGACGATACGGCGAAAGATTTCATCGAGGTTGAGGGTCGGCTTGGGAAAACCTAAACGATAGATGTGATCTCCCGATCGCAAAATCCATTGAGGCAAGAACCATGCAACGCTGGCAAGTCTACCTTCAGCAATTTATGCCGGACATGCGCGTTGTCAAAGCCCCTGCACTCAAACCCTACGTTGGGCTTCTTACTTTTTCTGCTGCTTCGCTGGCAGTTGCTTTAGGGATAACCCTCCAAAAATACATTACCTTTGAATACCACTCAAACGCCGGTGTCGTCGGCTGGCTGAGCGTTAACGCCTACCCGAAACAACAGGAATACTTTTATTATCTATTGGCATTGCTCGGTATTCCAATAACGATATGTCTATATTGGCTGGGATGGTGGGTCTACTCGCGCTGGTGTGCTAAGTTCACCGAACAACCGATAGCACGCGTGCTTAAAGCGAACGCCTTGGCATCCATACCATTATGGCTCTGTTGGTTACAGGTCTACCACATCGGTCAGAGCATCCTGATAGGCTTACTACTACCGATCGGTTTATCTGTTCTGCTCAAATTGGGACTGCTCTACCAGCGGTACTTCCCTACGCTGTGGAATTCAGGGACTTCCGATGATACTCCCGCCATCGAAAAGAGTGATGCTTCTACCCCTGTGAGCTATAGAACCACAAAGATTTGGCGCGGTGGACTTGAATACATTATCCTTCCGATTTTCATCTATCTCCTTACCTACTCGGGGAGTATTCACGGTAACATAGATCTATTCCACGAAGGCGAGCGGCTCGCGCCTCTCAATGAAATGCTACGCGGCGGGGTGCCATTCCGGGATATCTATATCCAGCACGGACTCTTTCAAAACGCTTACTTGGCGTGGTTTGGCAGCCAACTCTTTGAACCGACTTTATTCGGTGTACGTTTAATGGAGGACCTATTGGGTCCACTCGGCTATGTTGCGCTTTACGTGCTCGGTTTACAAGTATTCCGAAGCAGGTTCTTGGCTGCTTTCTTATGTGTCCTTATTGCTTCTGGAACAGAGTTCTGGGTATCCCCACGGCACAGTTTCGGTTTAATTAGTTTCGCCTTCGTAGCGAATTCCGTTACGCACTTCCAAGAGACTCGCACGAACAAGATCCCTACATTTGTATGGAAATTACTCTTCGCTGGTCTCTTCACGAGTTTGGCATTCTGGTATAGCACTGAAGTTGGACTTTATACGTTGGGTGCCATCGGATTGTTCTTGGTTATATATGTGTTACAAAGGGGCTTCGGAACAGCGCGCGGAAGCCAGCAAAGCCAGCCGGAAAAAAATAGGAGAGAATATCTGCCACCCTTAATCAGTTATGGTTGTGGGGTGCTGGTAGGTTTTCTCTCGGTAGGCATCTACTTCCTGTCCCACGGTGCTTTGGACGATGCGATCTGGAATTCTTATATCCAGTGTCGCTATCAACTCGCAACGTGGGGACTCGCTTTTCCATCTTTATCAAAAACACTAACGCTATTGTCGTCGGAAGGATGGCACGCCTTTATCTTCAGTGAAGGGTTTCGGTGGTATTTACCGATTTGCATCTTTTTGATTATCGCGGCTTACCTGACATACCGGGGGCTATCTGGCACGCATTCAGCCAACACGATGAAACTCCTGCTCTTACTCCTCGGTGGGATTGCTTTCTTTCGGACGGCGTTGGGTCGTTCAGACGGTGGACATCTGATTTATGGTGCGACTTTCCTATGGCTGCTCTGTTTATTTCCACTGGAGGGTGGTATTATCAGAATGTTTCGGGTCGGTTTATTATTTTTAAGGCGTGAGAGACCTTGGTACGCACTATTGAAGGCAGCGTGGGTGCTAATTCCGATAGTCATATTCTGTTGGTATGTTGGGGAGCGGCATCATCCGTTGGTCGGGTTCAACCAGAAATGGGAGCGGTTGCGTCAGAATCCGTTCAAGCAAAACACTGTATCGCAGGAGTTAGTGCGCGCAGGTGCAGTAGATATTCCAGATAATCAAGTTGAACAGATTCAAAAAGTTGTCGCTTATATTAAAGAAAACACTGCAGAGAACGAAAAGATTTTTGATTTTACGAGTCAGGGTGCTTACTATTTCTTTGCGAATCGACTCGGTGTCTCTCGATTCCATCAGGTCTCGTACGCATCAACCCCTGCAATGCAGCAAGAGGTTATAGAGGTTCTTGAACGAGACCAAACGCGTTTGGTAATCTTTAAAACAGGGGGTTGGTTCGATGCTGTTGACGGTATCCGTGTCGAGGAACGGCATCCGTTGATTGCGGCATATTTGCAAGAAAACTATGAACTCGCGATAGACATCAACAACACGGAAATTTTAATGCGCAAGGAATCTGATAACTGACAACTATTTCTGCTGTTCAATGAAGATTCGGTAGATATCCTCAAAAAGTCTGACATCTGTGAGCGTATCCTCGGCTGAAGAGCGGAAGGGTTCATCGTTTCGGATGTTCGCAACGAAGTATTCTGCCTCTCTGTGATATGCCCAGGTCCAACTCGGTCTCGGAATCGGACGCGTGATTTCCTGTTCTTCGCCAGCGCGATAGATTTCAACTTCGGCAGGCGTGTTTTTCAAAAGTAACGGCGGTGCCCAGGTGTGAACCCAACCGTTCTCAAAATAGACTTGGCTATGTTCGTCCCAACGATAGTGTGAAACGTGTCCTGTTTCCAGTGTCACACGGATGCCGTCCATATCAAAGATGACGACACCGGAGTATCCGTTCGCATCTAAATCGACGGCTTTGACGGTGACTTTGTTACCCGCATCAAGGAACCAGCGCATCAGATTGATATTGTGCGTATACTGCTGGAGGTATCCGAGATAGGAGCCTCGGTACTGTTCAGGTATCCATTCTGGGGTTTTGACAGGCGCACTCGGTTTTGGTTCATTAGTGCCGTCCATGTGGGTATCAAGATTGCAAACCCAATCCCCGCCGAAGCCGTGATTTCTGGCATACGTCAAGCGTCCGAGTTCGCCGGTCTCTCGGAACTGTGCCACCTTCGCTTTGACGATCTCGTTGCCAGCATCGTAGCGTTTCATGTAGCCGACCATCAACTTTTTGCCAGACACCTGCGATGCCGCCACGATCGCCTCAGCCTGTTCTGTGGAGACAGCCATCGGTTTCTCCATGAAGACGTGTTTACCTGCCAAAAGGAGGTCTTTGGCGATTTCACCTTGTAAGGCGAAGTCAGCGGATACGGCGACCGCTTCAATATCGGTGTTTTGTGCGAGTTCACTGTGGTCGCTGTAGAGTTGGGGGATCCCGAAACGGGTCTGGACTGTTTTTCCGAGTTCGGAACGCATTTCCGCGAGACCGATGAGTTCACAGTCCGGAATGCTCATGAAATTCGGGATGTGGACCTTCTGTGCCATGAATCCACAGCCGATATAACCGAGTCGAATTTTTTCCATTCTTTTATATTTCCTTGCGGTTCGATTAGGCAAGTTGCGTGTAGAAAGATCCTATCCGTATATCCGGTTTCCCGGCGCGTTGCTTGGGCTTCCGTTTTTTATCGATTTTCGGTGTCAAAACCCCTGAATTCATTCGGGGGATGTAGACACCGCCTATGTTTTTAGTCGTTTTAGATTAAACTTTTTTCTCTCTAAATCGTCTAAATAGATAGTGTTCGGCATTGGTTGTGATTGATGCATTGGTATATTGCTTGATATTTGAGACAATCACGTAAAAGCCTCACACGACTCAAAAAATATCTAAAATATGCTCGTCAGTCGTTAGTAGGGAAAGATTGCTTAAAAGCACATCCCATTTGAAATGAACGACTCAAACTTTTCGTAAGGACACTTCGGTGTCGCAGTTAGGGCATTAACTGTTGCAGGAGGCTTCGTAAGACTTGCTATGCAAGCAGAGGTTGTTGATAGCACGATCTGCCCCGCACAGGAGGTTTCTAAGAATCCCCCTGCTTCAGCGGGGGGAGTATGTCAAATTTCCTTATATCCAAATACCAACCTGCCTGTTGGTTGGGCTTCGCCTTAAGCTGAGTGGCGTGATTCTATCTGTTCAACAGCTGTTTTAGCACCTTCCCGTACAAGCGCGGAGGTATCGTCTCGGGCAAGCTGCTTCAATTTACCGAGACTGAGGCTGGCTTCGAGTTTACCGAGGGCAACTGCGACGAAGTAACGCACATCGGCATCCTCATCGTCTAACGCTTCGAGCAGTGCGTTTGTATCCATCATGGTGGCGAGGTGTCGGTCAGCATCACCGATATTAATCAACGCTTGGGCGGCGATCCGCCGTGAATGGACATCACCATGTCGGAGTGAGGTGAGGAGTTCGTCGTTGCCTTTCGGAATAATCGTGAGGTTATCCCAGTCACAATCCAAGCAGAACCATGAATTTCCATCCAACCGTCGGAGGTTCGTCTTTGTACACGAGGGGCATTCCCCAAATTCCTGTTGTTGATTCACATCCATTGTCTTTGATTAGGGCACATACCGTGTGCCTACTCCTTTTTACACCATGTTTAGCGTGTAAGTCATTCACCTATTTCAGTCAGTCGTTACAGTTTCGTCAATCGTAGGATTTCCTTCGAGTTCTGGTAGTTCTCGCCAGATTTCAGGTCCCTCTGGCTTGAAGTTAATGGTGGCGATGAATTGCATACCGTGATAGAAGTTGATTTTGAATTTGCCGCCCCCGAAATTCTGTTTGAGATATTCCAATGGTGCTTCGATCAATGGACCCATTTCGTCCGCATGATAGAATGCGAGTGCTTTAAACCGCACTGTATTGCCTACTGGCTCCTGCACGAGGAGTTGGGCTGAAGTCGCAGGAAAGAGTACCTGAAAGGCTTCCCACAGGTCGGAAACGGTGGGATTCGAGTTCCCGATCCGTTTTTTGAAGTCATTTTCAAGATATTCTGAGAAGGTGTTGAAAACCCAGTCCATAGTGAGTGGTTATAAGTTATAAGTTATTAGGTTAAGAAGGGGCTTGGAACAGTTCCGTTCTCTGTGAAGGTTCCACAGAAAACCTCTTTAACTGTTAACTGAAAGGTTTTTCGTAGAAAAACGTACTGATAACTGACAACCATTACAGCGGTGCCTTTAAGAAGTCCTTCCAATCAAAATTAGGCAGAGGGAACTCCTCTGTGGCTTTGCATTGTCAAAATGTAGCGGCTTTCTCGAAAAAGTCAATATCTACGCGTTCAACGCCAGCCTCCCGTGCGTTTTCAGCGACACGTTGGACGACCATCTCTCGGACAAAAGGGATCGGTATCCGTTTAACCCGATGTTCAACTTCCTCTGTGCAAGGCACTGTGGTGTTATCGAGGTAGGGACCGTCCTGAAATAGGGCTTCATCGGGATGATCGCATGTCTCTGGTACGAGTTGTTGTAACCGCATTGAGACGTAATCGGTCACCCACTCCTTGAACGCTTCCGCCTTCTCTGTGTCTACCTCACCGACATTGGAACGCTGGTCCAACTTCTCGTTGATGCTAACGAGTAGGTTTTCGACACGCGTCAAGCGTTCTTCTACATCTGTAAGCCGTTCTTGTGCATTTGTTTGTTCTTTCACATTTCCCTCCTTAAACTGCCCAATATTTCCAGAGGTTCTCTGGAATTTCATATTTAATCTCTTCCCGCTTTTGATGGGAGTAGCGCGCAAAGATCCCAAAACGGGGAATGTCTCTGATATTCGCCGACCCGGTATGGCAGAGAAATGCGTGCCATAGCACAACGTCGCCGGCGGCCCCTATAAATTCGCGGGGTCCTTCTGGCGATAAATCCGAAAGCACATGCCATCCCCAATCCTCAATGTCATAGAAACTGCCATCAATCTGCTCAGGATATTGAAGGAAGTATTTATGCGTCGACTGGTGGCTTTGGGGCCAAAAGACGAAGGCACCACCGCCGGGTTCAACATCGTAGAGATAGGTTGTCGCGCCGAGCATAAAGGGACTCCAACCGCCGGGGCCGTATGCATCAATGTGTCCGCTACCGGGCATTGACCATTCCTCTTCAGGATTGGGCCATTTGACGAGTGGTGAACCCCCTCCACCGGTAAATTGTCCACCCCCAAGTTGCTTGGTAATCTCCTGCATTGCAGGCAGCTGCCCGAATAGTGGCGAAAAACTGAAGTTTTGGACCACATAGTCGTTGGGCCATGTCTCTGGCGTATTTAGGTTGGAATCGAAATGTTTCCAGACCTGTTCCCGCCATTCATCAATTATCTCCGAATCAACAAAATTTTCAAGGATAAGGTATCCGTGTTCTTGAAAAAATGCAATTTGATCTGCTGTAAGCATCTGGGTTCCCTCAAGTTGATGGCTGATAACCATTTCCTAAATTGCCCAATATTTCCAGAGGTCGTCTGGAATTTCATATTTAATCTCGTCCCGTTTTTCATGGGCATAGCGTGCAAAGAGACCGAAACGGGGGACATCCCTCACATTTTCCGATCCGGTGTGGCAGAGAAAGGCGTGCCAGAGGACAACATCACCCGCGGCACCAATAAACTCACGGGGTCCTTCTGGCGATAAATCTGAAAGCACATGCCATCCCCAATCTTCGATATCGTAGAAACTGCCATCAATCTGCTCAGGATATTGGAGGAAATACTTGTGCGTTGATTGATGACTTCGGGGCCAAAAGATGAAAGCACCGCCCTTGGGTTTAGCATCATAGAGATAAGTTGTTGCCCCGAACATAAAAGGACTCCAGCCAGCAACGGCACCATACGCGTCGATGTGTCCGTCCTTGGGCATTTCCCACGCTTCTTCGGGATTGGGCCATTTGATGATCGGTGAACCGCCGCCCCCCGTAAAAAATTGTCCACCACCGAGTTGTTCGCTAATTTCTTGCATCGCAGGCAGGTGTCCAAAAACCGGTGAGAAACTGAATCCCGGAATTTCATAATCGTTGGGCCACGTCTCCGGTGTTTCAAAACTGGAACCAAAATGCTTCCAGACCTGCTCCCGCCATGCGTCAATTACCTCCGAATCAATGAGGTTTTTAAGAATCAGGTATCCATGCTCCTGAAAAAATGTTATCTGTTCCGGGGTTAGCATACAAATTTCCTATTGTGGTCATTGTTACGGCACAGCGGCGTGTGCCTATTATTTTGCATTAGCGTTTTGGTCTGAAAGATGGGATGCCGGTTTCATCGAATCGTTTTTTGACGGCTTGCATCAATTCAGGGGTGACCTCCCGGTAGCCGTGTTCGCGTGCGTATTTTTCAACGCTTTTGACGACCATACCGCGTGCAAATGATGGGACTCGTTTCAACCGTTTTTCTGCTGCTGCCGTCCATTGCAAATCGTAATCGGTTTCCGTTGCAAAAGCAATCCTTTTTTCAATCTGAACAGGTGGTGTAGCGTGTTGCCCTTCCATTTCAGCAACAGGTTGTGTCCCTGGTTGATAATCGCATGATGCATCCTCAGCGAGGTAGTTGCCAGTTGTCGCATAAGCACGTGCCCGACAACCGCCACATACCTCCTTGAATTCACATGCGCCGCACTTCCCTTCAAGTAGGTTTCGGTTTCTTAAATCCTGAAAAGTTTTTGATTCATTCCAGAGTTTAACGAAACTCTCATCCTTGAGGTTTCCAACGCTAACAGGCAGATAGGGACACGGGGTTAATTCACCCTCAGGCGTGATGCGACAGTAGTAGATACCACACGGACATGTGCCACTGGGATAGCCTTGGAGGAAGGCGGAGTCGGATTGTTGCCCATAGATAACGCGCTTGTAGTGTGGGGCGCATTTCGCAGCGATGAGCATCTTCCCGGTATAGGCTGCTTGCAACTCGAACATCGTCTCAAGCATTTTCTCATATTGCGTAGGCGTGAGGTCCATCACCGTCTTACCTCTACCGGTTCGGACGAGAAAATAGAGGTTTAAGACTTTGGCACCGAGTTGATATGCGAACTCTACAATTTTTGGAATTTCGTCGTAATTCCACTGCGTTACCGAGGTTTGAACGAGGAAGTCCATTTGTGCGCGCTTGAGTGCTTCAACACCGTTCATTGTCGCCTTCCATGCGCCCTCCATCCCCCGAAACTTGTCGTGGTCTGTCGGTCGGATAGCGTCGAGACTCACACCAGCACCGGTGACACCGTGCTGTTGCATCTGCTCAACCACCGCATCGTTGAGCAGTACACCGTTTGTGCCCATGACAACAAGAAATCCGGTATCGGAGGCATATTTCGATATCTCCAAGATATCTGGACGTAATAACGGTTCACCACCAGTGAGAATGAGGAGGATGTGTGGATTGATTTCGGCGATCTCATCAATGACACGAAAACATTGGGATTGGCTTAATTCCGCGTCCCGCGAGTATTCCGTAGAATTTTGAATATCAGATAATTGAAAGTTTCCGCTCTCTAACTCATTTGTGTCTACGAATCCTGCGGGGAGATAGCAGTGCGTACATTTCAGGTTACACAATCGGGTGATATTCCATGAGACTGCCTGAACTTTTGTATCTGTCATTTTAATAGCGAAGAGATATAGTGTTTTGAAATCAGTTTTTTACTAACAATGCAAGCGCGAAAACGATTAAACCTGCAATCAGCGTCAAGCCTCTCCAGATATTGATATAAGGACTCTGGCTGTGATGTGCTTCGCTGTCGGGTGGCGTAATCTCAAGGTGTCGCCGATAGAGCGAACTATATAGTCCCCAAAAGAGTGCCATGAGTCCAAACGCTGCAAGTTTTGCGACGAAAGTTAACACATAGGTTTTGAAATCGCTACCACTCTGCTGTGCAAAAAATCCGTTATTCCATGCAACGATAAAGAACACCATCGCGCCCGTTGTCAGGAGAATATGAATCATCAATCGTATCCAAGTGCGAAAACGGTTGTGGACTGCTAACAGGTCTTGCGGTGGCAAATTTTGCCGCAGGATTGGCATTGCGATGAAGGTAGAAAAGAGTACGCCTCCGAACCAGACGATTGACGCTATCAGGTGGATGCTTCGAATGACAAGTTCTACGCTTTCCCGCATTATTTTTCTGAATCCCGATTTTTCATAAATGATACCATATTTTACGGCTAAAGTCAAATTTGTCTTTGCTTTAGGGTAGGGCTATTTAGTTTTAGGCTTTTGCTCAGAAGATCGCGAGCACAGCTCGCTCCTACAGAAGATCGCGAGCACAGCTCGCTCCTACAGAAGATCGCGAGCGAGAAAAAATACGCAGAAATACCCAAGCAAAAACACCCGCTCCTACAGAAGATCGCGAGCACAGCTCGCTCCTACAGAAGATCGCGAGCACAGCTCGCTCCTACAGAAGATCGCGAGCACAGCTCGCTCCTACAGAAGATCGCGAGCACAGCTCGCTCCTACAGAAGGTTGCTGCAATTCGGCGTTCGCTTTTATTGGAAAACTAAATGCTCATAGCAAATCATGGCTTCAAATTGACAAAGATTAATGCAATGGTTGCAACCAAGGCACCGATGAGAGAGGTTCGGCTCAGCCGTTCATGGAGGAACACCATGCCAACGAACATCGTGAACAGCACGCCACCGGAACTTGACATCGGAAAAGCGATTAACGCACTGACTTGATCCAATGCGATGAGGAGTGCCCAACTGCCACCGACATTACAGACGCCTATCAGCACACCATAGAAAACTTCCCACCAATTCGGCCATATTTTTTGATAGAGACATATACCGAAATAGATAACTGTGGCGACACCGAAAAGCAGGCTCATATAGAGCGATTTCTCGTCAATAGGACACATTTCGTTGAAGGCTTTCATGGTGAGGCGTGAGATGCCGGTGACCAGCAGAATCGTAATAGCAACAGCGAATCCTAAACCTTGAGGCACTTCCGGCTTGTCAGGAGTGAATGCATAAGTCGGTTCTTTTTCCCGCTGGCTGAGGAGTGGAATCGCAGCGAAAGTCAAGATAAGTCCGATGGTCTGCCATAGGTTCGGGATCTCTTGCCAGAATATCATCGCCACCAGAATTGGTATCACAATCGACAGTCTGACGAGTGCTGCCGTGACAACAATCCCACTGAGTTGGATACCGATAGTGAACAACTCAAATCCGAGCGCATACGTCACGCCGTTTGATATGCCTAACGCGAAGGTCAATTTTGAGAATTCAAAGTCTGATTCCTGAGAGAGTACCCAGATACTGATAAAGAACGCAGTGAGGTAGTTGACAAAGCCGATAGGGTTTAGGCGTTGCTGGTTGTTTTTGGCATGCTTGAGGAAAAGCCCAAAGCCTGAGAGCAGGATGATGTTGAGAACAAGGAAGAGCATAGGCTTTAAAGGTTGGAAGATTGGAAGGTTAGAAGGCTCAAAGGTTGGAAAGTTGGGCTCTTTCCCATTCTTCCAGCCTTCCAGCCTTCCAGCCGCGCCCTTCTATTCCTCCATCGGTAATGTGACCTTGGTTTTCTCTTTCGCCGATTGGTAGGTTGCCAAAACGACTTCTACGGCGTGTTTTCCACCTCTACCGTCAATCATCGGGGTTCTGTTCTCTCGGACACAATCAACAAAATGGGTTAATTCACCGACGACGCCGTGCGGTCCCTCGCGATTTGGAACGATTTCTTCCCAGTCGCCGCCGCGCTTTTTGAGATAGGCGAGATCGGCTGACATATTCAGACGGAGTGATCCTTCGGAACCGTCAATAATCGTATCGTTGGTGCCGCGTGCGCCGAGGAAACCGCCCCACCGTAAAATACCGACCGCCCCTGAATCGTATCGGATGAGTGAGACGGTGTAATCTTCCCAATCGTCGTGTCCGGAGAAACTTCCGACCTCAGCAGCGACCGTCAGTGCAGTGCCACCGAACCAGTTAATCAGGTCAGATTTGTGGATGCCGTTTTCCAAGAGTCCACCGACAGTGCCGTACCAGCTTTCGGGTCGGCCGCGCGGGGCATTATAGGGCCCCGTATAATCGGTTTCAATGTAGGTAATGTCTCCGATGTCGCCGTTGTCCACCATTTGTCTACCGAGCTCATGGACAGGATAGAAGCGCAGGACTTGTCCGACCATCAGATGCGTGCCCGCCTTATCCGATGCTTCAATCATCGCATCTGCGTCAGCGAGTGTCAAGGAGAGCGGTTTTTCACAGAAGGCATGCACGCCCGCCTCCGCTGCATCAATGACGACCTGTGTATGTGCAACAGGGGGTGTCGCGACGACGACAGCGTCCACAACAGCAAATAATTCCTGATAGTCTTGGAAGGCGCGAATCTGAAGTCGCTCAGCAACGGCTTCCGCCGCTTCCAAGCGAAGATCCGCCACGCCTACAAATTCACAATTTTCAACGTTAGGGAGCGCGTTGCAATGGCCGTTTCCCATGCCACCCACTCCGACTACACCTATACGAACCATTTTGAATCTCCTCTTATTCTTCTGAAGAATCCGAGAACTGATATGTGCCGTCCCGATTTATTGAGATCATTGGCAATTTCTGGGACTGTTCAAACCAATTATATCCGATTTTCAGATTTTTCCAAAAGTTTATCAGGGTGTCGTTATTTGGAAAAGTATTTTTTAAGCGCGTCATTGTACGATCGTCCAATTTTGTTGGAAAAATATGCACAGGGATTTTTGAGTGTCCGTTTGATTTCGCCTGCACCGCCAACCAATAGACTTCCTTAATACATTCATCAGTGATTGGAACACAGCCGATCGTGACACATCCGCCGTGTATAAATATATCACCCCCGAGTTCACCTTTTTTGCCCAAAATCTTATCCGCTTGGTTCGGATAATTAATGCCAAGCGATAGATAAAAGTTGCTTTTCGGGTTAAATCTATCAATGTGATAAAAACCTTCTGGAATTTGCAAGTCGCCTTCGCGTCTTTTGGGTCCCAAATTTCCTGATGTGCGGCAGATAGCGTAGCGTTTCACAAGCTTGAAAACGGCATCAGATGTTGAAAACGCCCAGACTTCCAAGATTTTCTCCTGTTTGAAAACTTGGATAAAGAGTTTCTGTGGTGGATAGGGGATACCGTGATCTGCGAACAGGCTGCGGAGTTGGCTGTCTTTTTCCGCAAAGGCCGCCCGGACGCGAGGGTATCTCTGCTGTTTCTGTTTGAAGCTTTGTGGTTCTGTTGATCGACAAGCAAATGCGATCATCGCAAAACTGAGGGAAGCAATGAGGTATAGTTTCATAGTCATAATAGTTTTTTGTGTATGGCACGCGGACTGTGCCTATGCCTTTTCTCGCTGTTTTACAAGTCCGATTATAATCGAAACCGATATAACGAGTCCGAATCCCCAAAACAGTGCTTTGATACTCCGTGTCACGCGATCACCGAGGTAGGAATACAGTAGCGTCGCTGGCAGTTGCCCGATTCCGGTGGCGATAGCAAATCCTAAAAACCGCATGTCGGTGAGGCCCGCCCCATAACTGATAGCATCAAAAGAGATAACAGGAATTAAACGGGCGATGAGCACTGCATGTTTGCCGTATCGTTGAAAAAACCGGTCAGACGTGTTGACAGCGGATTCATTTAACAACCTAACGATGACCGGTCGGCCGAGGAGACGGGCGATAAAAAAACAAAGTGCAGCCCCGAGCATCGCGCTGCTCCAGGATAATGCCGCGCCCCACCAAACGCCAAATAGTAATCCATTTGCAAAGGTAATCAGGAACGCCGGCAGCGGTGCGATTACGCTCTGAAAGATCATGAGAATCGCTGATATAACAGGTGCGAGCGCGCCATAACCGGCGATGTACGCACGTGCCGTTTCAATACTCTGAAAAGCAGCAGTGAGTTCAAGGAGATATTCCCAAATCTGTCTATGATAGACTCCGAGAACAATCAGCCCAACCAGAACTACAGGCAAAAAGAGAAAAAAACGCTTTTTGTGGACGGAAACCGAGCGGAGTTTGTCTAATATCTTACTTTGCATGTGTGGACGGCAGAACGGAGTCTGCCTACTACTTTGCTTGCCGTATCAATGCGCGATTCATCCGGTCTCGAAGTGCCTGTATCTTGTCATCTGTCCAACTGTAGAAGCCTTCCTGAGATTTCACACCGAGTTTGCCAGCTTCAACCATTTGTCGGAGGAGTGGATTGATGTCCTCGGAACTGTTAAGGTCTTTATAGAGTTCTTCAAAGGCGGCAAGCACGAGGTCCCACCCTGCGAGTTCAAAGACCTCAAAGGGACCGGCGACGCTGAGTCTGCGTCCGAAACTGTTCCGCACGACGAGATCAACGGTTTCAGCACTGGCAATGCCCTGTTCTACGATTGCGAATGCCTCCCGAATAAGGGCGGCTTGTAATCTCGGTCCGACGAAACCGAGTGCCTCTTTTTCAATAATCGCAGGCGTTTTTCCGATTGCCGTTAAGAGGTCAAAAGTCACAGCGACCGTTTCATCGGAGGTATCAGGGCTGCGAATGAGTTCGACCAACGGAATCAGGTAAGGCGGATTAAAATAGTGGGTGTTGAGTATCTGATCCTTGCGTTTCGCATTTACACCGATCTGGCTTGGCATCAATGCGGTTGTATTGCTTGCTAAAATTGTGTGCGGTGGACAGATCGCATCTAATTCCTCAAATATCTGTTGTTTTAATGCCAAATTCTCGGTGACGGCTTCGACGACAAAATCAGCGTTCTCGGCGACTGCCGATAGTTCAGTAGCGGTTTGAATGCGCTGCAGCGTTGGCGCAATACTCTTTTGTTCAATAACGGTGTTTTCGGCGAGTATATTGAGGTTTTTCTCAATCTGGATACGTGCGGTTTCAAGGTGTTCGTCGGTAACATCGTGCATAAGGACGCGGTAGCCTGTGCATGCGAACTCTTGTGCGATGCCGTGTCCCATCAGCCCTGCGCCAATAACGGCGATTTGCCTGATTCCATCAACTGTCATCTTTTCTCCTTCTTCCAGCAATAAGGATCGTAAATTCCCCGCGTGGCTCAGCATTCTGGAATCTCTCCAGTGCTTCAGTGACATTCCCCCGGAATATCTCTTCAAATTTTTTTGTCAACTCACGCGTAACGACGATGTCGCGTTCACCCATCACTTCAAGGACATTTTCAAGGAAACGGTTGAGCCTGTGCGGGGATTCAAAAAAGATTAACGTTCTCTCTTCGTCAGTGAGTACACTTAATTGACGCTTTCTTTTTCCGGATTTTGGAGAGAGGAACCCTTCAAAAATAAAATTATGCAGGGGTAATCCTGAGACAGATGCCGCTGTGATAACTGCTGATGCTCCGGGAATTGGAACGATAGGGATCTCCGCGTCGATGCATCCACGCAGCAGTGGATACCCCGGGTCTGAAATAATAGGCGTGCCAGCATCTGAAACGAGCGCAATTGTTTCACCTGTTTTCATGCGTTCAATGAGTTTGTCCGTCTTCACTTGCTGGTTTCCTTCAAAGTAGCTTGTTAGGGGTGTCTGAATATTGTAGTGCGTTAGCAGGCGGCGTGTCTGACGTGTATCTTCAGCGGCGATGAGGTCTACTGCTTTAAGGGTACGGAGTGCGCGCAGGGTGATGTCCTCTAAATTCCCGATCGGTGTACTAACGAGGTAAAGCGTGCCAGATGGCGTGTTTTGCATGTTTATTAGTTGTCAGTTATCAGTACGATTTTCTCTCATTGTGAGGCAAACTGATTACTGACAACCATTCCCTTGCTATATTGGGTATTTCATGCTAAATTACCCGTAATGAAAATTACCTACATTGTCCTATGTCTTCTGTGGCTGATAACACCCGTATACGCGCAGACAGAATTCCCATTTGAATCGGCGCGACCGCTCTATGTCGGTGCGCGTGCGTTAGGGATAGGCAATGCCTTCACCGCTGTCGCTGATGATGCTGCTGCCGGTTTCTGGAATCCTGCCGGACTCATCCAGTGGCAAGGTGTGAAGCTTTTCGGTGTCAATAAGTTCTACAACCGAGACGATTATCGGTTCGACCCGAAAGGTGTCGGCTATAGTTACCGCGGTTACAGCCTCTTCTGGGGCAACAAAATCGCTATCGGTGTTGACAGTGGTGTTCCCGATTTCAACTACTACGGCATCGCCCGCCAATTCGGTCCGTATCTCGCAGCGGGATTAAGTCTTAAGTTTAAGCGAAGACACCCCTCGGATGTCTATCAATTTTTCGGGTATCAGACCAACTACGACATCGGTTTGCTTTTTAAACCGCGTCCGAATCTCAAATTCGGGTGCCTCGCGCAGAATCTTGACGGTTACGGTCTTCAATGGCTCACGCTCGGTGCTGCCTATCGCTACGCTGGGTATCAATTTTCAGCGGATGTCGCCCTCTCTACCGAAGGTAAAATCCCAGAGTTGTACATCGGTGCTGAGTGGGATCGCTTCCCTATTGCCCCTATCCGATTCGGCTTTTCAAACGGGGCATTTACAGCCGGGATAGGGTTTGCTTGGAAAAGCATACAGATCAACTACGCCCACATTTTTGAGAAACCTTCCGCATCCGACTTCATTGCGTTAGCCCTCAGTTTTCAGTAGAATAGTCGTCAGTTATCGGTTATCAGTTATCAGTTAAAAGAGATTTGGATTTAACAGGACTTACGCATTTTCTATGATAGTTACGTATTCCACACTGCAGGCGGGGTTTTAAACCCCGCCTGCAAGGGGGCTGCGTAAGTCCTATTTAACAAACGTCTCTGTTAACTAATAACCGACTGATGATTGCTGACTGCTATTCACCACCTACCTCTTTCCAGTCCAATTCCGCTTGATTCCATTCAAACTGTTGTAGTGGACCAAATTTGAGGTTGACCGTTAAACTCTTCGGTGTTGGTGAACTGTCGAACAGATTGAAATCTCGGACAACAACGTAGGTGTGCTGCCCATCTGTAATTGATTTGCACGCCTCAATGAAATCATCGAGATTGCGGATCTGTTTTCCGTTTATATCGAGGATTACAATTTTAGAGTTGCCGTTCCGTTCTTGGACCCCGACCCGCGAGAAACTACTCCCCCTCTCTGCGTGGGGTAAATAGACCCCGTCGGCTTCAAGGAAGAGGATACGGCGGAGTTGTGGTGTAATATCGTGTAAAATTGCCCCACCAAATCTGACGAAGCGAGTCACCTTCTTTGCCTCCAAGTCTTCCACAGGGATATCAATACTTAGATTTTCTCCGTTCCGATAGATGTCCAAATTGACGCTTTTCCCAACGTTCTGATTCAGGACAGCATCGAAGGTATAGAGGTCATCTTTGATGATCTCGTTATTGATGCGATAGATAATATCGGATGCGCGAAGGTCGGCTTCACCGGTAGTTCTGGGTACAATGGATTCGATTTGGATGACCTTTGGTGTCCCGGCTTTCGAAGGACCGATCTCTTTTCGCAACTCAGCGGGGAAGTTGAAGTGTTTGATGGCTTCACCGATAGAGACGAGTTCGAGGTCCACACCGATCTCTCCGCGTTGGATGGGGACACTGTTCCGAATCAATTCAAGTGCATCGTAGAGATAATCAATTGGCAGTTCAAAACTGGAAGTATCTGTGCCGCGTGCGTGAATCGCGATCACTTGTCCTGCGGTATTCCAGACGGGACTTCCGCTGGAGCCGCCTGTCCGGTCAAACGTGGTGTGGATGTAACTCGAATGCCGATCCCCCTTGTTAACATTCAGGTTCGTAATCCTTCCAAATTTGATCGTATATTCCTCTTTCTCGTTATTCCCGATGAGCAGGAGTTCATCCCCAAGCGCGAGTGCCTCCCATTCGCCGAGTTCAACGGCTTGGAGTTCAAAATCGACTTCAGCAGGATCAATCTGGTAAAACCCGAAATCGTGTGTTGGATCGTAGTAAAGAATCCGTGCTTCCGTAAAACTACCGTCATGAAAGTTGATTTTGACGTAGGAGGGGCTGCTGCCGGTGACATGGCGGTTTGTAGCGATAATACCACGTTCTGCATCAACAACAAAACCGGTGGCAAAATTTGTGCCTTTCACTTCCGTTTCAAAGACAACCTCTGAGGAGGTTTCGACATTCACCACCATCGGTTTATAGGCGGCAACCTGTTCTGTCCAGTCGTGTTGGGCATTGGCGTTCGCGAGAAAGATAAAAATGGCAAAAACTGCCAAAACCACACTATTTGTGCGTTCAAAGATTTGTTTCATGATGGACCCTTTTCGTTTGGATTTTTTAAATTTTTTAAGAGTTTAACACAGCGGTTTAGGCATGTCAAATGTTTTTTGGATCCTAAAACCAAATGCCTATATCTTGACGCGACCTTCCAAACGTGATATATTGTTCACAAAACTGCCCCAGTCACCTTAAAAAGCAAGAGAGGAACTTCAGAAATGGCGACACATCACTTTGAACCGACGGTCTATTACACAGCAATTGGCACGCATGAACCGGTGCTACACATTGAGAGCGGCGATACCGTTTTTACAACCACTGTGGATAATGCAGGCTACGATGCCAACGATACGCAAGTAACCGAAAGAGGCAACCCACAGACGGGTCCTTTTTATATTGAATCGGCGGAACCAGGGGATACGCTATCCGTTCATTTTGACCGGATCCTTCCGAATCGTTCTATTGGGCGGACAGCTATGGTCGTTGCGCCGAACGTGCTGGATCCGCACTATGTAGCGTCTGAGATGCCGGAAGGTGGTCTCGCAGAGTGGCATGTGGATGTGGAGCAGTGGACGGCGACGTTGGTGACACCAGAGACGCAGTTGGGTAAACTCACGTTGCCACTTGAGCCGATGGTCGGGTGTTTCGGTGTTGCACCACCGCGCGGACAGGCAATCTCGACAGCGACTTCTTCTACACATGGCGGTAATATGGACTATCGCGGTTTTAAAGAGGGTGTCACCGTCTACTTTCCTGTCTTTGTTCCCGGTGCGCTGTTTTATCTCGGTGATGGACACGCTGTGCAAGGCGACGGTGAGATTGTTGGGACCGGTATCGAAATCTCTTTCGATGTGCAATTTACGGTTGAAGTGCTGAAAGGCAAGAGCATCAACTGGCCCCGTGCCGAAAATAGTGATTATATCCTAACAGCGGGCAACGCACGTCCGTTAGATCAGGCAGTGCAACACGCAACGACCGAACTTCTTCGGTGGTTGGGTGAACTCGGTTTGGAGAAATCTGCGGCACACATCTTGTTAGGGCAAACTGTAGAGTATGACATGGGTAACGTCTTCGATCCAGCGTATACGATGGTCTGCAAAATCAAAAAGTCAATATTACGGGATATTGGGATTATGTAATGGGTTTGATGTGATGTTAAGGGAAATTGCGTTACAGTTGGCGGAACAATTGAGATTGTCCTTTGTTATTCTGTATCCAACTAAAGCAGATTAGAATTCGCAGTAAGGATAGGGATATCCTGAGTTTTGAAATCGCTGTCGTTTGTTATTAAGGTGAATCCGTTGTTTTTACATATCTCAGTTATGACCTGATCGTTGAAGTCGAAATTACCACTGATATAATCAGCGATTAGGTCATCCATTGGCAACGCTGTGAAGCCGCTTTCTGTCTTTGAACAATGGCTCAGAACTGACTCAACATCTTCGGCAATATCTTCGGCAACTGGTTTAAAATATGGACTGCTGCGAAAATTTTTAAAGGTGTTAATATGCGGGGCAACAATTTTCTGTTGCATTCTGGCATAAGCATTGATAAATTCTGAAACAACAAGCACATCAATATAAATTCGGCTTTTTGCTCTCACCATACGGCTAAAGACGCTTGTGTAGATAGGCCTCCAATAAGATCTCGGTTTCGGCGGACCATATAGATATAACCAGATATTAGCATCCAAAAACAGTTTGTCTTGTGCGGTGAAGTTATAGTGACGGATCTCGCCTGTTTTATACCTCATCGTCGTCATCCCCTAAGACCTCTTGAAATATTTGATTGAATCTTTGGGGGTCTTTAAAATATAATTTGACATTGCGAACGACGCGTTCGAGAAAGGCAAGGTCGTCTGGTGCTATATCTTCCACTTTCAATAGAGACCGAATTTTTTCTTCGCTGAACGTTCCATATAATTCCCCGATCGCGGCGGTGAGGAAAGGTGTTGTTAGTGCCGTAACATTATGAAACGATAGGACAACCGCTTGATTCGCCCTCAGCGCAGCGTCAAGGTGCTTATGAACCTTCTCCCCATCATCGGAAGCAACGCAAAAAGGGCTGCCCACAACTTCAAACATGGAGATTCTAATATTTTCTGACATAGTTATCTCCTTAAAAAATATTTTTCTGCTTCTATACTCTCAACGCTCCTACTAACCATTGTACCACAAAAATCCCTGGAATTTAAAGACAGAATAACGGACGTTCTAACAACCCCTCTAAGATTTATTCATATTTAACTCCGCCATAGATCTGAGATTCAACAGTGGCGTCATCACGCCACCGGCAGCGGGAATAACGACCCCTGTATCGTAAAGCTTCATCGCAGAAATGGTGGCATGTGCGACATCTTCAGGGGCGCCCGCGCGAACCATAAAGATGTAACCTTTCTCTGCTGCTTCTTCATAGTCTGGAATACGGACACGCGAGAGATCTGTATTAATCACACCTGCAGCGATGCCGTTGACTTTAATGCCGTACTGTGCTAAACGTCCGGCGAAGGCGCGCATGCTCATCTCCAATCCCGCTTTTGAGATACAGTAGGCTGTCCGGTTGTCAGATGCCACCGTATCGGAAATCGAGAGTGTATAGATGATGCATCCTCGGACCTCGTTTGCGACCATGTAGTTTGCGACGCGTTGTGTAAGGAAGTGAGTCGCCTTGAGGTTGGTGTTGACAATCAGGTCGAACTGTTCGGGTGTCTCCTCAAGAATATCAGCAATACGCGTGATACCAGCGTTGTTGATGAGGATGTCCACTTTCCCGAAGGCATCGTGTGCGGTGTCAAGCAGTCTCTCGTGTGAATCAAGGTCGCTGATGTCGGCTTGAATGATAACGGCTTTTCTGCCGAGTGCTTCTACTTCTTGCTGCACGGCTTTGGCGGCATCTCGGTTTTGGTTGTAATTGATAAGCACGTCAGCACCTTGGCGCGCCAATTCAATGGCGATTGCGCGCCCGATGCCGCGGCTGGAGCCAGTTACGATTGCGGATTTGTCTGTGAACGAAACGTCTGTTGCAAAAAATCCAAGGTCTGTTTTTGTTGGCATTTTTTAATTTTTCCTTGCGGTTCGGTCAGGTTAGTTGGATAAATGAAGTGCCTTTGCGTATATCCGCCCTCCATTACATTACGGGCTACGGGTTTTGAGGCTATCTCAAACAGATGGATCCCATACGGGGTCCAAGTAGGTAAACCAGTCGAGACTTATCAGGAAACCTGCATTCTGCGCAAGCCTATAGAAGCTTGCGGAACAATGCGAAGCAAACGGACGCAGCAGTCCATGAGCAATTAATTAATCTGAATATGGATCTGCGGCATCGCGGAGGGCATCTCCTAAGAAGTTAAAGGCGATGACAACGACGAGTACCGGCACGGCTGGGAAAATGAGCCAGGGGTAGTGGAGCAGAACGGTGACGCGCTGTGCCTCTTCTAATAGCACACCCCAACTCGTCATCGGCGGCCGGATCCCCAAGCCTAAGAAACTCAGTGCTGTCTCCCCCAAAATCATACCGGGAATCGCGAGTGTTGCGATAACGATGATATGGCTATAACATCCGGGTAGCAAGTGCTTTGTGATGATATGCCAATGTCCTGCGCCTGCGGCACGTGCTGCCATAACGAAATCGCTTTCTCGATACGCCAAGACCTTTCCACGCACCTGTCGTGCCAAACCACCCCAACGGATAATCGACAAAATAATGGTGATGCCAAAGTAGATTTGGATGCTCGACCAACCCGGCGGAAGTGCGGCACCGAGTGCCATCCAGAGTGGGATGTCAGGGAATGCTGAAAGGACCTCAATGATACGTTGGATCAGGTTGTCTACCCATCCGCCCCAATATCCAGATATGGTGCCGAGAATAGAGCCGAGCACGATGCTCAAAAAGACACCGACCAAACCGAGTGTCATCGAGACGCGTGCCCCGTACATGATTCGTGAAAGTAGATCGCGTCCCATCCGATCAGTGCCTAATAGGAACATGGGACCGGCGGAACTGAAGAGATGTCTCCTACCCGCCGCATCCTTGAAGAAAAACTCAACGGGATGTCGCTGCACTAAGTCTTTGGTGAACTCCAACTCAAGGCTCTCTGGGTTGCGGACAGATTTTAATCCGTGAACATAGAATCCATTTTCGACTGAGAAATGGAGGCGTTGCGGGGGGACGTGCCGCAGTCGCATGTTAATTTCGTTGTAGTGATAGGGCGCGAAGAAGTCTGCACCGATGGCGAGGATATAAAAAAGCAGCAAAAGGGCACCCGCAATGACCCCCATTCGGTTCTTGCGGAACCGCCGCCATATCAGTTGACGGTAACTCAGTTGCCCGCCATCTGTCCAAGGGTCGCCTGTATTCTCAATCTCTTCTGCTGTCTCGATTGTAACTTCCATATTTTTTTAACTATTAGGTTTCTACCCCAATGAAAAGAACCAAAAACGTAGCTCGTAATGGAGTGGAGAGCGGATTACACAATACCACGCTAAGTGCCAAATCCACTTCATTCAACCGCAAGGTAATATAAAAAATAAAAAATTATTCATAGCGAATCCTTGGATCTACCCATGCCAATGCAATATCTGCAAGCAAATTACCGATAACCAAAAGGAGGCTCAGCATCATAATCAGTGTGCCAGCGAGGTAAATGTCTTCGTTCAGGAGGCTGCGTAAGAGAATTGGTCCGACTGTCGGCAACCCCAAGACAATTGAGACGATCGCTGAACCGGAGAGGATACCGGGCAGACTCATCCCTAAAATACTGATGAGTGGATTAATCGCAATCCGCACGGCATGTTTCCCGACGACAACGATTTCTTTAAGCCCCTTTGCCCGTGCAGTCTGAACGAACGGCTGCCCTAACACATCAAGCAGGTTACCGCGCATGATACGCATCAAACTCGCGGTCCCGTTAATACCGACGACAATTACTGGAATCCAGAGATGTTTGAACAGATCACCGAGTTTGCCCCATGTCCACGGTGCGCCTTCATAGTAAGCCGAGAATAGCCCAAATAAGGGAACACCAAAGATGTCAAAAGCAAATACCATCAATGAGAGTGCTAAGAGAAACGCCGGTATTGACATGCCGACAAAACTGAGGAAGGTGAGGAAATGATCCGACCATTTATATTGATGCGTAGCGGAATAAATCCCGAGAGGAATAGCGACAATATAGGTGAAGATGAGCGACCCGACAGAGATAATAAGCGTAAAGGCGATCCGATCCCATATCAGTTCATCAACTTCGCGCTTATACTCAAAAGACTCGCCGAAGTTACCGCGAACAAAACCACTTATCCAGATGAAGTAACGTTTCCATAAGGGATCATTCAATCCGTAGCGTTCGCGCAATTCTTCGACTTGGGCAAGCGAACTGCTATCGCCGAACTCCTCCTCTAACCGTTGGATTTCGCGGTCGAGGTAATCGCCTTGCGGCAGTTGGATGATAATAAAAGAGATAATAGAAATCGCCAGAAGTGTCGGAACAGCGATGAAACATCGGCGAATGATATAGGTAATTATGGGTGTATCTCCTTTTTATTAGTTATCAGTTATCAGTTGTCAGTTGTCGGTTAAAGAGGCTCTTTTGTAACAATTTTCCCAAACTTTGAATATTCCAGGGAAGGATGAACTGTTACAGGAAATCTCTTAACTGATAACTTATAACCAACGACCAATAACTATTGTTTAGATATCCAACACTGTTCGGGATAATGGGTTGCGGGTGTTACAATTGCCCACGGACCTAAAATGCCGTCGTTTGGGACATTGTGGAAATGGTTCGCAACGACCAAGAGCGACGGTGAACGTGCTGCGGAACCGAGGTGAAACGGTCCCTCGTCAATATGAATTCTAACGGCATCCCGAACATATTGATGCCGCTGTTTCTCATCGGGTTCACGCTTAATCGCATCGTATAAGTCAAGAAGCTTTTGCAGCGGTCCGGTAGCGGGTTCACCCTTTTCACCACCGGTTTCATACCATTTCCCTACTTTGGGATGCCAGTACTTGGGAAGAGTAGGGAATACCCAATCGGGATAAGTAAAGAGATCCATCTCCGCTTCACCGTGCATACTGATTGTGAATTTGCCAAGTGTGCGGCGAAGGCTCAATTCAGCACCGGGGGGCGTATAGAGCAGGGTTTTCAAACCGAGTTGTTCCCACCCCTCTTGGATAATTAAGCCGATGTCATTCTCTTGGCTGTTGAGATTAGAACTCGGCACATCCATGAGCATCTCAATCCGTTCACCATCGGGACGCAATCTATAGCCGTCCTTATCCCGTTCTGTGAGTCCCATCTCATCAAGGAGACGGTTCCCTGCCTCGATATCGAAGTCAGCATCGGCGCGTTTCCACTCTTCAAAGAGGGTCTGTCCATCTTCATCGGCGAAGTGCCACCCCTCTTGGCTGACAGTCGCTGCCTGTGGTTCCAGCAGACCGCGCCATGCGATCTCGTTACATTTTACGCGATCGATGCCATAAGCGAGTGCCTTTCGGAACCGTTGGTCCCGGATAATTTGCCTTAACACCGGATCGGGCGCGGTCCAGTTAATCAGGATCGCGGGTTGCGCGCCAGCCGTGCTTTTCCAGCGTCGTACCTGATAGTCCCCCTTCTTCTGTCCTTTCAAATAGAGTGCCAGATCACGGAGCTCCATTCCGCGGTATTGGCAATCAATCTCACCTGCAAGAATCTTAAGCACGCGAACTTGGGGTTCAGGGACCAAACTCGTTTTGACTCTGTCAATATAGGGGAGTTGCCTGCCGAGCGTATCAACGACATAATAATATGGATTGCGTTCGAGTTCGACACGGAAGCCTCCCTTTTCGTATTTTATCACGCGCCAGGGCCACAATGTCGGACGTTCTGGGTTTTGGTGTGGGATATTTTCCTTCTCGAATTGAATAAAATCGGTATATTTGGGGTTGCTATCAGGGTGGAACTGCTGCATGTAGTGCGCTGGGATATTGTATTGATTGCACCACCAAAAGCCTGTCGCCAACCAAAGCGGTACGAGCCAGTTGGGACCCGCGAATTTCATCACAATTGTATATTCATCAGGGGTTTCGACTTCCATCGGGATACCGTTGACCTTACACCAGACAGGTGCGCCGTACTTGTGCCGCTCATCAAGACAGAGTTGATAATAGTAAGCGAACGAGGCAGAAGTATAAGGATGTCCATCCGACCACTTGACCCCCTTACGGAGATGCAACGTCAGCATACTGCCGTCCTCATTAAATTCCCAAGATTCTGCTAAACCCGGTTCCAAACCAGAGGCATCAAACTTCCATCGGATGAGAGGGGCATAGCCTGCCGTCATCTTCCATGTCCCTAAATCTGGATGCGTGTGAAACCGGTGCCACGTCCCACCATAGGGACCAGGCTCTTCATACCCATCGAAATCCGTTTTGGCGACAAGCGGGTTTTCTGGAAGCCGTTCCGAAAGCGGCGGGAGTTTGCCCTCGGTGACCTGTTTTGCCCACATCGGTGCCTCTTTCGCCTCAATCCCACTGGAGAAATTGGAGGTATCCTCCAATGGATTCCGCGAACATCCGACAATGAAAGTCAGCAAAATGAGATACCAAATTGTAATCTGAGATGTTTTTGTTGGGTTTCGCATTTTAAGCGTCCTCTTCACGCTTTTCAAGGGAATCAGTGAAGGTATTTAGGACTTGAGATACCTTGGCAAAGAGTTCATCAATTGATTTTGCATGCGGTATGGTCTTTTCATATTTCAGTTCTCTGCCGTAGATATTGTTGACCTTGTGACGGAATTCCAAAAGATCTTCCAATTGAAGAGATGTATTTTCAGAAATCACCGGTGGACGTTCTGGTCGTTTTTCTGTCATTTGGGTGAGTAGATTTTTATGCCATCTACTCCCAGTCGGCACGTGCCTATCTACTTCACGTGCAATTCGTAGAAAAATGTTCTCTATACCCCTATAGACATCGGCGAGATCTGTTGCGATTGTATTTTCGATGAATTCCTTAACATCAATGGGAACTATCTCAATTTTTTCCAACCCTTTTTGGATTCTTTCAAGTATTCCGTCTATTTTATCAAGTTCATCGTTGATGCGCTGTGTGAGTCTTTTTCGGTTCATTTCGTAAATGTCTCCGTCCTCTGTCGGGAAAACTTGTCGTTGAAGGTGTTTATAAAGCGTCTGCCACGCATCTGTCACACCATTGGGCGGTTGCACACCTCGTTCAATAAGGATCGCTTGGTGTTTTACACGTTCTCGGAAAAACCCCTTCAACCTATCAAAATTGATGAAGTCTATTTTGAACGGAGCATCAAAATATATAACCTTTCCGTACGCTTTATCGTAGGTATCGTTGGAGAGTCCTGACACAGCGATATCAATATCCGATCCCTTTGTGAACCACATCGGTTCTGTAAGTGATCCGAAGACGAAGACTTGACTTGCGTTGAACTGGTCATAAAGCAGCATCGCCACCTCATGCGCGGTATGCCATGCCTGATGGAGCAAACCTTCATCCATTACTCGGTTCTTCCATACCTGTTCCAGCCGTTTCCTACATGCTGAGAGTTCACCTGGAGACATTTTTTGTTTTGACATTACTCAACTCCCTGTAACTCCAACGTATCACTGTGGTGACAAGCCACCTGAACGCCTTGTGTAACCTCTCGAAGTTCCGGGGTCTCTTGTTTGCATACATCGGTTGCGTAACGGCATCTTGGGTGAAAATAGCATCCTGTCGGTGGTTGCGAAGGGTCAGGTACATCGCCTTCTAGTCGAATATGCTCACGTTTGCGCTGTGCATTCGGATCGGGGAGTGGAACGGCGGATATTAATGCTTCTGTATAGGGGTGCTTTGGTGATTGATAAAGCGTTTCAGCATCGCTAATCTCGACAATTTTGCCGAGGTACATGACTGCGACGCGGTCGCTGATGTGTTCAACAACGCTCAGATCGTGTGCGATAAAGATATAAGAGAGATTGAACTCTTCGCGGAGTTCTGCCAACAAGTTGAGAATTTGTGCTTGTACGGAGACATCTAATGCCGAGACGGGTTCATCTGCGACGATGAGTTCGGGTTGGAGTGCTAATGCGCGCGCAATGCCGATACGTTGGCGCTGTCCACCGCTAAAGGCGTGTGGGTAGCGGCGCATGTCCTGTGATCTTAAACCGACAGATTCCAGCAATTCCACAATCCGGTCTTGAAGTGCTGCCCCTTTTTCGGTGCGATTGACCCGCATCGGTTCCCCGACGATATCCGCTACTGTCATTCGTGGATTGAGTGATGCGTGTGGGTCTTGGAAGATCATTTGTATGCGTCTCCGAAAAGGTTGCATCTCGCGGTGCGTCAATTTCGCCAGATCTACCTGTTCCTCGCCGAAAATGAAACTCCCGCTTGTCGGTGGTATTAACCGGAGGAGACAGCGTCCGGCAGTTGTCTTTCCACAACCGCTCTCACCGACGAGACCCAGTGTTTCGCCTCGGTTCACGTCAAAACTAATCCCGTCCACGGCTTTGACATAGCCGACGGTGCGTTGGAGGATCCCTTTCTGTATAGGGAAGTATTTTCGGAGGTCGTTCACCTGAAGCAATTTTTCCATTTTTTTAAATATTCGGTTCCCGCTCGGTTTTCTCCGCCCCTTCCCAGTAACGGGTGGGGGCCCCTGTCGAAAACCGGTTTCTGCTGAGTCTATTGCATATTTGGAACTTCATGACTTATACATTTCTCAGTCTGTGTGGAGCCAGCATCGCACAGCGTGTCTGCTATTGTCCTCATTCCCATTGATCATCTCAAGTTCGGGCATCTGTTCACATTCTGGCATCCGTTCAGGACAGCGGGGTTGAAATGAACATCCAGCCGGCAGTGCCAACGGATGCGGCACTGTTCCCGGTATAGAGGGTAAAGTCTTCTGCCCTGTCCTACCGAGAACAGGAATAGATTTGAGCAATCCCTGTGTGTACGGATGCAGTGGACTATAGAAGATGTCATCAACACTCCCTCTTTCAACAACGCGTCCTGCGTACATGACAACGACTTCATCCGCGAGATCAGCGATAACACCGAGGTCATGCGTGATAAGCATAATTGCCATCCCCATTTCCACTTGGAGTTCCTGCATGAGACCGAGGACCTGTGCTTGGATTGTCACATCAAGTGCGGTTGTGGGTTCGTCTGCGATAAGTAGTGCGGGTGAGCAGCAGAGTGCCATTGCGATCATGACGCGTTGGCGCATACCGCCGGAGAGTTGATGTGGGTACTCATCAACGCGTTGCATTGGTGCGGGGATACCGACACGTGCGAGCATCTCAATCGCACGTTCGCGCGCAGCTTTTTTCTCGAGTTGTTCGTGTAGGGCAACCGCTTCGGCGATCTGGTCTCCAACGGTATAAACTGGATTGAGCGAAGTCATCGGTTCTTGGAAAATGATGGCGATTTCGTTGCCTCGGATCTGGCGTATCAACTCGCTTTTCGGCGGCACTTGTGTGATGTCCAAAGGGTCAGCATCGCCATTGCGATAGAACAGAATCTCACCGGCTTCAATTCTACCCGGTGATGGCACGAGTTGGAGGAGCGAGAGTCCGGTGATACTTTTCCCGCAACCGCTTTCGCCGACAACGCCTACGGTCTGTCCACGTGCAATAGAGAAACTGACATCGTTCACGGCGTTTACGATGCCGTCGTCTGTAGGGAAAACTGTTTTTAATCCAGAAATTTCCAGAAGCGGTTTTTGGTAAGATGTTTTTTGTGATGCAGCCATTCTCTTGTGTCACTTTACCGGTATGCCAGATTTTAGAGTATTATACACAAAAGACGGTTATGTGTCAATTTTTTTTAGAAGTTGTCAGCAGTCAGTTATCAGTAGTTGGTAGGCAAGGTTTCCAACTTCGGCAGCGGCGGAAAGGATAGCCGTATTTAAATAATGAAGGGCGAGGCAGGGAGACCTCGCCCAACATATTTGCATTTATGAAGTATGCGCTACAATTCCGTTTTAATGTGATTCCAAAATACGGTTAACTTCTCGCTCATCGTGTCTTGCAGGTAATTCGCAACGCTTGTTTCACCTGTCTGTCCGTTGGCATCTACAGTATCCGTGTGCCATACTTTCGATGAAGTGCGGGTTGGGTTAAAGAAATGATTATGCTCACCTTCGACAGCAATTACCGACTGCTGTGACATGCGCCTGTCCTCCGTTTCTGTCTCGGTGTCTTTAATCACCGCCCACGGAGACGTAGAAATTTTGATGTTATGAAGCATCGTCTTTTTCATTGCCATCAAGCCGGATTCTGGTTCCGGTGGGTTCGTAAAGAACGCGAACTTCATGATAAAACCAGAAGCGATGAGAAAGAAGAGCAGTGTGGTGGCGTTAACAACCTTGGGCGAGAGATTCAATCTCAATCGTTCGAGACACCACGCCAATGGATTCGCAAAGAACGCCAACTGCTGACGTTGATGGAGTGTTCGGACGCGTTGCTGAATGTTCCCTACCAATTCTGGCGGCGGGGTCGGTTCGTCTGTGCTCTCCAGTACACTTGCAGTGTGCCATAATGCTTCATACTCCCGCTGACACTCAGGACAGGTTCGGAGATGTTCCAAAACAGCACGCCGCGATGCGCCTTCAGAACCCCGCTCCGTCGCTTCTGTATTTTCTTCTATTACCGAGTGAGGTAGATTGTTAAGAGTTTGTTCGCAATTCATTAGAGACACCTCCTTCTTAGAGATAATATTTGCTCAACTTCCGCTTGAGATTCTTCAGTGCCTGATTCAAGCGTGAGGCGACTGTGCCTTCCGAACACGCCAAGATCTCCGCGATTTCCCGATACTTGAGGTGTTGCATGTAGTACAGCGTGACGACCTCGCGTTGCTTTGGTGGTAACTGATCAATAGCATTTTGAACCATCTCGTTCTGCTCAGTTTTAATCACGCCACGCTCGGGCGAGTCGTTCTCAACGGGACGCCCTTGGATTTCTGCCTCTTTGGTGTAAGCGGTAAGCTTGCGCTCATTCGATTGCAACTTACGAATATATTGCTGGCATGTGTTGATGCCAATACGATATAGCCATGTTCCGAATTGCGACTGAAATTGGAACGTTTTAACGGACTTGTATGCCTCTAAAAATGTTTCTTGTGTCGCATCAGCGGCATCCTCGGAATTACCGAGCATCCTGTATGCCAGCCCATAAATTTTTGAATGATGCCGATTGACGAGTTCGTTGAATGCCTCGGCATCGCCCTCTACTGTCTGGTGTACGTACACATCGTCAGGAATCATATCCAACTCACCTAATCTTCGGGTAGGAAGCCCAACGCCTTTAGGCTTGGGAGGAATACCCGCTCCTATAGTTAAAGTTAAGGCGTGTCAACACTCTGAAATCAGAACGTTTTGCCCCTGTTGTAATACGTTTGTTTCCTTCTAAGTTGTATACTGAAAACAAGCCTTTTGCATTGACACCAGCGAGGCGTGTGATACCGTATCTAACGTGCTTTATCAAAGTGTTTTTAATAAGTCCATTACCTAAGACAGTGCCACCTTGTCGTGAACGTATGCGTCCCTTTGATTCCTTCTGTCTGTGTAACTCTCTGCGTTTTATCTTTATAGGTGATATACAGAAAATATCCGTGTAATCAGGTATACTTTCCCCGCCAACAGCGTGATATGCAAGACACCAACTATCTACACAGTGAGCATCAAAAGATTCTAATAGTTTCTTAGAAGACTTCTTGAGACCTAATCTATCTCGTATCTCTTTCGTCTGATAGCCTTGAAGTGTTAGCAATGACCAACGTTTTCTAATCTCATCGTAAAACCATTTCTTACCGACTTCAAGCGGACTAAAAGACGTATTCCATTTCCTCGCACGTTCTATCGTCGGTGCCTTAATATCTTCTACACAGACATGCGTGACTGGATACAACTTCGACAGCCAACTAAGTATTCGTAGTTTCCAATCCCACCTTGCCCGCGTGCCAGCAGGTATCTTTTCTTTCCCCGCATTACGGTTCTTTCTGTTCCTGCGATTCGGACATTTGCGAGAACGCCTACTTCTACGCAACTCACTACGTTTGGCTACTTTCTTACCCACTTTATTGTGTGCGTCGGCTTGGATATTCAAGTAGGTATGAGACTCTGATTTGACAGTAAAACCCTCTTTCTTACTGCCAGGGTCTACACCGACAACTATATCTTGCGTGTATTCGTCTTCTGTAACATAGTTAAGCCGAATACAGAAGATACCATTAGACCAATAAGGTGTCGCTAAGCCTTTTTTAATAAGCATACCTGCTTTGTTAGGGTGTGTCGGCATTAGCTTCTTGCCCGACTTACTCTTTACTGAAACAAACATAGTTTGTAATCTCCCTTACGGGTTATGTGTTGCCCCTTCCAGATCGCAATATCCAAAGTGAATCAGACGAGGGGAGTATCCGAAACGTTGAATGTGCTACCACGCACAGATACCGCGATATTTTACTGTAGAAAACTGTTTAACTCGTGGAGTGAACGCTCGGTATACGCTTCGCACAAGCCCAAGTCTTTAGACTTGGGTAGTTGGCTTTGTCAGAATGTTGTCTGGTTTGTTGCATTCAATTTGATTTCCCTTCATTTTTTTTAATAGTGATAAATAAAACGGGATTCTATCTATTTGTTGCATCCAAACCAATTCTTCTTTAATTTTTTTAGTAGTTGTCGGTTTGCCTCGCAGTGAGAATTATCAGTTATCGGTTAAAGAGGGTTTCGGAAGCGTTTCAGATTCTTTGTGCAGGGGCTGCCACGCGTGACAGCGTCCGGCAAAACGTTTTAGTGAACGACTTTTAACGATAATCGCCTGTGGACGGAGGACTGTGGCGTAGGATGTCAGCAGCGCGATTGTGTCAAGCAGAGAGTTATAACCTGACATGCCAGACATATCGATGTAAATTTTGCTGAACGGTTCACCGAGATCAAGTGCTGCTTTAACATCAAAACCGTCAAGCACCTCAAAATTGAGTTCCGGGTGTCTTTGCCTTGCACGTTCAATACATTTGGGACTGATGTCCGTGCCAACAACTTTTTTACAGTGCGGTGCGATCAGGGTTGTCGTCGTTCCCCACTCGCAGCCGATTTCTAATACGACATCGTCCGCGTTTACCCAGACCGGAATTGTCTCTCGATATTCTTTAACGCCGCGGGTCGCAACGAAATCAGTGTGTCCATCAAATAATTGGTTTTGGGTCGCCATAAAAGTCCCTGATATAGATACACTACGCAGCTTCACACGCCCCACAGACCAAGGCGAAACGTTTGGTGCCGTTCGTCTCAAACTCTGTTTCGTAATCATGGCTGACAGGAACGTTTGAGGCACCGCACCAATCGCAGCGTCCAGAGAAGGTGTGTGCTTTCTGTCCCAACAGTGCTTCTTTCTGCTCCTCAACTTTTCGGGTAGCAGCGATGAGGTCAAGTGCGCGTTGGCGTAACTTGGGATCGGTTTCCTCCTTAGCGATTTTTTCGAGGAGCGGTTGGAGTCTCGGATCGTTCGGATTTCCGCCGTCATCGAGTGTATGCCATGCGGCTTTTCGGACACGTAGGTTTGGATCGACCATGCCTTTGTAGAGTGCCACCCAGACTGCGTCAATCCGTTTCCGAACGTGGCAAGGACAGAGATTATCCATCGCCTCGACGCGGTCATCTGGGTTGGAAGAATA